>JBGPND010000155.1:0-12451 GCA_041487355.1 Acetobacteraceae bacterium | reverse complement strand
CGGCTCGCTGTAGAACCCTGTCCGGCGGCACAGGGCGCCACTGACCACCGACGAATGCCTCGTAGTGATCCCCGTTGATACGGGAATCAGTCGAACGACAATCGGCGATCGAGCAGCACAGCGCATTGGTCCATGGGGCCCGCAGGCTGTTGAACCACGGCGCGAGAGCCGGATCGGCATTGTCCGACGGCGCAGTGCGTGCCGGATGGCCCGGCAGCATGATCGCACCGGTGATCATGAGCCTCACGACCGCAGCTCTCATCGTTCGTTCTCCGACCTCGCCGCCGGTGCAGACTACCGCAGATAGCCTGTGCTGACCGGTCGGAATTGCGCCGCCGCCGAGTGGTCCTCTAGTTTGCCGGAATGAACGAGGTGTCCGCGCGCGTCGTGATCGTCGGCGCCGGCCATGCCGGGGGCTCCGCCGCCGCGTTGCTGCGTCAGTATGGCTGGAAGGGGTCGATCACCCTGATCGGCGCCGAACCGGTCCCGCCCTATCAACGCCCGCCCCTCTCGAAGGCCTGGCTCAAGGGAGACAGCGATCTCGCCAGCGTGTTGTTGCGGCCGGCGACGTTCTATGCCGCGAACGATATCGCCCTGCACCTGTCGTCACCGGTGACGGAGATCGACCGCGCGAGCCGGACACTGACGCTTGGGACGGGCGAGCGCATCGCCTACGATCATCTGATCCTTGCGCCTGGCGCACGCGCGAAAGTGCTGCCCGTGCCGGGACGCGAGCTCGCCGGCGTCTTCGAACTGCGTACAGTGGCCGACGCCGATCGCCTCAAGGCGGCGCTGCAACCGGGCCTGCGCCTCGCGATCATCGGCGCCGGCTATATCGGGTTGGAAGCCGCCGCCTCCGCTCGCGCGCTCGGCGTCGATGTCACCGTGATCGAACGCGAATCGCGCGTGCTGGCGCGGGTCGCCTCCCCCTTGCTCTCGGATTTCATGCAACGGCGCCACGCAGTCGATGGCGTGCGCATCGTGCTCGATGCCGCGGTGGAGGCATTCGAAGGCACTGACGGCCACGTCACTGGCGTCCGCCTGTCGGACGGCAGGCAGATTCCCTGCGACGCCGTGCTGGTCGGGATCGGCGCGATGCCGAACGATGCGCTTGCCCGTGCGGCCGGGCTGGATTGTGCCGACGGCATCGTCGTCGACATCGCCGCGCGCACATCCGACCCCGCGATCCAGGCTATCGGCGACTGCACCCATCGGCCGCTGCCGCTGTATCACCGCATGGGTCGGCTCGAGAGCGTGCCGAATGCGCTGGAACAGGCGAAGCAGACTGCAGCTTCTTTGTGCGGTCGTCCGCCTCCGGCGCCGGAGGTTCCCTGGTTCTGGTCCGATCAGTACGAGGTGCGGCTGCAGATCGCCGGCCTCCTGTTCGACGTGTCGGAAAGCGTCGTTCGCGGGGATCCGGCGGGCGGAGCCTTCGCCATCTTCCACCTGGCCGCCGACGGCACCGTGCAGGCGGTGGAGGCGGTCAACGCCCCAACCGAATTCATGGCCGGGCGGACGATGATCGCCAGGCGGAAGCAGACCGTAGCGGCCAGGCTGCGAGACGTGTCATGCTCGATGTGGAAACTCGCCGCCTAGACCAACCCGGAGCCCGAGGGAGGAACATGCCGAAGGTTACCTATGTCGAATTCAACGGCACCGCGCACGAGGTGGACGTGCCGGTCGGCACCTCGGTCATGCGCGGCGCGGTCGACAACAACATCCCCGGCATCGACGCGGATTGCGGCGGCGAGTGCGCCTGTGCCACCTGCCATGTCTATGTCGATGCCGCGTGGCTGGAGGAGACCGGCACGCCGGTGCCCGGCTCCCAGGAAGCCAGCATGCTGAGCTTTGCCGCCGTCGCGCAGCCGAACTCGCGGCTGTCGTGCCAGATCAGGATGACAGAAGAACTCGACGGACTGCTTGTCCGAATGCCGGAGGGACAGCACTGAGCGCCGGCATTGCCGACGCAGATCAGCCAATGTGGAGCACGGCCATGAACGCACTCGTCAATGCCGACCCCGCCAAGGATGCCTACGCGATCCCGCTTGAGGCGATCGACGTCAGCGACCCGCAGCTCTACCAGGACGACACGTGGTATCCGTATTTCGCGCGGCTACGGCGCGAGGACCCGGTGCACTACTGTCCCGACAGCCGCTACGGCCCCTACTGGGCGGTGACGAAATATAAGGACATCATGCATGTCGAGGTGAACCACGGCGTCTACTCCTCGGCCTCTGAGCTGGGCGGCATCCAGATCGAGGAGCAGCCCAAGGGCATGGAACGGCCGAGCTTCATCCGGATGGACCCGCCGCGGCACGACGAGCAGCGCAAGGTCGTGAGCCCCATCGTCGCGCCAGGCAATCTCGCCAATATGGAGCCGATCATCCGCGAGCGGACGTGTCGCGTGCTGGACGGCCTGCCGCGGGGCGAGGCATTCGACTGGGTGGACCGCGTGTCGGTCGAGCTCACCACGATGATGCTCGCCACGCTGTTCGACTTTCCCTGGGAGGCGCGCCGCAAGCTCACCTACTGGTCCGACGTGGCGATCTGCAACGTCAATGCGCCCGACGCGCCGGTGCATTCGGAGCAGGAACGCTTCGACGAGATGAAGCAGATGGCCGAGACCATGGCCGGGCTGTGCAACGAACGCGCGAAGGGACCGCCAAAGTTCGACCTGCTGTCGATGCTGGCGCACGGCGCGTCGACGCGGGAGATGCCGCTGCGCGAATTCATGGGCAATCTGGCGCTGCTTATCGTCGGCGGCAACGACACCACGCGAAATTCGATGAGTGGCGGATTGCTCGCCTTGCATCAGCATCCCGACGAGTATCGCAAGCTGCGCGAGAACCCCGGGCTCATCCCGAGCATGGTGTCCGAGATCATCCGCTACGTGACGCCGGTGATCCACATGCGCCGGACGGCGACCGCGGATGCCGAGATCGGCGGCAAGCAGATCCGCAAGGGTGACAAGGTCGTGATCTGGTACGTATCAGGCAACCGTGACCCGGACGCCATCGAGGAGCCGGATCGGTTCATCACCGATCGGGCCCGGCCGCGCCAGCATCTCTCCTTCGGCTTCGGCGTCCACCGCTGCGTCGGCAACCGGCTGGCCGAGCTGCAGCTTCGCATCCTGTGGGAGGAGCTGCTGCCGCGGCACCCGGTGGTGGAAGTGATGGACGAGCCGCAGCGCGTCTATTCAAACTTCATCCACGGCATCAGGTCGCTGCCCGTGCGGATTCCGGCGTAAGACCATTTCCCAAGAGGACGACCCACCGGCCTGCTGTCGTCATGCCCGCGAATGAGCGTGTGAAAGAAACCGCTCCGTCGCTATTCCCGCAATATCCTGGATCCCCGCTTGCGCGGGGATGACAAAAAAACAAGCCGCCTCAATAACTTGTCATCCCCGCGCAAGCGGGGACCCAGAGGTCACCGTCACCGCCACATGGCGGCCGGGTCGCACCCGGCCGTGACCCGTTGCAGCCACCCGTCTTATTGGGCACAGGCGATGACCTCCCCATCCTCCCATATGCCGAGACATACGCGCTCGTCCCCGTACTCAAGCAGCAGGTAGGGATCGAGCACAACCTCCTCGCGCATCAACTCGCCAAGGATTAGCGTCGCCCCCGGCAAGTCACGCCGCAGCAGGCGGGCCGTGGCGGCGATGGGTTCGGGAACGCCGAGATCGCCGAGCAGGCCGGCGGGGATCCAGCGCTCCCTCCAATGCGAGCCGGCGCGCAAGCGGATCAATCCCACACCGGTGAGGACCGCAACGAGGCACATCCACGCAAAGCTGCTGCCGATCGTCAGGGCGCTGGAACGCCCGGTGAAGCCGTTGATCGCGCCAGCAAAGGCCCCAACAACAGGGCTGGCAACGACCAGCCCCATCGAAACCGCCGCCTGGTGCCGGTACCAGAAGCTCGGGCCGAATTTTTCGAGCTGCGCCTGCTTGTGTGCCGCCAGCACCTCCCAGGCGACTTGGGTAAGACCGTGGCGTTCGAGTGCCTCGGAAACCGTTCTCTGCCGCGTTACCGCGACCATCGCATCGAAGGGCATGGGCCGTTCCTTCTTCGATGTTCAGCTGACAAAGGCCTATATGGACAATCTGGCGACGGCTACATTAACTATGGCTCATAACATTCCTGCGAGTTCCCATCGTGAGCCATTCTGGGCAGCGCGTGCCGATGATCGACTTCGCGGCATTCCTGGCCGGCAGCAATGACGGCAAGAGGACCGTCGCGCGCGAGATCAGGGAAGCCTGCGAAGGCACGGGTTTCTTCTATCTGGCCGACCACGGGGTCCCGCAGACCGAGATCGATGCGATCTTCGCCGCATCGCGGCGCTTCTTCGCGCTGCCGCTGGAAAAGCGCATGAAGGTCAGGCTGGCGATCGGCCCGAACCGCGGCTACCAGCCATTGGGCTCGCGCATCTACAGCGACAAGGCCGACGCGCCCGACCTCAACGAGAGCTTCAAGTATCAGCACGAATTGCCGGAGGACGATCCCGACATCGTTGCCGGCAACCGCGTGCATGCACGCAACAAGTGGCCTGACAACCTGCCGGGATGGCGTGAAACGCTGCTTGGCTATTATGACCAGACGGAGCGGCTTTCGAGCGCGTTGCTGCGCGCCTTCGCGCTCGCGCTGGATGTCGACGAGGACTACTTCCTCGGCGCCTACCGCAAGCCTCTGACGCAGATCAATCTGATCCACTATCCGCCGCACCCGCCGGTCACCCCGGGTCGCCAGTTCGGCTTGCGCCCTCATGCGGACACCACCGCCTTCACGATCCTGGCACAGGGAGACGTCGGCGGACTGCAGGTCCAGCATGGCGTCGACTGGATCGATGTGCCGCCGATGCCGGGCACCTTCGTGATCAATATCGGGGACATGATGGCGCGCTGGACCAACGACCGGTTCGCCTCCACGCCCCATCGCGTCATCAACCGATCGGGTAGCGAGCGCTACTCCGTGCCGTTCTTCGCCATTCCCGACTTCGATGCGGTGGTCGAATGTCTGCCGAGCTGCATGGGACCAGGCAATCCGCCGAAATATGTCCCGCTGTGTGTCGGCGATTTCATGCTGCACAGCAATGCGACCGACTGGAACAAGAACGGGCCGGTGCGCTGAGCACCCAAAAGGAGTCCCGGCATGGCTGACCACCAGAACCATCTCGCCGACCGCTCGGGCGCGCCGATCGAGCGGCCTCTGCCACTGCCGTCGGGCAACGCATTGTTCGGCAGCGATGTCGTCGCGGAGACGCTGCGCGCCCTGGAAATACCGTTCATCGCACTCAACCCCGGTGCCAGCTATCGCGGCTTCCACGACAGCCTGGTGAACCATCTCGGCAATGTGCAGCCGCAGATGCTGCTCTGCCTGCACGAAGAGCATGCCGTGGCGATCGCGCACGGTTACGCCAAGGTCACCGGCAAGCCGATGGCGGCCGCGGTGCATTCCAATGTCGGGCTGATGCACGCGACGATGGCGATCTTCAACGCCTGGTGTGACCGGATGCCGGTGCTGGTGCTCGGCGCGACCGGACCGGTGGATGCGCCGAAGCGCCGTCCCTGGATCGACTGGATCCATACCGCGCGCGACCAGGGTGCGCTGATCCGCGGCTATACCAAGTGGGATGACCAGCCGGCGTCGGCCGAGGCGGCGCGCGAGGCGTTGCTGCGTGCCTGCTGGCTGGCGCGTTCGGCGCCGATGGGTCCGGTCTATGTCAATCTCGATGCCGGCATGCAGGAGGCACCGCTGACGGATCCGCTGCCGCCGATCGATGCCGCGCGCTTCATGCCGGACGTGTCGTCCGCGGCTCCGCCCGAGCAGGTCGCCCAGGCTGTCGCGATACTGCTGCAGGCGAAGCGACCGGTGATCCTGATGGGTCGCGGTTCGCGCAGCGAGCAGGCATGGGCCAATCGCGTTGCTTTGGCGGAGACGTTGCGGGCGCGGGTGGTGACCGACCTGAAATGCGCCGCGGTGTTCCCCACCGACCATCCATTGCATGCCGGCGCCCCCGCAACATTCCCGGTGCAGGAGGCAGCGCAGGCGATCGCGGCGGCGGATGTGATCCTGAGCCTCGACTGGGTAGATCTGGCGGGGGCGCTGAAGGCCGCATGCGGGACGGTCGCTCCCGCCGCGAAGGTGATCAACGTTTCGCTGGATCATCAGCTCCACAACGGCTGGAGCATGGATCATCAGGCGTTGGCGCCCGCCGATCTGTTCATTGCGGCCGGTGCGGATACCGTGGTTGCCGCCATGCTGGCGCAATTGCCGCAGCAGGCTGCGGGTCACGCGGAGCCGCCGCCGTCGCCACCCGAACCAGCCGTCGAGCCAAGCCACATCAGCGTTGCCCAGATGACGCATATGTTGCGTCAGGCGATCGGTGTGCGGCCTGCCTCGCTGTTGCACGTTTCGCTGTCATGGAATGCGGCGCTGTGGCCGTTCCATCATCCGCTCGATTATATCGGCTCCGACGGCGGCGCCGGGATCGGTGGCGGCCCCGGGATATCCGTCGGCGCGGCACTGGCGTTGCGCGCCAGTGGCAGACTTCCGGTGGCAGTCTGTGGCGACGGCGACTTCCTGATGGGCGCCACCGCGCTGTGGACAGCCGTGCACTACAACATTCCGCTATTGGTGGTTGTCGCCAACAACCGTTCCTTCTTCAATGACGAACTGCATCAGGAGCGCGTTGCCCGGATGCGGAACCGGCCGGTGGAGAACCGCTGGATCGGGCAGCGGATCGCGGATCCGGAGATCGATTTAGCGCGGCTTGCCCAGGCACAAGGCGCGCAGGGCTTTGGGCCGATTACGGATGGCGCCGATCTGGCACCGACATTCCGCGCGGCGATCGAGGCAGTCGAAGCTGGCGCCGTCGCCGTGGTGGACGTGCGCGTGGCACCCGGTTACGCACCAGCCGCCGTCGCGGGATTGTTCCGCACATGACGGTCTGCTGGCTTGCACTGTTTCGCCACCCCGCCGCGCCGCGGTCGCGTGTGAGCGATGCCGACCTGGCTTGGCTCACCCGTTTCATTGCCGCGACGCCCGACCTGCGGCAGGCACTGATCTTCACGCCATCCAGCACCAACGATCCCTATCTGGACGATGGCCCGCCACCGCTGCTCGGTCTGCAACTGTATTTCCACGACATCGCGGCGCTGGAGGCGGCGACTGCGCCCGCCGGCTATCTGCAGGGGCTTGCAACGCCCGGCGCGTTGCCGTCGCTGAACGGCGCCAGCGTGACCCAGCAGGCGATGCTGGTGCGCAGTTACCCGGTTCCGGATGCGACATTCCGCACGCCGCCAGGCGAACTGCCTTGCACCTATCTTGTTGCCTATGAAGGCCGCGCCGAGGATCTGGTCGCCTGGCTCACCCACTACATTGCCGACCATCCGCCGATCATGGCGCGCTTCCCTGATATCCGGCAGATCGAGATCTACACCTGTATAGACTGGTGCGGCTGCCTGCCCTGGCAGCGGGTGGAACACATGCAACGCAACAAGGTGGTGTTCGACAGCCAGGCCGCGTTGACCGCCGCGCTGAACTCGCCGGTGCGCCACGACATGCGCGCGTCGTTCCAACGGTTTCCGCCGTTTACCGGGCCCATCACGCATTTCCCGATGGCAACCATGACGGTAGAGCCCGCCTCGTCTCGTCATGGTCGGGCTTGACCCCATATGCATAAGGATAAGGGCCTGGGTGGAGGCGAACGTCCTCCCGCCCGTCATGCCCGGGCTTGACCCGGGCATCTGTCCAAGCACCTCTGCCGCGATAGATGGCCGGGTCAAGCCCGGCCATGACGTGGAGGGAACGGTACCTCCAGCCAAAGTATTCCCCGCCGCTGCTTATCCTGATGCCTATGGGGCTTGACCCGGCCATGACGGCTGAAGTGAGGTCGATGGCGTGCTCCGGCTATCGCATTGGGCGGTTGGTATAATTGCTACCAGCCATCGACGCAGGGCCGTTTCTTGCCTTCGCGCTGCGGCGTCGGCGGCATGGAGCGCAGTCCGGCCACGAGCCACTTGCGCGTATCGGCTGGATCGATCACCTCATCGACCTCGAACAGCGACCCGGCATTCAGTGCCTTCCCGCGCTCGTACAACTCGGCCACCATCCGTTCATAGGCCGCCAGCCGTTCGGCGGGATCGGCAATAGCGGACAACTCCTTGCGGCGGCCCAGCTTGACCTGTCCCTCCAGACCCATGCCGCCAAACTCGCCGGTCGGCCAGGCGATGGCGAAAACCCCGAGGCGCATGCTGCCGCCGGTCATGGCGAGCTTGCCCAATCCATACGACTTGCGCGTCATCACAAAGAATGTCGGGATCGTCAGATTGGCACCGATCAGGTACGTGCGGCAGCAATGGCGTACTAGCGCCGTCTTCTCCGCCTCGGGCCCGACCATGTTGCCCGGATTGTCATTCAGCGACAGCAGCGGGATATCGTGCGCGTCGCAAAGCTGCATGAACCGTGCGGCCTTGTCGGCCGCGTCACTGTCGATCGCGCCGCCGAGATGCATTGGGTTGTTGGCGATCACGCCCATCGGCCTGCCCTCGATGCGGATGAACGCCGTGATCATGCCAAGGCCGAAGCCGCGGCGGATTTCCAGCATCGAGCCCGCGTCGGCCAGCGTTTCGATCAGGCTGCGCATGTCGTAGCCCCGCAGCCGATTCTCCGGCACGACGTGGCGCAGCTCGCGCTGATCGGCGCAGCTCCAGGTGTCGATCCGGCCCTGAAAATACGACAGGTAGTGGCGCGCGACTTTCACCGCCTCCGCCTCGTCGCGCACCGCGATGTCGACAACGCCATTGGCCACCTGCACGCTCATCGGCCCGACCTCTTCCGGGCGGTAGACTCCCAGCCCGCCACCTTCGATCATCGCCGGCCCGGCCATGCCGATGGTGCAGTTGGCGGTGGCGATAATCACGTCGCAGCAGCCGAGCAACACGGCGTTGCCGGCGAAGCAGCGTCCCGACGCGATACCGACCAGCGGCACAAGGCCGCTCAGCGCCGGCAGCCGATAGAACGTGTCGCTCATGTTGCTGACATTGTCGGTGTCGCTGCCGCGCCCGCCGCCGCCCTCGGCAAACAGCACGACAGGCAGGCGCCACTTGCCGGCCATTTCGAACATGCGGTCCTGCTTGTGATGGCCCATATGGCCCTGCGTGCCGGCCATCACCGTGTAGTCGTACGATACGACGACGGCGCGGCTGCGCTCCTCGGGAAACGTCTCGCCGTTGATCGTGGCCAGGCCCATGATCAGACCATCCGCCGGCGACTGCTCGATCAGCTCATCGAGCGGCGTCGTGCGTCGGCGCGCGGCGAGCACGAGCGAGCCATATTCGACGAACGAGCCCGGATCGCAGATATCCTCGAGGTTTTCCCGTGCAGTGCGTTGCCCTGCCGCGCGGCGGCGCGCAATAGCCTTGGGGCGAGCCGCATCGAACGCCTGTGCGCGGCGCTCCAGCACCTCGGCGAGATCGGGACGGATCAGGTCCAGGTCGATCTCCTGCTCCCGATGAGCGGCACCGTCGGTTGCCTCGCGCTCCTCGATGAAGGCAAGCGGATGGCTCTCGAATACCGTATCGCCAACCGCGATGGTGATCGCGCGCACGACGCCGCTTGTGCTTGCGCCGATGGCGTGCTGCATCTTCATCGCTTCCATCACGAGGACTTCCTGCCCCGGCCTGACCTCGTCGCCTTCAGCCACGCTGATCGCGACGATGGTACCTTGCATCGGTGCGCGCAGCGGCGCGGTTCCCTCGGGGCCGACGGGATCGTCGGCTTGCGGCTCCTGGGAGGTCGCCGGGCCGCCGGTCTTGCCGTACTGCACGACGCCCAGCGGATCGTTGGTTGCCAGTCTGGCGCCAGGCATGCGTGGCGCGGCGGTCGACGGCTCGAAGTAGCGGCGCTCCATGGACGCGTCGGCGGCAAGCAGTTCGCCGACATGCTGCTCCACGAACCGCGTGTGCGCCCGGCCCGCCAGCACGTCGGGATGGCGCAACAGCGCCTGCAGAAAGCCGACATTCGTCGCGACACCGGCGATACGAAACTCCGACAGGGCACGCGCCGCCTTGCCGGCAACATCCGCGAACCGGTCGGAGCCGGAATGGACAATCACCTTCGCCAGCAGCGAATCGAATCGGGGATTGGTGCGATAGCCGGCATAACCATAGCCATCCACCCGCACGCCCGGCCCCGATGGCGGTTCGTAAGCACTCAGCACCCCGCCCGCCGGGCGAACGCGACCGTCCTGGGTCATGCTCTCCAGGTTGACGCGAGCCTGCAGCGCCATGCCGCGTGGCGACGGGATATCCTGCTGCCGCAATCGCAACGTCGCAAGCGTTCGCCCATTCGCAATCTCAAGCTGCGCACGCACAAGATCGATGCCGGTGACCTGCTCGGTCACCGTATGCTCCACCTGCAACCGCACATTGGCTTCGATGAAGGCGATTGCCGCATCGTCGGTGTCCGACGTCGCGTCCACCAAAAACTCGAACGTGCCGGCATTCAGATAGTTGGAGGCGGAAGCCAGAGCCGTGGCAGCCTGCAACAGACGTTGACGGATCGCAGGGCGCAGGAACGGCGCGGGGGCGATTTCCATGAGCTTCTGGCGTTCGCGCTGGATGCTGCACTCACGCTCCCACAGATGCGCGACCGCGCCCGTGCCGTCGCCAAGCACCTGTACCTCGACGTGACGCGCGCGGGGGAACAGTCCCTCGACATAAAGCTCGCCGTTGCCGAAGGCCTGCAACGCTTCCGCACGGCAGCGCTCGAAGGCGACCGCGAGCTGATCGGGATGCGTGACCACGCGCATGCCGCGGCCACCGCCGCCGGCAATTGCCTTGACCATGATCGCCCCGCCGCGACCCAGCGAATCGAGGAACGCATGCGCTTCCTCAAGGCTGGTCTGCCCCGAGGTCCCCGGAATCACCGGCACCTCGCAGCGCGCGGCGAAGCGGCGGGCCGCCGCCTTGTCGCCGAACAGGTCGCGCGTCTCCGGCCGTGGCCCGACGAAGGTGATGCCGGCTTCCGCACATAGCCGCGCAAAGGACGCGTTCTCGCTGAGGAACCCATAGCCGGGATGGATCGCATCGCATCCAGCTTCCTTGGCCACTGCGACCAATTGCGGCCCGTCCAGATAGGCGGCGACACCGGTGCCATCGAGTGCACGCACCTCGTCGGCGCATCGCGTGTGCAGCGATTGCGCATCGTCCGCCGAATGCACGGCAACCGTGCGAATGCCCAGCTCCGCCGCACTGCGCATGATGCGGATCGCGATCTCCCCGCGGTTCGCGACCAGCAGCCTCTTGATCTCCATCAGCCAGGTCCTCTTCACTAGCCCTGCAATCCAGCCAAGGTGCCCGCTCTTTGCAACAGGAGGAAGCATGTCCGTAGACCCGCAGATCCAGGCCTTGCTCGACAAGGGAACCGGGGTGCCGGCCACGCATACGCTGTCGGTCCCGGTCGCCCGGGCTCAGTATGAGGCGCGCATCCGCATCATGGCGCCGCCGGCTTCCATCGGCTCAGTGACCGAGCGCACCATCCAGGGGCCGGGCGGTGACCTGCGGCTGCGCATCTACCACCCCGCGGGACAGGGGCCATTCCCGCTGCTGGCATTCTTTCACGGCAGCGGGTTCGTGCTGTGCAGTCTCGACACGCACGACGGCATGTGTCGCAACCTGTGCGCCGGCGCCGGATGCGTTGTGGTCTCGGTCGATTACCGCCTGGCACCCGAGCACAAATTTCCCGCCGGCCTGGACGACTGTGTGTTCGCGACGCGCTGGGTGGCCGAGCATGCGGCCGAACTGAATGGCGATACGAGGCGACTGGCTGTGGGCGGCGATAGCGCCGGCGGCAACCTCGCGGCGGCAACCGCGCTGCGCATCCGCGACGAAGCGGGGCCGGCTTTGTGCGGGCAACTGCTGATCTACCCCGTCACGGATTACCACACACCTGGAACGCCATCCTATGAACAGAACGCGGAAGGCTACGGGCTGACGCGCGAGACGATGCGATGGTTCTGGCAGCACTACCTGAGCGATCCGGCCGAGGCAGCCGACCCCTACGCGTCGCCACTCCGAGCACCGAATTGCAGCGGCCTTCCGCCCGCGCTTGTGGTCACGGCGGAGTACGATCCACTGCGCGATGAAGGCGAGCTCTACGCCGAAAGGCTTCGCGCCGCGGGGACGCCGTGCGTCCTGTTACGCTGGGACGGCATGAACCACGGGTTCTTCTTCTGGGTCGGACTAGTGGAGAAGGCCGGCGAAGCGATGGACAAGTCCTGCGCCTGGCTGCGCGGGATATTTCATACCGAGTCACACTGACGACGACCCATAAGCCATTCCTTTACCGTCATGGCCGGGCGTGTCCCGGGCCACCGTACCAGCACGGGGGCCGCGACGGATGGCCGGGACACGCCCCGCCCAGACGTGGGGGGTAGGGCCGGTGGGGGATGT
>JBGPND010000154.1:0-12456 GCA_041487355.1 Acetobacteraceae bacterium | reverse complement strand
TCGATCTGTTTGCAGCTGGTGGCGCCGTGGTTTGTCGCGCTGTCGGCTGATGGCCAGGCGGCGGTCGCGAAACGGCTCGTGGCGCTGCTGGAGAACGAGGGCGTCGCCTACGACATCGGTGCGTATCGCGATGCGCCGCCGGGGTTGCGCATCTGGGGTGGCGCCACGATCGACACTGCCGATATCGAGGCGCTGCTGCCCTGGCTCGACTGGGCGCATCACGTGGTGGCGGTCGACTACTCGTAGGCGCAGGGGCAAATGATTGCGCATCCTAGAGGTGTACTGCACGACAATGTCCACCCATATATTCCGGTGCAAAGTGATGGCGACCCGACTCGCTGAGAAGCTCTTCACCGCGCGCGACCAGGAACACTTCGCCGCACTCTCCGGCGATCGCAATCCCATGCACCTCGACGCGATCGCTGCCAGGCGAACCCTGGCAGGTGCGCCGGTTGTGCATGGCATCCACACACTCCTCTGGTCGCTGGACAGCTTCGTCCAGGCGCATCCCGAAATACCGCCCATCGCGAGCATCAGGTGCAGTTTCGTGAAGCTGCTTTATGTTGGCGAAACTGCGGAAGCCGCGGTCACCAGTATTGATCCAAAGGGATTTCGGCTCGAAGTCGCGGTCGAGGATAGCGTCGTGCTTCGCCTCTCGGCTATGTTTGGCTCTCCGGCGCCAGATCGCGTCCCTGCCCATGACAGTGGCATGACCAAGGGAGCGATACAGCCAGACGATCCGGCGAACCTTCTGTTGGAGGAAATGTCAGGACGGACCGGGCGAGTTCTGTTCGCCGTGGCTCCGGCCGTGATTGCAGCGGCCTTTCCACACATCTCGAACCACTGGCGCGCGGTACGCACGTCGGCGCTCGCGTGTTCCACCCGCCTCGTTGGCATGGTCTGTCCCGGATTGCATTCCATCTTCGGCGGCCTGTCATTCACCGCTTGCGAGCCCGGGCGGCCGTCCGACAGCATCAACTATTGCGTGACTTCGGCGGATCCCCGGTTCCGTCTCGTGCGGATGAGCGTAGATGGGGGCGGATTTACCGGCACAGTCGACAGTTTTGCCCGCATGCCACCTGTGGCACAGCCAGCCATGGAAGTCGTGATGTCGCGTATTTCCGCTGGCGAGTTTGCTGGGAGCACCGCCCTTGTCATCGGCGGCTCGCGCGGGCTTGGCGCACTTACGGCGAAGTTGCTGGCCGCCGGAGGAGCGCAGGTCGTGATCACCTATGCAGCTGGGAAGGACGATGCGCTTCGGGTCAAGCAGGAGATCGAGGCACATGGCGGCATGTGCATGACAGTTCCATACGACGTTCGCAGATCTGCGGCCTCGCAGCTCACTGACTTGGCGGTGGCACCAGATTGCGTCTACTATTTCGCCACGCCGTCGATATTCCGCCGCAAGTCGGGCATTTTCGTACGCCATCGCTTCGACGAATTCGTTGCCTTCTACGTCTCCGGCTTTCACGACGTATGCAGGTATCTGCAGAACCGCCGGCCCAACGGAATCTCGGCCTTCTATCCCTCGTCTGTTGCCGTGGAGGAGCGCCCGGCGGAAATGACAGAATACGCAATGGCGAAGGCAGCCGGTGAATTGCTTTGCGCCGACTTGGCCGCATACGCCAAGCCAATCGCGATAACACTCAACCGACTTCCGCGCCTTCCAACCGATCAAACGGCCACGCTCATGGCCGTTGATACGGCTGACCCAATCGAGGTTATGGTTCCTCTCGTGCGCACAGTTCAGGCTAAGCGCTTTGTCTAAGAGCCGGGCTCGAAATTATTCGCCACTTTGGTAACGGAATATGGCTGGGAATTGTCTCGGATGTGGCTTGGTTGGATTTCAAACGCGTCGGCGATAGTCGACGCAGCGCAGAACGCCTTCGCCTATGGCACACTTTCCCACTTCGCGGGTGTGCCTGATCCGCCGGCGATTGAGACCTACAGGATGAAATAGAGGACGAGCAAATCCCCATGCCGAAAGTCCTGATCAGTGACAAGCTTTCCCCCGCCGCGGTGGACATATTCCGCCGTCGCGGTATCGAGGTGGATGTGAAACCCGGCCTGTCGCCGGCCGAACTGCGCGCCATCATCGCGCCCTATGACGGGCTCGCGGTCCGCTCCGCCACCAAGGTGACGCGCGAACTGCTCGATGTGGCGACCAACCTCAAGGTGGTCGGCCGCGCCGGCATCGGCGTCGACAATGTCGACATCCGCTCCGCCACCGCGCGCGGCGTCGTGGTGATGAACACACCACATGGCAACACCATCACCACCGCCGAGCATGCCATCGCCATGATGTTCGCGTTGGCACGCCAGATCCCCGAGGCCTCCGCCTCCACCAAAGGGGGAAAATGGGAGAAGAACCGCTTCATGGGCGTCGAGCTCACCGCCAAGACGCTCGGCCTGATCGGCTGCGGCAATATCGGCTCCATCGTCGCCGACCGCGCGATCGGGTTGAAGATGAAGGTGGTCGCCTACGACCCGTTCCTGTCGGAAAGCCGCGCGCTCGACCTCGGCGTGGAGAAGGTGGAGTTCGATGAACTGCTGGCGCGCGCGGACATCATAACGCTGCACACGCCGCTGACCGACGCAACGCGCAACATCCTCTCGCGCGAGGCACTGGCGAAGACCAGGCGCGGCGTGCGCATCATCAACTGCGCCCGCGGCGGGCTGCTGGATGAAGCAGCGCTGGCCGAGGCGATCGAAGCCGGCCACGTCGCCGGTGCGGCGCTGGACGTGTTCGAGACCGAGCCCGCCACGCAGTCGCCGCTGTTCGCGCTGGAGAATGTCGTCTGCACGCCGCATCTCGGCGCCGCGACGGCCGAAGCGCAGGAGAATGTCGCGCTGCAGATCGCCGAGCAGATGAGCGATTTCCTGCTCTCCGGCGCGGTGGCGAATGCGATCAACATGCCGTCGGTCTCCGCCGAGGATGCGCCGCGGCTGATGCCATACATGGAGCTGTGCCGCCTGCTCGGAGCGTTTGCCGGCCAGCTCACCCAGGCGAGGGAAGGCGTGATCCGCCGGGTGGTGATCGAATACGAAGGCCACGCCGCGGCGCTGAACACGCGCCCGCTGACGGCAGCCGCGCTCGCCGGGCTGATGACGCCGGTGATGGAAGGCGTCAACATGGTGAATGCGCCGATCGCCGCGCGCGATCATGGCATCGATGTTACCGAGACCGTGCATGACCGGCCCAGCGAATACCAGACGCTGGTGCGCATCACGGTGGAGACCGGTCAGCTCACCCGCTCCGTCGCCGGCACGCTGTTCGCCGGCTCCCGGCCGCGCATCGTGGAAATCAAGGGCATCAAGGTCGAAGCGGATTTCGCGCCGCACATGCTCTATGTCACCAACCAGGACAAGCCAGGCTTCATCGGCCGCTTCGGTGCCACGCTGGCGGGCGCCGGCATCAACATCGCGACATTCCATCTCGGCCGCGCGAGCCAGGGCGGCGATGCGATCTGCCTGGTCTCGGTGGACGAAGAGGTGCCGGAGGACGTTCTGTCCATGGTACGCACATTGCCGCTGGTGGTGCAGGCAACGTCGCTCGCTTTCTGACCGATGAGCGTGAGCCGACGCTATCAGGACTTCATCCTTGATCTACTCGGCCCACTCGATCCTGTCGCTCGCCGCATGTTCAGCGGTGTCGGCCTGTTCCACGGCGGTGTAACGTCTGAGCTGCTCCGCCAGCAGCTTCGAATGGAAAATCTGCCACGTCTCGCTCAGATGTTCGGCGGTGTCGAAGAATGCGGAACGCGGGTAGCGGCTGCGATTCGGCAGCTCGAGGAAATCGCCGCCGTTGGCAAGATACACGCCGCGGATGGCTGCCAGCGTCGCGTCCGGCGTCGGCACATCGGCGAATTCCGTTGGCAGTCCGCCGATCACCCGCACGCCGTGGGCGTTGGCCCAGCGCGTGAAGCCGGCAATCAGCGCACTGCCGTAGCCCGCGTGGATTTGCGCAGCCGACGGATGCTGCGGGACGTAGGTTGCCAGCACCGCCTGGCTGGTCGCGGCCAATTCGGATGTGTGGCCGACATGGTCGCCCCACGCGTTGGTCGCGCCAGTCGCCGCCGCGCGAGGATCATGGAAATGCGCGACGAGCAGCGCGGCCTCGAGCGGGCCCATCAGCGCCGCTCGCAGGTCGAACGAGAACAGCGCGGCGAGCCAGCGCTCCGGTGCGAGCGACGCAAGCGTTCGCCAATCATGGCGGAACATGATCGCAGCGTCCGGCCCGAGCTCGGTCGCCGCGCGGGTGCGAACATATTGCGCCTCCTCCATCGGCAGGTAGACCAGATCGCCAGGGTGGAGCAGCGCCTGCCAGCGAGCGAACAGGTAGTCGAGGCCGATGCCGACCGCCACGCCGCCATTGACGCATGGCATCGCCAGCACCGGCTCGATCACCTCGCAGCGATGCGAATAGGGTCCGTTGGAACCGGCGAGGATCACCAGCTTCCTGCCATCGAGCGAAGCGGCACGCGCGAGTTTCGCGTCGAGCTGCTGTTGCAGAAAGCCAAGCGAGAGCGGCCGATCCGCGACGAAGCCGAATGCCAGACCGTAGAGCAGCAGCGATGCCAGGCAGGCGCAGATCAATCGGATGCAAGCGATGCGTCCCTTCGTCATGGGGCGGCTTGCCATCAGAACTGGAAATACAGGAACGGCGTCACGTGCGGGGCGAAGAACAGCGCCTGCACCGTGAACGCGAAGCCCGCGGTGAGCGCCCAGGTGCGGGCACGTTCCGACAACTCATGCACCGTCGGCAAGGCGAGGACGATCGTCCAGCCAAGCAGCAGGCACGCGGTGACCTCGGGAAAGCTCAGCGTGCGCGCGTCGCCGAGGAAGCGCAGCAGCGGGACCGGGGTCGCGATCGCCGCCAGCGGCGGGAATGCGTGCACGATCATCTGGGGCAAGGCGAACCCGTCGCAGCCCGCCATGCCGCGCAGCATGGCAAGCGCGGCGTCCAGTCCGCTTGCACGGAACGGCACCCAGGCGACGACGACTGCGAGCATCGTCAGCATCCGCCCGGCGAAGGCGGGAACCGGCACGCGGGTGCGCCGGAACCCTGCGTGGATGATCAGAAAGACACCGTGCAGCCCGCCCCACAGCACGAAGTTCCAGGCGGCGCCGTGCCATAGGCCGCCCAGCAGCATCGTCGCCATCAGATTGACATTGCGCCGCGCCTCGCCATGGCGGTTGCCGCCGAGTGGGATGTAGACGTGATCACGCAGGAAACCGCTCAGCGTGATATGCCAGCGCTGCCAGAACTCGCTGATGTTGGTCGCCTGGTAAGGGCTGGCGAAATTCAGCGGGAACCGCACATTCAGCATGCGCGCGAGCCCGATCGCCATATCGGAATAGCCGGAGAAGTCGAAATAGATCTGCAGTGCGTAGGCAGCCGCCGCGTACCAGGCTTCCACGAAGCTGAGCGGCTCGCCCTGCGCGGCGGCGGCGAAGCCGACATCGGCGAACGATGCGAAGGTGTCGGCCAGTATGAGCTTCTTCGCCAGGCCGAGCAGGAAGATCATCAGGCCCTCGGCAAGATTCTCCAGCCGTGGCGTTGCAACGTCAGCCGCCAGCAATTGCGGCATGATCTCGCGCGGGCGCACGATCGGGCCGGCGATCAGGTGCGGGAAGAATGCAACGAAGTTCGCGTAGTGCAGCAGCCCGGCGTCGCCGCGCTCCATCCGGCAGCTCTCTACCAGGAACATGATCTGCTGGAAGGTGAAGAAGCTGATGGCCAGCGGCAGGAACAGGTTTAGTTCCGGCGCGTGAAGTCCGGTCGCGGCGGCGACGGTGTGGATCGCGAAGCTGGCGTATTTGAACCAGCCGAGCAGAGCGAGGTCGAGGCAGACGCCGGCGATCAGCCAGCGCCTGGCTGCACGCCGGTCACCCGCGAGCGCCAGGTGCAGGATGCGCTGGCCGCAGTAATAATTGGCGATGATCGAGCCGGCCAGCAGCAGGACGAACCTGGCGTTCCACCAGCCGTAGAAGAACAGGCCGGCGGCGAGCAGCCAGCGCATGGCCCAATCTCGTCCGGCGACGCGGCCCAGCAGGAAAAACCCCGCGAGCGCAGCCGGCAGGAAGCCCAGGACGAATTCCGACGAATTGAACAGCATGGTACGCGGTGGCGTGAGTGTCCGACGCCCGGCATAACCAAGGGTAAACGCCACTCCATTGCTTGCGCCGACCGGATCACCGATCTGGTGTTCCTCCGAGGCCTGATAGCTGATAGCTGAAGGCTCAAATGAGCGATGATCTGCCGAACAATCGCGCCCTGCTGCCCGCTGGCCTGCGCGACCTGCTGCCGCCCGATGCCGAAACCGAGGCTTCGGCGGTCGAGTCGCTCATGGAGGTATTCGCGGGTCACGGCTATCAGCGGGTCAAGCCGCCGCTGCTGGAGTTCGAGGACAACCTGCTGGCCGGCTCCGGCGCCGCGGTCGCAGAGCAGACGTTCCGGCTGATGGACCCGGTGAGCCAGCGCATGATGGGCCTGCGTGCCGACACCACGCCGCAGGTCGCGCGGATCGCCACGACGCGCCTCGCCCACGCCCCACGGCCGCTGCGCCTGTCTTATGCCGGCCAGTGCCTGCGCGTGCGTGGCACCCAGCTTGCGCCGGACCGGCAGATCGCCCAGGCCGGGATCGAGCTGATCGGCTGCGACAATCCCGCGGCGGATGCCGAGATCGTGCTGGTGGGGGCGGAGGCGCTGGCTTCGGTTGGCCTCACGCGCACCAGTTTCGACCTCACCCTGCCGACCCTGGTCCCCGTGCTGCTGGACGATGCGGCACTCGAAGGCGCAAGCCGTGCCGGCCTGGCACGCGCGCTCGATCGCAAGGACGCTGCCTCGGTCGCGCGCCTTGGCGGCAGCCTGGCGCCGACCCTGACCGACCTGCTGCTGGCTGCCGGCCCGGCGGACCGGGCGCTGCGGGCTCTGGAGGCCGCGAAGCTGCCGCAGGCTGCGCGCGAGCTGGCGAGCCGGCTCGCCGACGCGGTGGCTGCGATCCGTGCCCGCGCCCCGACGCTGCGCCTGACGATCGACCCGGTGGAGTTTCGCGGCTTCCGCTACGAGACCGGCGTCTCGGTCACGATTTATGCTCCCGGCCGCCACGAGGAGCTCGGCCGCGGTGGGCGCTATGTCTGCGGCGAGGCCGAGCCGGCGACCGGCCTCACTCTGTTTCCGGATGCGGTCCTGCGTGCAGCGCCGCCCCGGGAGGCGCGGCAGCGTCTCTACGTCCCGCTTGGTGCCGATCAGGACGAGGCGGCGCGAATGCGCAGGCTCGGCTATGCCACCATCGCGGCGCTCGGGCCTGATGGCGATCCGTTGGCCGAGGCCAGGCGCTTGCTCTGTTCGCATATCCTGCGCAATGGCACGGCGGTTCCATTGACCGCGGACCACTGACCGCCACTGACCGCCACTGACCCCTGGGAGTGACTGTCGCATGGCCAATGTCACGGTGATCGGCGCCCAATGGGGCGATGAGGGCAAGGGCAAGGTGGTCGACTGGCTGGCCAGCCGTGCCGACATCGTGGTGCGCTTCCAGGGCGGCCACAACGCGGGCCATACGCTGGTGGTCGGCAACGAGACCTACAAGCTGTCGCTGCTGCCCTCCGGCCTGGTGCGCGGCAAGCTCGGCATCATCGGCAACGGCGTGGTGATCGACCCGGAGGCGCTGCTGGCCGAGATCGAGCGTGTGAGGGCGCAGGGCATCGAGGTCACCCCAGCCACTCTCCGCATCGCCGAGAACGCCACGCTGATCCTGCCGATGCATTCGGCGATCGACCGGGCGCGGGAGGCGGCGCGTGGCGACCGCAAGATCGGCACCACCGGTCGCGGCATAGGACCCGCCTACGAGGACAAGGTTGCTCGCCGGGCTATCCGGATCGCCGATCTGGCCGAGCCGGAGACCCTGGCCGACAAGCTGGACGAGCTGTTGCTGCATCACAATACATTGCTGCAAGGGCTTGGTGCTGAGACATTTTCCAAGAACGATCTGCTTGCTCGGCTGCTGGCGTTGGCACCGCGCGTGCTGCCGTTCGCCGAGCCGGTGTGGGTGCGGCTGGATGAGGCAAGGCGGGCCGGACGGCGCATCCTGTTCGAGGGTGCCCAGGCGGTGATGCTGGACGTCGACCACGGCACCTACCCCTATGTCACGTCGAGCAACACGGTTGCGGCCGCGGCAGCTTCCGGGGCGGGGCTTGGACCTGCCGCCGTCGGGTTCGTGCTCGGCATTGCCAAGGCCTACAGCACGCGAGTCGGTTCCGGGCCGTTCCCCACGGAACTGGCCGATGCAACCGGCCAGTTGCTGGGCGACCGAGGCAACGAGTTCGGCACCGTCACCGGCAGACGCCGCCGCTGCGGCTGGTTCGACGCGGTGCTGGTGCGCCAGGCAGTGAAGGTCGCCGGCATCCAGGGCCTGGCGCTGACCAAGCTGGACGTGCTCGACGGGCTGCCCGAGCTGCGCATCTGCACCGGCTACCGCATCCGCGGCGAACGCTATCGCCATCTGCCGGCGGCACCGGGTGCGCAGGCCGCGGCCGAACCCGAATACGAGGTGATGGAAGGCTGGAGCGGCTCCACCCGTGGCGCGCGCTCCTGGGCCGACTTGCCGGCCCTGGCGGTGAAATATGTCCGCCGCATCGAGGAACTGGTGGAAGCGCCGGTGACGCTGCTCTCCACCAGCCCCGAGCGGGATGACACGATCATGGTGAAGGATCCGTTCGAGGGCTGACGGTCCGTGATCAGTAATCACTGATCGTCAACCTTTCTGGTGGACGATTGGCTACGGCATGGCCAACCCCGCTCCGCCCCGACCCGGTGTCGCTCTGATCGCCGACCGATACGCGGTGGAGGTGGGTCGGCCGCTGCCGGCGGTGGGCGGGCTTGCCGCCTTCGCCGCGGTCGATCAGAGCACCGGGCGAACCGACCTGATGGCGATACAGGTCCAGCGACACCTGCCGCCCAGGCCGCGGGCGCTGCAGGCGCTCTCTGTTCCGATCGACGGACTTCTCACGCCGCTGGCGCACGGCATCACCGCCGCGCAGCCGGGTTCCGCGGAAGAGGCCTGCTACGTCATCTGCCTGGCGCCGCCCGGACCAAGCCTGCTGGCGAGACCGCGTCCCTGGCCGGAGGCCGAACTGCTTGAATGCGTGCTCCGGCCGGCGGCGCTGGTCCTCGAGCAAATGCAGGCGCGCGGCGTGACCCATCGGGGCATTCGCCTCGACAATGTGTTCCAGCCCCGCCCCGGTCAACTGGTCGTGTTGGGCTCAGCCTGGGCCGCACCACCAGGCGTGGGGCAGCCTGCGCTGTTCGAGCCGCCCTATTCCGCCATGTGCCTGCCGGCAGGCCGGGGCGACGGCAGCATCGCCGACGACGTCTATTCGCTCGGCGTGCTGCTGCTCTGCCTCGGCCTTGGCCACGCACCACTGGCACAACTGGACGATGCGGCCATCCTGCGCCGCAAGCTTGAGCTGGGGACGTATGCCGCCCTCCTGGGTGACCAGCGCCTGCCACCTGTCGTCGGCGATCTGGTGCGCGGCATGCTGGCGGAGGATCCCGAACATCGGCCGCCGCCCAGTCTGCTGCTCGACCCGGCCAGCGCGCGCGGTCGCCGTGTCGCTGCCCGCCCGCCGCGTCGCTCACAGCGCGCGATGCCGATGGCGGCGGCCGAGATATGGGACGCAAGGTCACTGGCGCACGCAATGGCAGTCGAGCCTGAAACCGGCGTGCATGCATTGCGCAGCGGGGCGGTTGTTCTGTGGCTGCGGCGCGGCGTCGGTGACGCCCTGCTCGCCGCCCGGCTGGAAGACCTCGTGCGTCATCGGGTTCTGGATTCGCTGCCCGACGATGCGCCTGGCGACGCCGCACTGGTGATGCGCGCGATCGCATTGCTCGATCCGCTGGCACCGTTGTGCTGGCGCGGCCTCGCGCTTTGGCCCGACGGTATCGGTGCGGCGCTTGCTGCGGCGCGGGCGACCGACCCTGATGCGAGTGCGCGGCTGCAGGAAGTGGTCGCGCTCGAACTGGCCGGCAATTGGGCCGCCATGCGACCGGAACGCTGCGATTTCGCCGAGCTGCGGGGGCAGGCCCGCCAGCAGCACGCCTGGCTGCAGCTCCGCGGGGCGGGCGGCGGGGAGGCACGGCTGTGCTATCTGCTCAACCCGCTCATGCCGTGTTCCAGCGAGCTGATGGGCGGCCACTGGGTGACGCGATTGCCGGAGCTGCTGCAGGCCCTGGAGGATGCGGCTGGCCGCGTGGACCGCAAGCAGGTCAGGCCGGTGGATACGCACATTGCGACCTTCATCGCCGCGCGGTCGGAACGGCGCCTGGACAGCGAGCTCGTGGCACTGGCCGGCGGGGGGCCGGACGATGCAGCCTGGCTGGCGCAGATTCGAATTCTGGCTGAGTTGCAGACCCGCCACCGCACCCAGGCGCTGCCCGGTCTCGCTGCCTGGTTGGCCGAGCAGGCCGGGCCGGCGCTGGTGACCTGGCGCAACCGGGATAGCCGTGCCTCGATCACCGAGCGCCTTCAGGCGCTTGCCCAGGTTGGTTACCTGGCGCCGATGCTGGCCTTGGTGGACGACCCGGCGGGCCACGACGCCGATGCCCGCGAAGCGCAGGTGGCCGCGGTGGAGCTTGGCCGTATCGATGCCGAGCTGGCGCAGATCGCTGCTGGCGCCAGCAGCCGAGCCAGCGTGGCCAATCGCCTCGGCCAGGAGATTGCCGCTGGGATTGGGCTCGCAACGCTCGCGACCGTGCTCGTGGTTGCGGCTCTGAGCTGAGGTGGCAGGCATGGCCAAACGCACACCGGATCCGGCAGTCACCGGCATAGTCGCCGCGCAGCCGCGGCAGCATTCCATGGTGTGGTTGCAGGGGTTGCTGTGCGGGGCGATGGCGATGCTCGCCCCGCCCACCGCCTTGCTGATGGGTGTCCTGCTCGGCCCCGCGGTGCTGGCGCTGCTGCTCGATCGTCAGCCCGGACGGCCGAAGGCGCGCAGCGTCGCGCTGCTTGGCATGGCCGCCTCGGTCGATCCGCTCCACTCGCTTTGGGTGAGCGGCCATAGCATGTCCGGCGCGGCCGCCCTGCTGGGGAACCTGCACGTGCTGGGAACGGCATGGGCTGCCGAGGCCGCAGGCTGGCTGCTGGCAGAGGTGGCACCGGTCGTGGTCCGTGCAACGCTGGAAGCGCTCAGCATTTCACGCACCGCTCAATTGCGCGCATTGTGCACCCGGCTCGCAGAGGAATGGGGCCTCGATCCGCCCGGCGGAGAGCAGTGATCAGGCGATCAGTGGTCAGCCGGGGCCCGCGCCGGCGCCTGGCGGTTCGTCGCCGCCGCCAGCGCATGCGACTGCAGACGGCGTTCGGCGATCTGCGCCTTCATCGCCTTCTGCAGCTTCTCGAATGCGCGGACCTCGATCTGCCGCACCCGCTCGCGCGAGATGCCGTATTGCTGTGACAGCTCCTCGAGCGTGGTCGGATTGTCCTTCAGCCGCCGCTCGATGAGGATGTGGCGCTCGCGCTCGTTCAGCGTCTTGAGTGCGCTGGACAGCAGCGCCTTGCGCCCGGTCAGCTCCTCGCGTTCGGCGATGCTGGTTTCCTGGCTTTCGGTCTCGTCGACCAGCCAGTCCTGCCACTCGCCCTCGCTGTCCTGACGGACCGGCGCATTCAGGCTGTGGTCGGGCGCGGCGAGGCGGCGGTTCATGCTCACCACGTCCTGCTCGGGCACATCGAGCATGCGGGCGATCTTGGCCACCTGTTCGGGCTGCAGGTCGCCATCGTCGATCGCCTGCATCTGGCCCTTCAGCCGGCGGAGGTTGAAGAACAGCTTCTTCTGCGCCGCGGTGGTGCCCATCTTCACCAGCGACCAACTGTGCAGGATGTATTCCTGGATCGCGGCGCGGATCCACCACATGGCGTAGGTAGCCAGCCGGAACCCGCGGTCCGGATCGAACCGCTTCACCGCCTGCATCATGCCGACATTGCCCTCGGAGATCAGTTCTCCGACCGGCAGGCCGTAGCCGCGGTATCCCATGGCGATTTTCGCCACGAGCCTGAGATGTGATGTGACAAGCTTGTGTGCTGCTTCCATATCCTCGTGGTCGCGCCACCGGCGGGAGAGCGCGAGCTCCTCCTCCGGCGAAAGCATGGGAAACTTGCGGATATCCTGGAGATACCGCGAGAGGTTTCCTTCGGGAGCGACATTGATGACGGCAGAGGCCAACGGAAGGCTCCTTTCGTCGGCGGCTTCAGGTCTGCCCAGTACGGCGCAGGACTGAGGCCGGATTGTGACTGTGACCAGTCCGGGTGCGGGATGGGACATCACGTCCCGGATACCCACCCCAATTCTGGCAGCGGCGTGTCCAGACGTCCCCACCGGCACAATACACCCGTTCGTGCCGGCGCATTCCCTATACAGGACTGATTTGGTCCTGTCAAGGAATCTGACCTATCTCAG
>JBGPND010000153.1:0-12617 GCA_041487355.1 Acetobacteraceae bacterium | reverse complement strand
GCGCGATCTCCTATCGGCTAAACTCTCCTCACGGGTGGTAGGCCTTCTGGTTGAGTTGCGGCTGGCGCGCGATCTCCTATCGGCTAAACTAAGTCCACGTTGCGTCCGCTGAATTCCTCCGTTGCGGCTGGCGCGCGATCTCCTATCGGCTAAACTAAGTGTGAAGTGCTTTGCTCTAATTGCCACGTTGCGGCTGGCGCGCGATCTCCTATCGGCTAAACTTGAGACGCTCACCCTTGTGCATATGTCCGAGTTGCGGCTGGCGCGCGATCTCCTATCGGCTAAACTCCCGTGCACTCACACCATGCCGTGCCGCAAGTTGCGGCTGGCGCGCGATCTCCTATCGGCTAAACTCCCGGGGATCGGAGGCGTTGGAGCTACCGAGTTGCGGCTGGCGCGCGATCTCCTATCGGCTAAACTCCTTGTGCCGACAAACCCTTGATTTCACAGGGTTTGTCGGCACATCGTTCGCAGAACGTTCGCCGGAGAATTCCCTCAAAACATGACATACTGCTGCGGATTCCTGTTCCGTGGCTCCCGGGTGCGGCCGTCGAAGGATACGATGTTCTCATACTGTTTGTCGGTGAAGCCGAGCACCTGCACCAACCCGGTCCTCGGCAACGACCGCTCGATCCGCTTCGTGTGGGCTTCAGCCTGATCCTTGCCGCCGCAGAAGCGCATGTAAACCGAGAACTGACTCATGGCGAAGCCTTGATCCAGCAGAAAATTCCGAAACCGGGTGGCCGCTCGCCGTTCGCTCTTCGTGCCCATAGGAAGATCAAAGATCACCATCAGCCACATGAGCCGGTATCCGGTCAGCGCCGCCGGTTCAGGAGTCGGCGGACGATTCTTGCCGCGCATCGGGAAATTCCAGGGGCAGCAGCGGCTCCGGCAAGTCCAGCTCGGCCTTCCGCGCCTCGAACGCGGCCGCCAGCGACGCGGCCAGACGCTCCAGACAGGTCCCGACCGGCGTCGTACCGCGCGCCGTCGTGACATCGAGGCTCAACACCCCGGCCAGCCTGACCTTCACCGTCGGGGTGACGGCAAATTCGCCGCCAGCCACCAGCCCCGTCACCAGGTAGTCGACCAGCGGCCTGAAAGGCTCCATCAAATCGTCCACGAGACACATGGGGTTGCCACGATTGGCATGATGCAAGCCGATCGACGGATGTAGCCCCGCCGCCACGACCGCACGCGCCACGCCCGAACGTAGGACGGTGTAGCCGTAGTTCAGCATGGCGTTCGCGTCGCTGGCCTGCCGGTCCCGCCGAAACTCCTCGCCCATCAGCAAGGGCCAGTAGCGCCGCGCCGCCTGCGCTTCGATATTCTCCGGATCGCCGGAACGCACCTGGCGGGCGAGCAGGTCGAATGCTCCATGCGGCTTGCCCGCGCGTTCAAGCACCGCGCCCTGCTGACGGATCTTGGCGCGCACCAGCGCCTGCCACAGGCGCTTCTTCAGCGGCTCGTCCGCCTCCAGTTGGTGGCGCATGCGCATCGCCTGGACGTGGTGACCATCCAGCGGCCAGACCCAGGCCATCGGCATGTGATCGGGACCGCAGAGCACCACCGCCGCACCGCGCCGCGACAGTTCGACCAGCAGGTTGTTGGAGTAGGTGAGGCCGTGCGCGTGACAAAGCAGCACCCCGATGTCGTCGAGTGGCACGCGGCCGACCTCGGCGCCATCGGCGGAGACCGTCATGAAGCCGCGTGACAGCGCAAGATGCCGCCGGTCGCTGGCGATCTCCACAACGCGGCCGATCATCAGAGGTTGCTTCCGACGCGAGGGCCAGGATCGGCGAGGCGCCCTACTTCATCGACACCGACCTTTCGCAGGCCCATCGCCATCAGGGTGTTCGCCGATTTCTCGAAGTACTTGAACGGATCGTTCTTGTCGTCGTTGCGCTTCTTCAACGCGCCGGCCTCATGATGGTCGGCCAGGGTGATGGTCTGGCCGCTCATTTTCACCACGCGAAGAATGTGCCGCTGCCCGCCGTCTTCCAGCGCCACCATGTCGTCGATGTGCAGCCGCATGATGCGTTTCGCCGCGGGATGCGGACGGTATTTCACCGGGTCGAAATCCGGCTGATTGGCGTCGAAGCGACGCACGACGACAGCGGTCCAGCGTCGGTTCGGCAGCCGGTAGATGTCGCCGAAGGCGTTGCCGTCTGGCTTGTAGGCTTTGTACGGCTTGCCGGTGCGGCGATCCTTGATCGGCACCACGGCCAGTTCCTCGACCATGCGCACGCGGCGGACTTTCACCTTGCGGCCGTTGAGCTGAATGCCCTTGGTCGCGGCGTGTTCGGCGAACAGCGCGGCGGGGTTCTTCTTCCGCTTCTCCCCGTCGGCGGCGGTGTCTTCGCCTGTCGCGGGCTTCGCGTGCTTGAACTTCTCCCACTCCGCCGTGAGGGCCTCGCGCAATGCATTGTCGCGCACCGCCGGAAGCGCCTTGTCCATATCCTTCGGTGTGAGGAAGCTGCCCAACGCCGCGCGCGAAACGACCTTCCAGGTGCCGTTCTTGCCGGGCTCGATCATCCCGTACGCCGTGTCGTTGTGCAGCGCGCCGGTCGTCTTGCCCTGTTTCTCCGGGTCCTTCCGTGCCTCGTCAGTTAGCTTCTTCTTGCGATCAACGTGATCCGGCTTATGCGAGATGATCAGCCGGTCGAGGTGCGCGCGGAACGCTTCGTGTGAGAAATCCGGCCAGGGCGGGTCAATCTTATCGATCAGCCGTGCCCGCTCGGGCTCTGAGTTCAAATCGGAGATCCGCTTCAGCAATCGCTGATCCGTCATGGCAACCACGAACGCATCGATTGCATGGTGGCGGTGATCGTCGCGGTTCTTGCGCGTCGGTCCGTCGTCGTTGTCGCCACCCGCTCGGTTGTGGTCGCGGAGCAGTTTGCTCAGTCCCCATTTGCCACGAAGCATCGCGGTGAGCCGACCAGGGATCGCATCAACCAGCCGGCGCTTTTCAGCCTTCTCGTTGTAAAGGTGCGCAAGATACAGCCTGGTGATGCGCGATAGGTACTTCGTCTCGTTGAGCTGGCGATCGAGAAATGCCGGCTCGTCCTCGAACCGCTGCATCGCATCACGATCGAAGCGCCAGCGCTTATTCTGTGGCAGCGCGAAAGCGCGCATCAGGATTTCGTCGTAGTTGCACTGATACCGGCCCGCCATCGGGTTGGCCTGGAAGGCCTCGGCCGGCGCGCGGTCACGCTTGACCCGGTTGACCTCGGTCAAACATAGTACCTTGTTCGCCATTGAGTCGTCGCGCGTCTTCGAGAATGGCAGGATGTGCTCGATCTCAGTCCGGTTGGATAACGCCATCTCGAATGAAATCGGCGCACCGGTGAACGGACAGACGTTTGCGGTCCCGTACCGCTGTTCCTCCCAAAGTCGCAGCCGCCGGTGATCCTCGGGTGACAGCTCGCGGCCGCGGCCTGCCATCTCGTCGCGCCGTCTGTTGGCTGCCTCATTGTCTCGGATCCGCCGCCGTTCGTCTTCTTTCTCCTCCCTGTTCATCTTCAACTCGCGAGCGAGTTCGACGACGATTGCCACCGGCTTGCCGTAGATCTTGATCAGCCGATTGATGACACGCCGGAGTTGGCCGAGGCCGATATGGACCGTCGGATTGGCGATGCGACCATAATGGCCGATCTCATCCTTCCTCTTGGGATCTGCACCCACCGCGTAACGTGTCAGGATCTCGCCATAGTACGGCAGCTCGGCTAGCTCCTTGTCCGGGCGGAAGTCGGAGTGATGCCGGTACTCGGGGATCGCTGGAACTGCCTCGGCCCAATTGAGCTGTTGTTCCTCCATCACCGGCAGCAGCCTACCGATTGCCATTTCACTGAGCCGTGCGTAACCTTCCGGCATCGGTGTGGCCGACACGTTCTTCGCGGCAGCCGCATCCAGCCCCCATTCGGCCCGTGCGATCCGTTCAATCTCCTCCGGGCTTTCGGTCTCGATCAGCTTGCGGACGATCTCCGTGCGGCGGTGGATTGGCAGGACGTGCCATAGCCTGCCGAACGAGTCCTTGTGCGAGAGACGAGCAGCCGTCTCGTCGCCCTTCAGCGCCTTGCGGTTCTCGTCGAGCAGATTGATCCGCGCGCCAGACGGCAGCTTGAGCAGTTTCAGCAGCGCTTCGAGCTTCAGTTCTTTCTTCGTGCGCAGTTCCTTCAGCACCCGATCGCGCTGGTCGCGCGTGAGCGGCTTCGCCGCCTCGCCGGGAACCAGGATGCGCAGATTGTTCGCCTCCTGCACCATGCGGAACTCCTGCGCGCAGGGCAGGGCGCGATGTGCGCGTCGCTCGCACTCTTCCAGCAGGCACCAGCCGGGATCGACCGGCTTCAGCGGGCGCTGCCAGAACATGATGTCCCGCAGGTGCTCCCACTGGTCGGGGCGCAGCGTATGGTGCGGCATCTGCGCGTCGCGAATCGCACCAAATTCTTTCTCGTACAAAGCGCGGTGCGGATAGAAGCCGGCCTCCGGCCGTGCCCGCACCATCTTCCCCTTGAGCCGACGCTTGTAGAGATATTCGCCGAGCGTGCACGCGCCGCTGGCCTCGATGAGTCGCTCCAGCTCGCCGATCCTCGCCGTGAGCTTGTTGTCGTCGCTCGTGTCGGTCTTGCGGTTGGACTTGAAGCCGCGGCGCTGATCGAGATGGAACAGCGCGCGGCCCAGCTCGTGCGACATCAATGGCTCGTGCGGTGCCTTTGCGCGCAGCGCGTATGGGTCGAGCGTTACCAGCGCCTGACGTTCCGTCTCATCTGCCGGCATGAGCCCGAGCGCGATCAGCGCCTGCATCAGATCGTCGCGCCGGCGCAGGTAACGGTCGCGCCGCCGACGCATGCCGCGTGGCACCCGGCGCGCGACGGCCAGTGAGGTGCCGTCCTTCGGATTGCGCCCGTCGCTATAGATACGTACGCCGAGATCAAGAATTCCGTTTGGCCGCCCCGTCTTGTCGAGCGTCAATGCCGCCCAGCCGATGGAGTTGGTGCCCATATCGAGACCAAGGCGATACGGCTGGTTCATGTGCTCCTCCACGCTGAGGTTGGCGGCGGCTTACGCAGGCCGCCGCCCTCCACCCCTGCCAGGACCCCGCGACACGAATCGGGGTCCAAGGAGAGGATGCAACAGCATCGGCCAAGGAGTCGAGTCTCCCTACTGTGACACCCCCGTCTCCCTGCTGTGACTTTGGCCTCCCTGTGCTATGATTGGTCCGCTGAGGCGAAGGTCACAGTGTTGCGGCTGGCGGGCGATCTCCTATCGGCTATTTTCGTATTGTCATTATATCGTAAACAGCGTAGCTTACATCTGCGTTCGAATCAAATATTTAGCCGATAGGAGATCGCGCGCCGTCAGCGACGGCCTCCGGGCCTAGCAGCCGTTAACAAGCCTTCAGGGCACAAAATCGAAGGGCAGGCTCCGGCCTGCCCTTCTGCTTTTTGGCCGCGCCGGATCCTCCGGCCCAGCGCGGGGCGGCAGGCCGCATCTCTCTGTCTGGCCTATGACCGATGCCTTCGCCGCCGGGAACCAAGGCTTCATCCGAGAACTGGGTGGGAAGACCGCCCCCGACGCAACGTGACCACGCTCGGAACTTAGCCACCGCACCACTTCTCTCGTTGGCGCGGCCCACCGATGGGGCTAATGCACGAACAAGGAACAAAGGCTGCCGGAGCAAAAATGGCCAACGAGACTGGAGAGGCGGTGGTGGGCGTCTCCCCGCGGAGGGAAGACCCCATGCAACGTGACAACACCCCGCCCCGGACCGGATCCGCAGGCCCGCTCCGCAACGGCAACCCTCGAGGCAACCCCAACGCCGCCCCGCGCTGCGGTGCCCGCACCCGCGCGGGCGCTCCGTGCCGCTCGCCCGCCATGCCGAACGGGCGGTGCCGCATGCATGGCGGCAAGAGCACGGGGCCGAGGACGCTGGCCGGCCTCCACCGGCTGCGCGCCGCGACCACCAAACACGGCGCCTACGCCACCTCGGCCAGCCGCCGAGCGCGCGATCCGGCGGATCCGTTCGCCCTCCATGCGATGGCCACGGCGATCAAGGACACGAACAAGCTGCTGGCCCTGATTCGCGCTGCCGCCCCGGCCGATCCCGATCCGGCGGCGCTGCTCGCCCTGCTGCGCCCACAGCCGCTCCCGTTTCGGCGCCACCCCCGCAAGCCTGTCCCAGCGCGTGGGGAAACCCCATGCAACGTGAAAGGACAGGCACCAGACGCGCACCACTGATGCCAGTCACGGCAGCATTCTTGATCTGCGTGCATCCGCGTGCATCTGTGGTTCCACATTCTTTGTCTCACTCAGCGCATCATCGGAACCATTAAGTACACAATGAGACATTGCCGAGACGCGAAACCGCCCCCGCGCCCACCCCCCGTCCCCGCGTCCCTTGCGGAAACCCGCCACTTCCGCCATATCCAGCCTGCCGGGCCGGCCCAACCGCCACCCCGGTAATTCACACGCGGGGTGCCTTTCCTGGTTCGCCAGGTCCGGTGTCGCAAGACAAACCCCCGCGGAGGCACAACCGGACGCACGAAAGGACCCGCCCCCATGGCGATGCCCGAATTCACCCTGCGCCAGCTACTCGAAGCCGGCGTCCACTTCGGCCACCACACCCGCCGCTGGAACCCGCGCATGGGGCCGTACCTCTACGGCGTGCGCAACCAGGTCCACATCATCGACCTGCAGCAGACCGTGCCGCTGCTGGACCGCGCGCTGCGCGCCATCCGCGACACCACCGCCGCCGGCGGGCGCGTGCTGCTGGTCGGCACCAAGCGCGCCGCGGCCGAATACGTCGCCGAGGCCGCCAAACGCTGCGGCCAGTACTACGTCAACCACCGCTGGCTCGGCGGCACCCTGACCAACTGGAAGACCATCACCGGCTCGATCAAGCGGCTGCGCCAGATCGAGGAGATGCTCGGCGGCAACATCGAGGGCCTCACCAAGAAGGAGGTGCTCGAGATCACCCGCGACCAGCAGAAGCTCGAGCGCGCGCTCGGTGGCATCAAGGAGATGGGCGGCCTGCCGGACATCCTGTTCATCATCGACACGAACAAGGAGAAGCTCGCGGTCGAGGAGGCGAACAAGCTGCACATCCCGGTGGTCGCGATCCTGGACAGCAACTCCGACCCCGCCGGCGTGACCTACCCGGTGCCCGGCAACGACGATGCGATCCGCGCCATCACGCTGTATTGCGACCTGGTCGCCGGCTCGGTGCTGGACGGCATCAGCGCCGAGATGGCCGCCTCCGGCCAGGATATGGGCGCGGTCGAGAACCTGCCGCCGGAAGCCATGCCGGAGGTCGAGGCGCCGACCGAACCCGCCAACGCCTGACCCCCGGGACAGGCCCGGGGGCGACGCCCCGGGTCAAGCCCGGGGGCTTATGACTGGAGACGCGAGATGGCTGAGATCACCGCTGCCTTGGTGAAGGACCTGCGTGAGAAGACCGGCGCGGGCATGATGGACTGCAAGCGCGCACTGACCGAGACCGCCGGCGAGATGGAAGCCGCGGTGGACTGGCTGCGCAAGAAGGGCCTCGCCGCCGCCGCGAAGAAGTCCGGCCGCGTCGCCGCCGAGGGGCTGGTCGGCGTCGTCTCCGCGCCCGGCCGCGCGGCAATGGTGGAGGTCAACGCCGAGACCGACTTCGTCGCCCGCAACGACACGTTCCAGGCCTTCGTCGAGGCGGTGGCGAAGATCGCGCTGGAGGTCGGCGAGGACCTCGATGCGATCAAGGCGGCGCCGTTCCCCGGCTCCGGCCGCACGGTGGCCGAGGAGCTCACCCAGCTCGTCGCCACCATCGGCGAGAACATGAACCTGCGCCGCGCCCGCGTGCTGAGCGTCGGCAGCGGCGTGGTGGCGACCTACGTGCACAACACGCTGAAGCCGGGCCTGGGCAAGATCGGCGTGCTGGTGGCGGTGGAGGGTCCGGCGGGAGACAACGCCGAGATGGCGGCGCTGGAGACGCTCGGCCGCCAGGTCGGCATGCACATCGCCGCCAGCCGCCCCGAGGCGCTCGACATCGACGGCGTCGACCCCGCCGCGCTGGAACGCGAGAAGTCGGTGCTGACCGAGCAGGCCCGCGCCTCCGGTCGGCCCGAGAACATCATCGAAAAGATGGTCGAAGGCCGCATCCGGAAATTCTACGAGGAGATCGTCCTGGTCGAGCAGGTCTGGGTGCATGACGGCGAGAGCCGGGTGAAGGCGGTGCTCGCCAAGGCCGGCGTGAAGCTCGCCGGGTTCGCACGCTTCAAGTTGGGCGAAGGCATCGACAAGCCGCAGGGCCCCGATTTCGCCAGCGAAGTCGCGGCGACGGCCGGGGTCTAGCAGGAGTGATGGGTATCGCTGCGCTCAACCCCGTCCTACGCCGCTACGCGCAGCCTGCAGGATGGGTTGAGCTGAGCGATACCCATCACAACTGGCGACGTCACTCCGCCGCCGCGGCGGCCAATGACGATGCGGTCAGGCGGAAGCCCTCGTAGCCCTTGCCGGCGATGTCGGCGCAGGTCCGGCAATACGCGCCGACGCCGCCGATATAGGGCATGAACACTCGCGGCTTGCCGGGGATGTTGGCGCCCATGTACCAGGAGTTGGCGCTCGGGTAGAGCGTGCCGAACGCGACCTCGTTCACATGGTCGACCCAGGCGTCCTCGGCCTCCATGGTCGCCTCGATGCAGTCCATCTGGCGTGACCGCAGATAGGCGATGCAGTCGCTCATCCAGTCCACGTGCTGCTCGATGGAGACCATCATGTTGCTCAGCACCGAGGGGCTGCCCGGGCCGGTGATCATGAACAGGTTCGGGAAGCCGGCGGTCATCATGCCGAGATAGGTGCGCGGCCCGGCTTCCCATTTGTCGCGCAGGGAGAGACCGTTGCTGCCACGGATGTCCACCCCGAGCAGCGCGCCGGTCATCGCATCGAAGCCGGTGGCGAATACGATGCTGTCGAATTCGTATTCGCGATCGCCGGTGCGCAGGCCGTTCGGCGTGATCTCGGTGATCGGTGCGGTTCTGACATCGACCAGCGTGACGTTCTCGCGGTTGAACGTGGCGTAGTAATCGGTGTCGACGCAGATGCGCTTGGTGCCGATCGGGTGGTTCTTCGGTGCCAGCAGCTCGGCGACCGCCGGGTCGCGCACGATGCCGCGGATCTGGTTGCGCACGAACTCGGCCGCGGTGTCGTTGGCCTGCTGGTTGAAGATCAGGTCATTGAACGCGGCCATGAAGCTGGTGCCGCCGGCGGCCCACCGCGCTGCGTATTCGCGCTGCCGCTCCTCGTCCGACACCTCCAGCGCGGACTTGTCGTTCAGGTCGTTGAGGATGCCGGTGCGCATCTCCCGCGCTTTGTCGCGAAGCTGCGGATAGGCCGACTTCCACGACTGCTCGTAGTCCGGAGTCATCTGCCCGTTGCGCGACGGGATGCTGAAGTTCGGCGTGCGCTGAAACACGACCAGGTGTGCGGCCTGCTCGGCGATCACCGGAATCGCCTGGATGGCGGACGAACCGGTGCCGATGATCCCGACGCGCTGGCCGGTGAAATCCACGCCTTCATGCGGCCAGTGGCCGGTGTGGTACGTCTTGCCCTTGAAGCTCACCAGCCCCTTGAAGTCCGGCACGCGCGCGGTGGAGAGGCAGCCGGTCGCCATGACGCAATGCCGCGCCGATACCCGGTCGCCGCGATCTGTCCGGATGTTCCAGCGATGCTCCGCCTCGTCGAAGCGCGCCTCGGTCACGCGCGTCTCGAACCTGATGTCGCGGCGCAGGTCGAGCCGGTCGGCGACATTGTTGGCATAGCGCAGGATTTCCGGCTGCGAGGCGAACAGCTCGCTCCACTGCCAGTCCTGCTGCAGTTCCGGCGAGAACGAATAGGAGTACTGCATGCTTTCCACGTCGCAGCGCGCGCCCGGGTAGCGGTTCCAGTACCAGGTGCCGCCGACGCCGCTTGCCGCCTCGAACACCACCGCCGACATTCCGAGCCCGCGCACGCGGTGCAGCAGGTACATGCCTGCGAAGCCAGCTCCGACGATGACCACATCGACCTCGCTCGGCGTGCCGGCGGTGACATGCGCGCTGTTCGGCTGCGGACCGGACATGCTGTTCAACCCTCGCTGATGATATACTGATCGGTAGTATTGGACACCTGTTGGTAAGTCAACCGCAGCTACTCGGCCGGCACCCTGGTCCGGGGTGCGCCGACCACGCGCCGCTCCAGCAGATCGGCGATTTCCGCTTCGCTGTAGCCATGCTCGGCCAGCACCTCGACGCTGTGCTCGCCGAGGCGTGGGGCGTGGGCACGCTTGGTGCCGTTCTGCAGCGGCGGCAGGCCGGGGATGTTCGGCATCGGCAGCGGCTCGGGGACACCGGGCTGGTTCAGCCAGGAGATGATGCCGGTGGCGCTCACTTGCGCTTCCTTCAGGAACTCCTCGTAGGTGTTCACCCTGCCGTTCATGATGCCGCGCTCGGTGAAGCGCTCCGCCAGCCACGCGGTGGGCTTCGCGGCGAAGATCGGGCGCACCACGGCATAGAGCGCCTCGATGTTCTCACCCCGCGCATTGGGGTCGGCAAACCTGGGATCCGTCGCGAGCTCCGGCTGGCCGATCGCCTCGCAGTACGGCACCCAGTCGTTCGGTCGCACCATGGTGACGTTGAGCTGCCCGTCCGCCGTGTCGAACACGCCGCTCGGCATGCTGGTCCGTTGCGTCGTGCCACGCTCCAGGTAGTTGGCGATCAGCCGGATCACCGACAGCATCGCGCCGCCCTGCATCAGGCTGGCCTCGACGAAACGCCCGTGCTTCTGCTCGCGCCGCACATAGAGCGAAGTGGCGATCGCCTGGAACCCGAGCAGTCCGGTGAACATGTCGATCAGCGAGATCGCAATGCGGTGCGGATGCTGATCGTGCTCGCCGCGATTCTCGTTGACGACGCCGGTGAAGGCCTGCAGCACCGGATCCATCGCAGGGCGGGACGCCAGCGGCCCGGTCTGCCCGAAGCCGGAGATCGCGTAGTAGATGATCTGCGGCTCGCGTGCGCTGACCGCGTCATAGCTGAAGCCGTAGCGCTTGATCGTGCCGGGGCGGAAGCCTTCGATGAACACGTCGGCACCGCGAAGCAGGCGCCACAGGATTTCCTTGCCTTCCCGCGTCTTCAGATCCAGCGCGAGGCTGCGCTTGCCGAGCGTGCCGTAGACCGAGAAGGCCGAATGGTCTCCGTAACGACGGCCGAGGATGCGCGCCCAATCGCCGCCGCCATGCGGCGTCTCCACCTTGATCACGTCGGCGCCGTGCTGCGCCAGCATCATGGCGCAGGACGGCCCGGCGACTCCGCCGCTGAGATCGATCACCTTCACCCCGGCGAAGGCTGCGTTGTAGTCCATGGACGTTCCCACCTTTCTGTTTCCTGGCAAGTTTTAGGATAGGGTCCGCTCGAATGGCCATCCCCCTGCCGATCTGCAGCCGCTGCCGGCGCGGGGGTACGCGCGGCCAGCAAGAAGGATTCACCACAAAGCCACAAAGACACGAAGACACGAAGACACGAAGGCACAGAGCACGGCGGCCAGGCAGTCAGTCCGATTGCGCTGTAGCTCGTCCGAAATCGGCATGCTCGTCGCACAGCCCGGAACACAGGTGCCACGCGAAAGCAACGACTCCTTTGTGTCTTCGTGTCTTCGTGTCTTTGTGGTGAAACTTGCTTCTCTTCACCCGTTCACCGCGCGGATGATGTCAGCCCACCGGTTCAGAACCGGCAAGATCGTCTCGGCCTTCTCCGATGGCAGGCTGGTGGACACACGATCGACTCCCAGGTCGCGATATCGCTTGATCAGGTCCACGTCCTCGGCCTGGCCGCCGATGTTGATTTCCAGCTTCGCGGGATCGCGTCCCGCCTCGGCCGCCATCTGGCGGAAGCGCGGGATCAGCTCGGTCAGCGGCGTCGGCGACGATGCCGTCATCTGCGGCATCCAGCCGTCGCCGTAGCGGATGGCGCGGCGCGCACTGTAGGGAAACGCGCCGCCAACCAGGATCGGCGGATGCGGCTTCTGCACCGGCTTCGGCCAGGTCTGCATCGGATCGAAGTCCACGAACTCGCCATGGTACTCGGCGGTGGTTTGGGTCCAGATCGCCTTCATCGCCTCGATCCGCTCGCGCGCGAGCTTGTGCCGCGTGGCGAAGTTCGTGCCGTGGTTCTCCATCTCGTCCTGGTTCCAGCCATTGCCGACGCCGAACACGAAGCGCCCGCCGGACACCTGGTCGATCGAGGCCACCAGCTTCGCCGTCTGGATCGGATCGCGCTGGGCGATCAGGCAGACGCCGGTGCCAATGTTGAGCGTCTTCGTCGCCGCCGCAGCCGCGGTGAGCGTGACGAACGGGTCCATCACGTCATAGTAACGTTTCGGCAGGTCGCCGCCCAGAACAAACGGCGTCTTGCGCGACGCGGGGATGTGCGAGTGCTCCGGTGCCCAGACAATGTCGAAACCCCGCTCCTCCAGCGCGCGGGCCAGTTCCGCCGAGGTCATCGAATAGTCGGTGAAGAACATCGACGCGCCGAATTTCATGACTGCTTCCTATGCTGTGCGCCAAGCTAGGTCTGCTCTGACTTCTCGTCCGTCATGGCCGGGCGTGT
>JBGPND010000152.1:0-12815 GCA_041487355.1 Acetobacteraceae bacterium | reverse complement strand
CGCGGATCACGCGCACGCGCCGGTGCCGTATCCGGCCGGCGTCGGGCAGCGAGGTGGGGGGCCGCCACGCATTGGCCGCGGCGGAATCGCGCCACGACACCAGGACAAGCAGCTTCCCTGACGTGTAGATGCTTTCGAACAACTCCGCGTCGCACACGCCGTCGCGTCCGATTTCCGGCACGCGCAGTCTTACCTGCAATGTCTCCGCACCGGCCGGCTTCGCGCCCGGGCTGGGATCGACCTCCGAGATGCTCACGACTTTCGCCGCGCCGGCCTCCGTCGCATCGAACCGAAGCTGCTGCAGTGTTTGGCCAGGCGGAATGAGCGTGTCGGCGGTGATCTCGCCGACACGTAGATGGTAATCCTCGAACACCTCGAAGCGGCCCTTCTCCTGCACGCCGTGATGCATCGCGTGGGTCCGCCAGCGGATCACCGATTTCTCATCTGCCCAGGTCGACAGCGACAGCACGCGCCCCTCGGTACGCCTGCTCCGGTAGCGTTCGTTATCGATGAAGCCGGCGATCTGCTCCAGCTCCGGCCGCAACTGCTTCGCCAGCTCCAGGTATTGCTCCCATCGATCCGACTTCGGCTGCACTTCGAAGATCACGGCGAACATCGCGTCCTCCTGCTTCGGCCGTGACCGAAGCATCACACCACGGCGATCGCGTTCATTTCGATCAGGTAGTCGGGGTGGGTGAACTTGCTCACCTCGACCAGCGTGGAGGCCGGCGGCGGGGAGGGGAAGTACTCGCGCCGCACCTTATGGATCGGCGCCAGGTTCTCCATGTTGCGCACATAGACATCCACGCGGCAGACGTTTGCCAGCGTGCCGCCGGCGGCTTCCACCGCCGCCTTGATGTTCTCGCACACCTGACGCGTCTGCGCTTCGATGTCGCCGACGCCTGCGATAGTGCCGTCGGGCCGCTGTGCGACCATGCCGGAGATGAACACCAGTCGCCCGCTCGCTTCCACGGCAATGGCCTGGGCAAAATGTCCACCGGGCTTCGGCGCCTTGTCGGTGGTGATCGCTTGTCTCGCCATGGTTTCCTCCCTTTCGTTCAGTGGCACTTGAACGCATCGAACGGTTCGCGGCAAGCGCGGCAGCGGTGCAGCGACTTGCATGCGGTGGAGCCGAATTCGCTGATCTGCTCGGTATCCTGGCTGCCGCAGAGTGGGCAGGCGGGGCGCGCCTCACCGAACAAGGCGCGGCGGGATGCTGTGTGCTCGGGCGGCGCAATGCCGAACGCGGCGAGCTTCGTGCGCGCCGCATCGGTCAGCCAGTCGGTGGTCCAGGCGGGCGACAATGTGGTGCGGATGCGTGCCTTGATGCCGGCGCGCGCAAGGGTTGTTTCGATCTCCAGCGTGATCAGATTCATCGCCGGGCAGCCGGAGTAGGTGGGAGTGATGGTGACCTCCACCGTGTCGCCCTGCACCAACACATCGCGCAGGATGCCGAGGTCGGCGATTGTCAGCACCGGGAGCTCCGGGTCGGTGACCTGTTCCAGCGCCGCAAGCGTGCGCTCGCGCAACGAGGCAGGGTCTACCATGTCGCGCCTGGATAGCTGCGCTGGAGGTGTTGCATCTCTGCCAGCAGATGACCGAGATGCTCCGTGTGCCGCCCGGTGCGGCCGCCAGACTGCATCCAGCCATCCGTCGGCCGGGTCAGCGTGGCACGCGCCAATGTGGCGTCGACGGTCGCGTTCCATGCGGCGCGCAGCGATGCGGGATCGGGGATCCTGCCCGCTGTGATCAGCGCGGCATCGGCGGCATCGGTGGCGAACAGCTCGCCGGTGTATGGCCAGAGATCATCCAACGCCGACTGCGCCCGGCGGTGGCTCTCCGCGGTGCCATCACCGAGGCGGATCAGCCACTCGGCCGCGTGCCGCAGATGATATGCGGTCTCCTTCTCCGCCTTGGCCGCGATGGCGGCGACGGTTGCCTCGGCCGATGCGATCGCCGCGCGCCAGAACGGATCGGCGAAGGCGGCGAACAGCAGCAATCGTGCGATCGTGAACGCGAAGTCGCCATTCGGCAGCTCCACCAAAAGGCAGTTGCGCCAGGCGGGCGCGTCACGCAGGTAGGCGAGTTGGTCCTCGGTATGACCGGTGAGCGAGCCCGCGTGGCTGAACAGCGTGCGCGCCTGGCCGATCAGGTCGAGCGCGATGTTGGCGAGCGCCAGCTCCTCCTCGAGGGTGGGCGCGTGACCCGTCCATTCGGACAGAAGATGGCCGAGCACCAATGCATCGTCGGCGCGGCGGAGCAGCTGCAGGACGAGCGGGGTCTCCTGAATGGCGATGGAGGTGGTGGCCATGGTGCGGGATGCTAGCACGTTTGCCGCGGCAAGCACGCCAGCGCGGCACGTCCTCAGGATACGGGAATGCGCACCGGCATGGAAACGATGCCATGCAGGATGTTGGAATAGACCCGCTTCGGCTCCTCCACCACCTCGATCATGGGAAAGCGCCGCAGGATCTCCTCCCAGAGGATCGTGAGCTGCATCTCGGCCAGACGGTTGCCGACGCAACGATGGATGCCGAAGCCGAACGACAGATGCTGGCGCGGGCGCGCGCGGTCGATGATGAATTCACTCGCATTCTCGATCGCCTCCTCGTCGCGATTGCCGGAGATGTACCACATCGCGACCTTGTCGCCCTTGCGTATCCGCTTGCCGCCAAGTTCGGCATCTTCCAGCGCGGTGCGCCGCATGTGCAGCACCGGAGTCTGCCAGCGGATGATCTCTGGAACCAGGCTGGCGACGAGACCGGGATTGTCGATCAGCTTGCGATACTGGTCGGGGTACTTGTTGAGCGCCCACAAGCCGCCCGACATCGAGTTTCGCGTCGTGTCGTTGCCACCGACCAGCAGCAGCAGCAGATTGCCCATGAACTCGTGCGGGCGCGAGGGCAGATCGCGGGTTGCCTCGCCGTGGGCCAGCATCGAGATCAGGTCGGGCCGCGGCTCCTGCTTGGCGCGCTGGTGCCAAAGCGCGGTGAAGTATTCCAGCGCCTTCTGCAGCACCGCGTCGCGCTTCTCCTCCGAGTCGATCTCAGTGCCGGCACGGGTGTTCACCGTCGCGACATTCGACCAGTAGGTCAGCGTGCGCCGCTCCTCGAACGGGAAGTCGAACAAGGTAGCGAGCATCTGCGTGGTCAGCTCGATCGACACGCGATCCACCCAGTCGAACGTCTCGCCGCGCGGCAACGAGTCGAGGACGCGGCCCGTGCGCTCGCGGATCGTGTCAGACAACCTCTGCAGGTTCATCGGCGCCACGATCGGCGACACCACCTTGCGCTGCTCGTCGTGCTTCGGCTGGTCCATCGAGATGAAGCTCGGCCGGCGAAAGTCCATCGGCACGTCGCGCAGGACGATGCCGCCGAGCATGGCGTCCGAGGAGTAGATCTGCTGGCTGGTGTCCACCTGCATGATGTCGCGGTACTTGGTCACCGACCAGTACGAGCCGTACATGCCCTTCTCGCACCAGTGCACCGGATCCTCCCGGCGCAGGCGCTCGAAGTAGGGCTCCCAGATGTCGTCCTGGTAAAGCCGCGGCTGGCTGACGTCGATTTTGTCGAGCGGCATCGAGTAGGCGTCTTCGCGCGGATCGACACTGACGGGAGCGTTCATCGTGTTTCATCCCTGATGGCAGGCCCCGTGAACCGGAGCATGCTGGCCGAGACACGGCACATTTTCGCCGCAGCCTGCACTGCGGCGCCGAGCGATGTCCAGAGCGATCAGGTGTCGCGCACGGTAAGCGCATTTGGGTCTGCGGTGGACCGTCAAGCATATAGTCATTCCCGCGCACGCGGGAATCCAGTGCGGCCAGCATGTCGCCGACCGGCTGGGTCCCCGCTTGCGCGGGGATGACAACTATTGAATCGGTCCGCCTTTTTCGTCGAAAGAGCGTGTGACGAAATCGGCCGATCGACCCCCAGCATTGCGAGGAGTGAAGCGGTGGCCGGGCTTGACCCGGCCAAGCAATCTCCTGGAGGACCACCTCATGGGGATTGCTTCGCTCCGCTCGCAATGACGTCGGAGGTGGTGCTCGCATATTGCTTCACACGCTCTTGCGCAGGCATGACGAAATCGAAAACCGGATCAAGCCGCCAAACGCGATGGCCCGGGGTGCCCCGCCGGCGCGGCACTACATGTTGTCGACTTCGTCGGGCACTTCGTAGAACGTCGGGTGGCGGTAGATCTTCGAGCCTGTCGGCTCGAACAGCATGTCCTTGTCGGCCGGATCGGAGGCGGTGATCGCATTCGACGGCACCACCCAGATGGACAACCCCTCGCCACGACGCGTGTAGACGTCGCGTGCCGCCTGCAACGCCAGCGTCGCGTCCGCCGCGTGCACCGATCCGACGTGCTTGTGCGCGAGCCCGGTGCGCGCGCGGATGAACACCTCCCAGAGCGGCGTGGTCTGCTCGGACATCGTCAGGCAGCCTGGCGGCGAAGGCTCGCCTGGTGCTTCGCCGCATAGGCGAGTGCGGCCTCGCGCACCCAGGCGCCATCTTCGTGTGCACGGCGGCGGGCGGCGAGCCGCTCGCGGTTGCACGGGCCGTTGCCGGCGAGGACGCGGCGAAACTCGTCCCAATCGATCGGGCCGAACTCCCAGTGACCGGTTGCCTCGTTGTGTCGAAGCTGCGGGTCAGGGAACGTCAGGCCGAGGTAGTGGCCCTGCGGCACCGTGGCGTCGACGAATTTCTGCCGCAGCGCGTCATTGGTGAAGCGCTTGATCTTCCACCGCATCGAGGCGTCAGAGTGCTGCGACTGTGAATCCGGCGGGCCGAACATCATCAGGCTCGGCCACCACCAGCGGTTCAGCGCGTCCTGCGCCATCGCCCGTTGCTCTTCGGATCCGCGCGCCAGCGTAGTCATGATCTCGAAGCCCTGGCGCTGGTGGAAGCTCTCCTCCTTGCAGATGCGGATCATCGCCCGCGCGTAGGGACCGTAGGAACAGCGGCAGAGCGGGATCTGGTTCATGATGGCCGCGCCGTCGACCAGCCAGCCGATCGCGCCGATATCCGCCCAGCTCAGCGTCGGATAATTGAAAATGGACGAGTATTTTGCGCGGCCGGTCAGGAGTTGCTCGACCAGCTCCTCGCGCGTCACATCCAGCGTCTCGGCCGCGGCATAGAGATAGAGTCCGTGCCCGCCCTCATCCTGCACCTTCGCCAGCAGCGCGGCCTTGCGCCGCAGCGTCGGTGCGCGCGTGATCCAGTTTCCCTCCGGCAGCATGCCGACAATTTCCGAGTGGGCGTGCTGGCTGATCTGGCGGATCAGCGTGCGGCGATAGGCCTCGGGCATCCAATCGTTCGGCTCGATCCGCTCCTCGGCATCGACGCGCGCCTGGAAGCGTTCGGCCGCCTCGCTGTGGTCGGACGATGCCTCTTGGGTATTCAGCGCCTGGCTATACATGAAACCACCCTGCACTCACTCCGGCCAGAAGTCGGGGCTGGTTGCCTGTTCAAACGAGTACGGACAAAGCGGAGGGAAAGTGTTGCGGGCAAGTCCGGTTTCCCGCTCGGCTTCCAGCAACGCCAGCCGGTAGGAATCGCGCATGGCCTTGTCAAGCTGCGACGTCAAGCTCGGGTTATCGTTCAGATGGTCCTCCAGCCGATAACGCTGCTCCTCGATGCTGAGGCGCCAACTGTTGCCACGCAATCCCGGCTGGAACTGCCATTTCAGCAGATGCAGCAGAAGGCCTGTGAGGCGGTCGATCAGCTCGCGCTTTTCGCTCCGCCCCATGCTCTCGATCTCTTCCGCAATATTCTCGATGTCGGCCTCACCCAGTTTGCGGGCGCGCAGCAACGCCGCCTGCTCGTTGGCCCAGGCAAAGAAATCATGCTCATACTGGGTCGTCATCGTCCCTCTCCCGGTGATTGTCGACCGCAACCGACCTCGGCCGCCATGTTCGCGGTATTCAGCGCCTGGGAGTACATGGGACAAATATGGCCCAGCCAGGCAGCGTCTGAAAGGCCCGCCCATGGACTTCGCCCTGACCGACGAACAGCAGCAGATCCGCGACGAGGTGCTGAAAATCTGCGCCCGCTTCGACGACGCGTATTGGCTGGAGCGTGACCGGACCGCGACCTTCCCCGACGCCTTCTTCGCCGCCATGGCGGAGGGCAACTGGCTCGGCATCGCCATGCCGGAGGAATATGGCGGCGCGGGCCTCGGCATCACGGAAGCCGCGATTCTGATGCAGGCGGTGGCGGAATCTGGTGCCTGCATGTCCGGCGCATCGGCCATCCATCTGAACATTTTCGGCCTCAACCCGGTGGTCGTGTCCGGCACCGAGGCGCAGAAGCGCCGCATGCTGCCGCCGGTGATTGCCGGCCGCGACAAGGCCTGCTTCGGCGTCACCGAGCCGAATGCGGGGCTCAACACCACCCAGATCACCACCCGCGCCGACCGCCGCGGCGACCGCTACATGATCAACGGCACCAAGATCTGGACCTCCACGGCCCAGGTCGCCACCAAGATACTGCTGCTCGCGCGCACCACCCCGCTCGATCAGGTGAAGCGCCACAGCCATGGGCTGACGCTGTTCTACACCACGCTCGACCGCGCGCACGCCGAGGTGCGGCTGATCCACAAGATGGGCCGTCATGCGGTGGACTCGAACATGGTGTTCTTCGACGACATGGAAGTGCCGGAAGAGGACCGGATCGGCGAGGAAGGCGAGGGCTTCCGCACCCTGCTGCACGGTCTCAACCCCGAGCGCGTGCTGGTGGCCGCCGAGGCGATCGGCATCGGCCGCGCCGCACTCGCCAAGGCCACGCGCTATGCCCGTGAGCGCGTGGTGTTCGGCCGGCCGATCGGCCAGAACCAGGCGATCCAGCATCCGCTGGCGAAATGCTGGGCCGAGCTGGAGGCCGCCAACCTGATGGTGTTGAAGGCTGCCTGGCTGTACGACCAGGGGCGCCCGTGCGGCGGCGAGGCCAATGCCGCGAAGTATCTGGCCGGTGAGGCCGGCTACCGCGCCTGCGAGCAGGCGGTGATGACCCATGGCGGGATGGGCTATGCGCAGGAGTACCACGTCGAGCGCTATCTGCGCGAGGCGCTGATACCGCGCATCGCCCCGGTCAGTCCGCAGCTTATCCTGAGCTATCTCGCCGAACGCGTGTTGGATCTGCCGAAGTCGTACTGAGCGCGGCGCCTATTTGAGCTGGTCGCGGATCTTGTCGAGGCCGGCGCGCGCGCACGCATCATCCAGATTGGCACCCGGTGCGCCGGCGGCGCCGATCGCACCCACCACTTCGTCGCCAACCTTGATGACGATGCCGCCGCCGAACAGCATGAGGTGGGGAAGCTGGGTTCATACGACATCACCTAGCCGCGTCCCTGAGAGCTTTTCCCCACCGCAAGAACCCAGTAACACGACCCCCACCTGCCACATTGATTTATGTCAATGTGATGACAATCCGAACGGTCGACAAGCGGCCATGGCTGCTGCAACACGTCACGTTAGCACAGCCTACTGTGCCCTTGTGGTCGCCGATACGGCCGTTCAAGGGGAAATGCCGGCTTCGAAGGGACACAACATGCCACATAGGAAACTCTCGCTATTGGCCGTGGCGACGCTGGCTTTGGGCCTGTCGGGTTGCGCGTCAGGGAAGCTCAACAGGGTCGCCGACGACCTCAGGACAGCGTTGGCGGGCGAGCCGGTGGAAGTGACCAACCAGAGCGGGGCCGTCAAGATCACGTCGAGCGCTGACTATATGTTCGCTTCAGGCGGATTCCAGCTCAAACCCGGAGCACCGGTACTCAGCAAGATGGTTCCGACACTATCCAGGCTGCAGAACACTAGAATCCTAGTGACTGGCTATACCGACAATACGCCGGTCGGATCCCAATTGCAGCAGATGGGGGTTCCAAACAACTATGTACTGTCGTTGAAGCGGGCCGATGCCGCTGTGCAGTATCTCCAGTCTCAAGGCGCAAACCTCAACCTGCTGTCAGCCAAAGGCCTCGGTGAAGACGATCCAATTGCCTCCAATAGTACACCCGAGGGCCGCGCGAAGAACCGGCGGATCGATATGATTCTCACAGGGGATGGCACCTGACTACGTAGCGCCAATGTCCTCTGCGTGGCGTCGGGTCCATATGTATCGGATCCCCGACCTACGTAGAGGTTCTTTGTCGCGGGAGCGTAAAGCGAAACACCGTGCCCCCGCCCGGGTTATCGTCCGCCTGCAATCGTCCCCCATGTGCCTCGACTATGAAGCGACATATCGATAGTCCGATCCCGAGGCCGCTGGCCTTTGTGGTCACAAATGGCTCAAACAGCTTTCCCCGTACCACGGGCGACAATCCAGGGTAAACAGGTTGGCGGACCCGGGGACCGTCTTGGAGCGCTCGAACAGCGCGCTGGTGTCGGCCTTGAACGAGGCGGCCGTGTAGGCCTTGTCGTATGCGCTGTCGAGCGTGTGGCTGCCGGCGCGATCGCCGCGCAGCACGGCCTGCCGCACGCCATCGGCGTCGACCACCACGGCGGTCTCGGCATAGCCCTGCTTCGCACAGCTCGCCACGGTTTCGGCTGCAGCCTGGCTGGCGAGTTCGGCAGGGATACGGTGGGTGGGGAGCAGCCCTTCGGCGTAGCCGGGGACCGGAAGCGCGGCGGTGGCAAGGACGACGGTCAGCAGCGGACGAAGGGATACGTCACGGGCCATCGGGTTTGCTCCTAGGGTGGTGGTGTTCGCGCGGGGTATGGAGTGTAGCGCGAAACCACCGGCCTGGCGCGATGGCGTCCGTGGCTACGTTCGTGTCCATGGCTACGCTGCGTCAACCGTGCCTGGGCGGCTTGCTCCATCTCCCGCCGATCCGCGACATGGAGCAAAGCGTCAATGCAGCAGTCACAATTCGTCGCGCTCGATACGCCCCATCTGCCGCCGCCCGATTGCCAGCTCGGTGACGATGCCGTGCAGCGTGCGCAGCTCCTGTTCGGTCACCTCGCCGCGCTGGAAGAAATGACGGATGTTGCGGACCATTCCCGGCCGCTTCGGCAGATTGCGCAGGAAGCCGCAGGCATCGAGCTGGTCCACCAGGTGCCTGAGGAAATTCTCCAGTTCCGCCTTGGTGGCGACGCGCGTCTCGTTGGTCATCAGCGAACGCGGTGGCGTCGCATCGGCGGCGGCCCACCACTCATAGGCCAGCACCATCACCGCTTGCGCCAGGTTCAGTGACATGAACGCGGGGTTGAGCGGAAATCGCACCAATGCATCCGCCTCTGCCATGTCATCGTTGTCGAGGCCGGCGCGCTCGGGACCGAACAGCACGCCGGCGCGCAGATCACGTGTGCAGATCTCGCGCAGCTCCGCCGCGGCGCCGCGCGCCGTCAGCACCGGTTTGATGATATGGCGCGGGCGAGGGCAGGTGGCGAACACGTGGTGCAGGTCGGCGACCGCATCGGCGACGGTGGCATGCAGCGTCACGCAATCCAGAATCCGATCGGCGCCCGACGAATTGCGCCATGCCTTCTCCTGCGGCCAACCGTCGCGTGGCGCGACGAGGCGCAGATGGAACAGCCCGCCATTCGCCATTGCGCGAGCGCAGGCACCGATATTGTCGGCAAGCTGCGGCCGCACCAGGATGACGACGGGCGAATTGCCAATCGGCGCGAGGTCGGCACCGCCATCGCGGCCGGTCATGGCGCGGCAGGAAGCAAGAATAACACGGAGGGCACGGAGACGGCACGGAGTTCACGGACTAGACGAATGCTTGCGCGCCGCACGCGCGCCAGAAATCCTTCTCCGTGTCCTCCGTGTGCCCTCCGTGGTCGCCGTGTTATTCTTCCTTGGGACGTTGCCGCCCCCACGGCGGTGCCCAGGACGCAACTCATTTCGCCTGCTTGGCCTGCCAGGTCTTCATGAAGGCGATCTCCTTCTGCTGCGCGGCGATGATGTCCTGCGCCAGCTTCCGCAGTTGCGGATCCTTGCCGTACTGCAGCTCGACCCGCGCCATGTCGATCGCGCCCTGGTGGTGCGGCATCATGCCGGCGACGAAGTCCTTGTCGGCGTCGCCGGAATAGGTGATGGCCATGGCCTGGTCCATCTTCGTCATGGCATCGCGATAACCCTTGGTGGACGCCGGGAGGTTTGGTGTCGGCGTGCCCATCTGCATGCCCGGCATCGACTGGGCGAAGGCGGATGTCGCGGTCAGCAGCAGCACCGCGCAAGCGGGGATACAGCCCCTGGGTCCCCGCTTGCGCGGGGATGACAAGCGAACGGCGGATTGCGATCGAAGTCTCATTGCACGTGCCTCCATTTGGTTCCCTGCGGCCCGTCCTCGAATGCAATCCCCTTGGCCGCCCACTCGGCGCGGATCGCATCGGCGCGCGCGAAGTCGCGTGCCTTGCGCGCCGCCAGCCGCTCGGCGATCGCCGCCTCGATCGCCCCGACATCGACGTCGCCGCCACGGAACCAGGCGCCCGGGTCGGCCTGCAGCAGACCCAGCACCGCGCCCGCCGCGCGCAATCCGCATGCCGCGTCGAAGTCCCCCGCAAACGCACGATCCGCCAGCGCATGCATCGCCGACAGGGCGAGCGGCGTATTCAGGTCATCGCACAGCGCTTCCATCACCGGTGCCGGCACATCGACGCTGGCGATGTCAGGATATCTCTCCAGCGCGCGGTAGAACCGATCCAGCTCGCGCTTCGCCTCAGCCACCGCCGCGTCCGAAAAATCCGGCGTCGAGCGGTAATGCGTGCGCAGCAGCAGCAGCCGCACCGCCTCGCCCGGCACCTTTGCCAGCACGTCGCGCAGAAAGGTGAAGTTGCCGAGGCTCTTCGACATCTTCTCGCCGTTCACCAACAACATGCCGTTGTGCACCCAGTAGCGTGCGAAGCGACTGCCGGGAAATGCGCAGACGTTCTGCGCCAGCTCGTTCTCGTGATGCGGGAAGATCAGGTCGGTGCCGCCGCCATGGATGTCAAACGTCTCGCCGAGATAACGCCACGACATGGCACTGCACTCGATATGCCAGCCTGGCCGCCCGCGGCCCCACGGGCTGTCCCAGCCTGGCAGATCGGGCGTCGAGGGCTTCCACAGCACGAAGTCACCAGGATTGCGCTTGTACGGCGCCACGTCGATCCGGGCTCCGGCCAGCAGCTCGTCCGGGCTGCGTCCAGACAGACGTCCATACGACGGATAGCTCGGCACGGAGAACAGCACATGGCCCTCTGCCGCATAGGCATGGCCGGAGCCGATCAACCGCTCAATGATCTGGATCATCTCGGCAATGTGCTGCGTGGCGCGTGGTTCCTCGTCCGGCGGCAGGACGCCGAGTGCAACCATGTCGGCATGGAATTCAGCCGTGGTCCGCTCGGTGATCGAGCCGATCGGCTCGCCGCTCTGCTTGGCGCGCGCGTTGATCTTGTCGTCAACGTCGGTGATGTTGCGCACATAGGTCACGCGCGGATAGAGCAGGCGAAGCAGGCGCGCGAGGACGTCGAACACCACCATCGGGCGCGCATTGCCGATATGCGGGAGGTCGTAGACAGTCAGGCCACACACATACATCCGCACATGCTGGGGATCGACTGGCTCGAACCGCTCCTTCCGGCGGCTCAGGCTGTTGTGCAGAAAAAGCTGGTGCATGGACCCATCTCCGGAGAACGGGCTTTTTCGGCCAAACCGGCCGGCAAATCAACGCTTCCGTCACCGGCCGGCTGGGCTAGACTTGCCCGGATCACTGTCCGGGGCTGGTCCGGCAGAGACGGGGAGGGAGCCATGCGCAACGCAGCGTTCGAGATCAGGCCGATCGCCGGCGCGCTCGGCGCCGAGCTGCAGGGCGTTGATCTCGCCGGTGATTTGCCGGTGGCGACGGTGCAAGCCATCCGCCAGGCTCTGCTCGATCACCTCGTGATCTTCTTCCGGGACCAGGATTTGCCGCCCGACCGCTTCCTCGCTCTGGCGCGCCGCTTCGGCACCCCCATCGAGTATCCGTTCCTCAAGGGCATCGAGGGCTTCCCCGAGATCATCACCGTCTCGAAGCTCCCGCACGAGAAGATCAATTTTGGCGGCGTGTGGCATTCCGACACGACCTACCTGCAGGAGCCGCCCATGGCCACGCTGCTGGTCGCGCGCGAGATGCCGGAGACGGGCGGCGACACAATCTTCGCCAACCAGTACCTCGCTTATGATAGCCTGTCGGATGGCATGAAGCAGCTACTGGCCGGGCTGAAGGGGGTCGCCAGTTCGGCGAAGGCGGATTCCAGCCGGACGCGGGAAGACCGCATCCGCTCCGACGGCAGTGCCGATGCGCGCAAGCTGCTGACCGCCGAGCATCCGGTGGTGCGCACGCACCCGGAGACCGGGCGCAAGGCGCTGTTCGTCAATCGCGCGCACACGGTAAGCTTTGCCGGCATGACCGAAGAGGAATGCGCACCGCTGCTCGAATTCCTGTTTCGCCATCAGATCCGTCCGGAGTTCACCTGCCGCTTCCGCTGGACGGCCGGCTCGCTGGCGATCTGGGACAATCGCTGCGCGCAGCACTACGCGGTGAACGACTACGCCGGCCACCGCCGCATCATGCAGCGCATCACGCTCGCCGGCGACCGGCCGCACTGAGCGGCGCATGAGTGAACCCGACCTGCGTATTTCCGCCGTCTCTGTTTACACAGTACGGCTGCCGGTGCGTGCGGTGCACTCGCATGGCATCGGCGATTTTGCCGCCAGCACCAACATCATCCTGCGGCTGGATACCGACGCCGGCATCACCGGCTGGGGCGAGGCGGCTCCCTGGACGGTGTTCACCGGTTCGCCCGAAGCGTCCGCCGCGGCGCTCGACGTGCATCTGCGGCCGCTGCTGCTGGG
>JBGPND010000151.1:0-12896 GCA_041487355.1 Acetobacteraceae bacterium | reverse complement strand
GGCGAGGGGTTGACGGGCCTTGTTACGGTTCGGAACCGCATGTTACGGGTGTGCATGGAAACATGCGGCCGTATGCCGTTGCAAGAGAGTGCATCGATGAAGCGATTCGCTGCTGTCTGCGCCGCCCTGGCACTGATCGGGCTAACTATCGGCACCGCCGCGGCGCAGCCGCCGATCCCCTATGGCGCGGTGCCGGAGCCGCGTTTTGAGCGGGTCCCCCAGCCGCGCGGCGGCTATTACTGGGAGCCCGGCCGCTGGCACTGGAATGGCTATCGCTATGTCTGGTTCGGCGGCCACTGGGTGGCCGGCGGGCCGCGTTATGGCCACTGGTTGCCGGGCCACTGGCAGTGGAACGGCGTCCGCTACGTCTGGGTCCCGGCGCACTGGGACTGACCGGTCATCGCAACTCGATGACAACAGGGACATGGTCGGACGGCTGTGGCTCGGCGCGTTCCTGCCGGTCGGGCGCGGCGGCAACCAGGCGTTCGGCGAGGGTCGGCGACAGCAGGGCGTGGTCGATCCGCAGGCCGCAGTCGCGCTGCCAGGCGCCTGCCTGATAGTCCCAGAAGGTGTAGACCGCACCATGCGGATGCACCGCGCGGATCGCGTCGGTCAGGCCATGCCAGAGCAGACGGCGAAACCGGGCGCGGCTCTCCGGGCGCACCAGCGCATCGGTCGGCGAGATGGCGCCGGGAGCCCAGTCGTCGTCGGACGGGCAGACATTGAAGTCGCCGGCGATCACCAGCGGCGTGTCACTGTCCAGCAGCGTCTCGGCGCGTTCGGCCAGCCGGTCCAGCCACGCCAGCTTGTAGGCAAAGCCCGCATCGCCGCCGGAATTGCCGTTGGGCAGGTAGATGCCGGCGATGGTGATGCCGGCGGTCTCGATCTCCAGGTAGCGCGACTGGGCGTCATCGGCGGGAAGGCCGGGCAGCGCGCGGTGCGCCACGGTGAACGGCAGGCGGGAAAGCACGGCGACGCCGTTGTATGATTTCTGGCCCACCGCCTCCGTCTGGTAGCCCAGGCCATGGAAGGTCAGCGCCGGGAAGGCGGCCGCCTCGCACTTGATCTCCTGCAGCAGCAGCACGTCGGGCTGGCAGCGTTCCAGCCAGCGGGCAACGTGCTGCTCCCGCTGGCGGATCGAGTTGACGTTCCAGGTGGCGATTTTCATGACAGGCAGGAAGAAATATTCACCACGAAGACACGAAGACACAGAGATAATGATCCGATGCGCTCCCGGGTCTGGCCGCAGGCCGGCCCGAGGACATACTTCGCGCGAAGCGCCATCTCAAACTTCTTCGTGTCTTCGTGTCTTTGTGGTGGATCTTCTTCGATCCCACCGGGTCACTCGACGGAAAAGCTCGTCCCGCAGCCACAGGCCGACTTGGCGTTCGGGTTACGCACCGCGAAGTGGCTCCCCATCAGCTCGTCGGTGTAGTCGAGCTCCGAGCCCGCCAGCAGGTCCAGGCTTGCCGGGTCGACCAGCACCTTCGCCGCGCCGCGCTCGATCACCAGATCGTCCACCTGCGGGGTGTCATCGAGTTCGAACCGGTACTGGAAGCCGCTGCACCCCCCGGCCAGCACCGCGACCCGCAATGCGGCTTCCCGACCCTCGGCGGCGACGATTTCGGCAATGCGGGCGGCGGCCCGCTCGGTCAGCGCGAACTGTTCCATGGCTGGCAACATAGGGCGTCTCGGTGCGGAATTGAAGCCATGCCCAGGCGGGTGTAAGCCCGCCCGTCATGACGCGTGGTGCCAACCTGGCGGCTTACGCCGTGCACGCCGGTTCGTCCCGGGGCCGGCTGCACCCCGAGCCGGAGGCCCCGACGCGCTCGCCGTTCCAGCGCGACCGCGACCGCATCATCCACAGTTCGGCATTTCGGAAACTGCAATACAAGACGCAGGTCTTCGTCAACCACGAGGGCGATTTCTTCCGCACCAGGCTGACGCATTCCATCGAGGTGGCGCAGATTGCCCGCTCGATCGCCCGCGAGCTTGGCCTGGACGAGGACCTGACTGAGGCGCTGGCCCTGGCGCACGACCTCGGCCACCCGCCGTTCGGCCATGCCGGGGAGGACGCGCTCAACCTGGCGATGAAGCCGTTCGGCGGCTTCGACCACAATGCCCAGAGCCTGCGCATGGTGACCCTGCTGGAGAGCCGCTATGCCGGGTGGGACGGCCTGAACCTGACCTGGGAGACGCTGGAGGGGCTGGCCAAGCACAACGGTCCGCTGCGCAACCCGCCGGCCTACATCGCCGAATACAACGAGCGGCACCGGCTGGAGCTGTCGACCCATGCCAGTACCGAGGCGCAGGTGGCGGCGCTGGCGGACGATGTGGCCTATCACAGCCACGATCTGGACGACGGGCTGCGCGCGCGGCTGTTCGGACCCGAGGAGATTGCCCATCTGCCGGTGGTGGGCGAGGCGCTGTCGGCGGCTCGCCGGTCCAGCCTGGACGTGCCGCCGCCCAGGTTGCGGCACGAGACGATCCGCCGGGTGATCGACGTGATGGTCACCGATCTGACTTCCGAGACGCGCCGGCGGCTCGCGAAGCTGGAGCCGCGCGATGCCGATGCGGTACGCCGGGCGAAGCAGAAGGTGGTGGCGTTCAGCCCGCCGATCGCGGAGGCGAATCAGGTGATCAAGGATTTCCTCAGCGCTCGGATGTATCACCACTGGCGGGTGAATCGCATGACGACGAAGGCGCGGGTGCTGACCACGGAGTTGTTCCGCCTGCTGCACGCTGACACCTCGCTGCTGCCGGACGATTGGCGCGCGCGCGCGGGCGAGTCGGGCACGCAGCGTGCGGCGAACATCGTGGGCGACTACATTGCGGGCATGACCGACCGCTACGCGATGGACGAGCATCGAAGGCTGACCGACCTGTCGGTGAGCGGATGATGCGATTCTCGTTTATCGTCGTGACCGGGTCTCCTTCACCGTCATGGCCGGGCTTGACTCGGCCATCTGCGGACGATCGGTCAAGGGTCGATGGTCGGGTCAAGCCCGACCATGACGGGAGTGGTGAGGCATGAGCAACGACGTTTATGCGCGCATGCGCGACAAGGTCTTGAGCGTGCTGCCCGACTCAATCGCGTTGCATGAAGACATCAAGGCACGGATCACCGTTGGGCCTCCGCGCGATCCCACCCACGGTGACATGACGACGAATGCTGTGATGGTCCTCGCGACCTACGGGCGCAAGAATCCACGGGAACTTGCGTCCGATATCGCGGACAAGCTGCGCCAGTTGCCCGAAGTCATTGATGTCGCTATCGCAGGACCGGGCTTCATCAACATTCGCGTCAAGTTTGCTGAATTTCACGACGTGCTCATGGACATCCTGCGCATCGGCGCATCATACGGCGACAGCACGATCGGCAACGGGACGCGGGTGAATGTCGAATACGTCTCCGCCAATCCCACGGGGCCGATGCATATCGGTCATTGCCGCGGCGCCGTCGTCGGTGACGCGCTTGCCAACCTGCTTGCCAAGGCCGGCTACGACGTCACCAAGGAATACTACATCAACGACGCCGGCGCGCAGGTCACCGCGCTCGCCTGGGCCGCATATTGGCGCTATCTGCAAGCAATCGGCACGCCGCTCAGCGAAGCGGATTTTTCCGAGGAAGTGCCTGGCGGTCTGCAATATCGCGGCGAATACCTGATCCCGATCGGCGAGCTTCTGGCGGCGCAGTATGGTACGTCGCTGGCGCAACCGGATGGCGGCATCGCCGCACCGGAAGTCTGGCTCGACATCGTGCGCGACTTCACCATCGTCGCGATGATGCAGGAGATATGCGACGACCTGCATCTGCTCGGCGTCGAGCAGGACGTGTTCAGCTCCGAGCGCGCCATGAGCGAAAGCGGCGCGGTGGATGCCGCCATCGAATGGTTACAATTGCAAGGACTGATCTACCAAGGCGTGCTCGAGCCACCCAAGGGCAAGACGCCGGATGATTGGGAACCGCGGCCGCAGACCCTGTTCCGCGCCACGCGGTTCGGTGACGACGTCGATCGGCCGCTGCGCAAATCCGATGGCTCCAACACGTATTTTGCCAACGACATCGCGTATCACGCCGACAAGGTGAAGCGCGGCTACGACGTGCTGATCGACGTGCTCGGCGCCGACCATGGCGGCTACGTGAAGCGCATGCAGGCGGCGGTGAAGGCGCTGTCGCAGGGCAACACATCGTTCGAGGCGATCCTCTGCCAGACCGTCCATGTGATGCGCGCCGGCCAGGCGGTGCGCATGTCGAAGCGCGCCGGCACCTATGTGACACTGCGCGATCTGCTCGACGAGGTCGGCAAGGACGCGGTGCGCTTCACCATGCTGACGCGCAAGGCCGACGCGCAGATGGAATTCGACCTCGATCAGGCGCTGGCGCAGACCCGTGACAACCCGGTGTTCTACGTGCAGTACGCGCACGCCCGCTGCCGCTCGGTGCTGCGTGCCGCCGCCGAGATGTTCGGCGACGCCCAGGTGACGGACAGCGCCCTGGCCGAAGTCCCGCTGGACAACCTGCAGGCGGAGGCGGAGCTGGCGCTGATCCGCCGTCTGGCCCAATGGCCGCGCACCGTCGAGGCTGCGGCCCAGGCGCGTGAACCACACCGAATCGCGTTTTTTCTCTATGACTTGGCGGCTGATTTTCATATGCTGTGGAACCGAGGCAAGGACGATGCCACGCTTCGCTTCCTGCAGGCGGACCGGCCGGCCGAGACGCTGGCCAGGCTGGCATTGGTGGCGGCGACGGCCGTGGTGGTTCGCTCCGGCCTCGCGGTGATGGGCGTCGAGCCCGTCGAGGAAATGCGCTGATTCACGCGGATCGGCGCTCCCTGATTGAGAGGCGCCGGTGTCAGACGATCTGAGCATTCCCAGCCCCACTTATCGCGTTCCCAGGCATTCGCGCGGGATGGATCCGGCCACGCGGCGCCTGGCGCTGATCGCCGGTGGCCTGGGCGGTGCATTGCTGGTCATCATTGGCGGCTGGTCGATTATGGGCCATCGCAACACCGTGATCCCGGTCATTCAGGCCGACAGCCGGCCGATCCGGGTGAAGCCCGAGAACCCGGGCGGCATGCAGATTGCCGGCGCGAACGAGGACATCATGTCGGGTGGCACCGACACGAATGGCGGCAAGCTGGCCCCGCCGCCGGAATCCCCCGCGCCACAGGCGCTCCGCGCGCCGCCGCCAGCGTCGCCTGCGGTGGTCGCCGCACCAGCCCTCGTGCCGGCTCCCGCCACGGCGCCAACAGCGACGGCAAAGCCGGCCGCACCGGCGGAAAAGCACCTCGCCACGCCCGCACCAGAGCACGCCGCGCCAGCCGGGAAGGGAGCCCTGGTGCAGCTCGCCGCCGTGTCCTCCGAAGAAGCGGCACGCACCGAATGGCAGCGGCTGGAGAAGCGCATGCCCGACCTGTTCGGCCGCCGCCAGCCTGCCTTCAGCAAGACCGAACGCAACGGCCACACGCTTTGGCGCCTGCGCACCGGTGGCTTCAGCGACGTCGCCCAGGCCACCGCATTCTGCGAGCGCGTCCGCGCCAAGGGGGCCGGCTGCTCGATCGCCGACTTCTGAAAGCCGCCATCGTCGGCATCGCCGGGCCGACGCTGTCGACGGACGAGGCGGCACTGTTCCGAGCGTATCCGCCTGCCGGCGTGATCCTGTTCGTCCGCAACATCGTGGACCCCCGGCAGCTCGGATCGCTGGTCGCCGCATTGCGCCGGGCCCTGCCGCCACAGGCAGTGCTGATGGTGGACCAGGAGGGCGGCCGCGTCGCCCGTCTGCGGCCACCGCATTGGCGCGCGCATCCCCCGGCGGCGTCGCTCGGCGCGCTGTTCGCCCGTCGTCGGGGTGCCGGCCTGCGTGCCGCCTGGCTCACCGGGGCGTTGATCGGCATGGACTGTGCCGCCGCCGGCATCGACGTGGTTGCCGCGCCGGTGCTCGACCGCGCCATCCCGGGTGCGCATGCGGTCATCGGCGACCGGGCGCTGGCCGAGGACCCCGTGTCGGTTGCGCGTCTGGGCCGGTCCCTGGCGGCCGGGCTGTTGGCCGCCGGCGTGCAGCCGGTCGGCAAGCACGCGCCCGGCCACGGCCGAGCCCGGGTGGACAGCCATCTGTCGCTGCCTCGGGTCGAGGCGAACCACCTCGATGCCGACCTGCTGCCGTTTGCCTTGAACGCCGACCTGCCTTGGGCCATGTCGGCGCACATCGTGTATCCCACGTGGGACGCCGCACTGCCGGCGACATTGTCCCCGACCGTGATCGGGGCGATCATCCGCGGACGGATTGGCTTCGAAGGAGTTCTGGTGACCGACGACCTCGCCATGAAGGCGCTGTCCGGCATGCCGGCGGACCTGGCGCGGCAGGCGCTGGCGGCCGGCTGCGACATCGCGCTCTATTGCAGCGGCGAGCCGGCGCCCACCGCGGAGCTGCTGGCGACCTGCCCGCCGCTGACCATGGCCGCCGCCGCGCGTCTTGCCGCCGCTCATGCGCTGGCGGCGCGGCGGCGCATCGCGCTCAACGACGCGGCTCTGGCCGACGAACGGGATCGGCTCCTGGCGTGACCGACCTGATCTTTCAGCTTGCCCTGGCGGTGATCCCCGCGATCCTGGCCATCACCCTGCACGAGGCGGCGCATGGCTATGCGGCCCTGGCACTGGGCGACGACACGGCGCGGCGGGCAGGGCGGCTGTCGCTCAACCCGCTGCGCCATGTGGATCGCGTCGGAACCATCCTGCTGCCGGGCTTCCTGTTGATCTTCCAACTGCTGACCATCCACCGCGTCGTCTTCATGTTTGGCTGGGCCAAGCCGGTGCCGGTGTCGGCCTGGAAGTTCAGCAACCCGCGCCGCGGAATGGCCGCGGTCGCGGTGGCCGGTCCGGCGATGAACTTCTTCCTCGCCTGGGTGGCGGCTCTCCTGCTGCCGGCACCAAGCGGCCTCGCCGACAACGGTCTCGACTATCTCGAAGCGGCCATCGCCCAGCACCCGGTGGTGGGGCTCTTCCTGTTCTATTTCATGCTGACCAATCTGGTCCTGGGCCTGTTCAACCTGCTGCCGATCCCGCCCTTGGACGGCGGACGCATCGCGGTCGGCCTGCTGCCGCTCGAACTCGCGCGACGCTGGGCAAGGATGGAGCGGTTCGGCATCGTGCTGGTGATCCTGCTGGTCTTCCTGCTGCCGCATCTGATCCCCGGCTTCGACCCGTTCGGCGAGGCGCTCGACACGGTGGTGCCGTGGGCGATCAACCTGCTGCTCCGGCTCGCGGGGCACGATATCGGCGGAGCCGATGTCCGCATCTGACACGCGCGAGCCGGACAGCCTGCTCCTCCATCTGGAGGGCTTCGAGGGCCCGCTCGACCTGCTGCTCGACCTGGCCCGGGCGCAGAAGGTGGATCTGGCGAAGATCTCGATCCTGTCGCTGGTCGATCAGTATCTCGCGGTGATCGAGGGCGCGCGCCGCATCCGGTTGGAGCTGGCAGCGGACTGGCTGGTGATGGCGGCCTGGCTCACCTGGCTGAAGTCGCGCCTGCTGCTGCCCGATGGCGGCGAAGCCGCGGAAGAGGCGGAGGTCGCGGCCGACATCCTGGCGGCGCGGCTGCGCGACCTGCAGGCGATCCGCGCCGGCGCCGTGTGGCTCGGCACACGGCCGCAGCTCGGCCAGGACGTGTTCGCGCGCGGCGCGCCCGAGGACCACACGGAGATCGACCGCTCGCGGTTGGTGCTCGACCTGGCTTCGCTGGTCCGGGCGTACCTGCTGGCGGTGCGGCGCGGTGCCGGCACCAGGCGCTACCAGCCGCGCCAGCTCAGCCTGTGGAGCGTGAAGGACGCGCTGCAACGCCTCGCCTCGCTGCTCGGCAGCGTTCCCGACTGGACCAGCCTCGACCATTTCCTGCCCGATACGCTCGGCGGTCCGCTGGAGCGCCGCGCCGCCCTGGCCAGCACGCTGCTGGCCGGCCTCGAACTGGCGCGCAGCGGTGAGGTGCGGTTGCGGCAGGAGCGGGATTTCGGCCCAATCCTGGTGCGACGCGCCGCGGACGGGGTAGAGGAGGGCGCATGACAGACGAACCGTCGGCCGCCGAACCGTCAGCCGCGCCGATCGCGCCGGACGAGGCAGCCCTGCGCCTGGCCGAGGCTCTGGTATTCGCCAGTGCCGGCCCGGTGGGCGCGCGTGCCCTGTCGCAGTTGCTGCCCGAGAACGTCGACGCCGATGCGGTGATCGCCGCCCTGCGCGAGCGCTACGCCGGGCGAGGCGTCGAGCTGGTCGAGGTCGGCGGCGGGGTGCAGTTCCGCACCGCGCCGGACCTCTCGCCGCGGCTGCGCAAGGTAATCGAGATTCCCCGCCGCCTGCCGCGTGTGGCGATGGAGACGCTGGCGATCATCGCCTACCACCAGCCGGTGACCCGCCCGGAGATCGAGGAGATCCGCGGCACCAGCCTGTCGCAGCAGACGCTGGACGCGCTGCTGGAGGCAAACCTGATCGCGCCCAAGGGCCGCAAGGAGAGCCCTGGCCGGCCGACACTGTGGGGCACCGCGCCGCAGTTCCTCGCCCAGTTCGGCCTCAAGGACCTGCGCGAACTGCCCCGCCGCGAGGACTTGCTGCTGGAACCGCCGCAGCCGGCCGTCCAGCCGCAAGCATCGGAGGAGACGGCATCCGAAAGCAGCTCGCCCTCATCACTGGTCACTGATCACTGATCGCTGCTACCTAGCGCCATGTTCGATTTCGCCTGGTCGGAAATTGCCTTGATCGCGGCCGTCGCACTGATTGCGATCGGGCCGAAGGACATGCCGGCGGCGATCCGCGGCATCACCGACATGATCAAGAAGGCGCGCCGTATGGCCGCCGAATTCCAGACCCATGTCGACGAGATGGTGCGCGACGCGAACCTCGACGAGGTGCGCAGTTCCATCAACGAGATCCGCAATTTCGATGTGCGCGGCGAGATTGAGCGCGCGGTGGACGCGGATGGCTCGCTACGCAGCACCTTCGCCTCCAATCCGCTGGAGCCGACGGTGTCAGCCGCATCCCCGGTCGTGGAGGAGATCGCGGTCGGCGAGCCGGCGGTCGCCGTCCCCCGGGTCGAGGGCCCGGGGGCAGGGCCACAGGCGCCGGCCTTCATCCCGCCGAACATGCTGCCGCCCCCCGGGTCAAGCGCCCGGGGGCAGGCCCCGGGGTCATGTGCCGGGGGACAGGCCACCGAGCAGACGGCCGCCGAACCGGAGCCGCCGGCTTTCATTCCGCCAGAGGTCGTGCTGCAACGTCGATCGCGTCCCTCCGCCTGAGACGACAGACGGCGCACTGCTGAAAGCTGACCATGGCCACGACCGAAGAAGACGATCCGATCAACGACAAGCCGATGCCCCTGCTCGACCATCTGGTCGAGTTGCGGCGGCGACTGATGTGGTCGATCGGCGCTTTCATGATCTGCTTCATCGGCTCCTACCATTTCGCCGGTGACATCTACTTCTTCCTGGCCAAGCCGCTGGCGGACGTCCTGCGCGAGATGGGCAACCCCGATCCGCATTTGATCTACACCCAGCTCTACGAGGCGTTCTTCACCCGCCTGAAGGTGGCGTTCTTCGGCGGCGCGTTCATTGCCTTTCCGATCATGGCCTCGCAGATCTGGCTGTTCGTGGCACCTGGCCTGTATCGCAGCGAGAAGAAGGCGCTGATGCCGTTTTTGCTCGCCACGCCGGTGCTGTTTCTGCTCGGCGCGGCGCTGGCCTACTACTTCGTGTTTCCCTTCGCGTGGCGCTTCTTCGCCAGCTTCCAGTCGCCAACCGGTGGCGGCGGCGTGCCGATCGAGCTGCTGCCGCGCGTCTCCGAGTATCTCGACCTGGTGATGAAGCTGATCTTCGCCTTCGGCATCACCTTCGAGCTGCCGGTGCTGCTGACCTTGCTTGCCAAGGTCGGCATCATCTCGTCGAAGGGGCTGAAGAAGTTTCGCCGCTATGCCTATGTCGGCATGTTCGTGATTGCCGCGATCCTGGCGCCGCCCGACGTGATCACACAGACCGGATTGGCGATACCGCTGATCCTGCTTTACGAGATCTCCATATTCGCGGCGAAGATGGTCGAGCCCAAGCCGGTCGAGGTGTGATCGATGCATGACATCCGCGCCATCCGTGCCGACCCCGCCGGCTTCGACGCTGCCCTGGCGCGGCGTGGGCTGGCGCCGGCATCGCCGGAGATCATTGCGAAGGACGCCGAACGTCGCGCGGTGCTGACCGCGTTGCAGGAGAAGCAGGCGCGCCGCAATGCGCTGTCGCGCGAGGTGGGGCAGGGCAAGCGCACCGGGGCCGACACGTCGGCACTGGAAGCCGAATCCACGGCGCTGCGCGGTGAGATGGAAGGTCTGGAGAAGCGGGCTGCCGAGTTGGACGACGAGATTCGCCGCATCCTCGAGGCCCTGCCCAACGTGCTCGATCCGGACGTGCCCGACGGTCCGGACGAAACCGCCAACGTGGTGCTGAAGCAGCATGGCGAGCCGCGCGATCTCGGCTTCCAGCCGAAGCAGCATTTCGAGCTGGGCGAGGCGCTCGGCATGATGGACTTCGCCACCGCGGCGAAGCTTGCGGGTACCCGCTTCGTCGTGCTGCGCGGCAAGCTGGCGCGGCTGGAACGGGCGCTCGGCCAGTTCATGATCGACCTGCATACGCGCGAGCACGGCCATACCGAGATGGTCGTCCCGTCTCTGGTAAACGAGGCGACCGCGTATGGCACCGCGAATCTGCCGAAATTCCGCGAGGATCTGTTTGAGACGAAAGATGGGCGCTTCCTGATTCCCACCGCGGAGGTGCCACTGACCAACACGGTGGCCGGCGAGATCGTAGCGGAAAAGGACCTGCCGATCCGCCTCACCGCGCTGACCGACTGCTACCGCGCCGAAGCCGGCGCCGCCGGGCGAGACACCCGCGGCATGCTGCGCCAGCACCAATTCCGGAAAGTGGAGCTGGTGTCGATCGTGCATCCCGAGCACAGCGTGGCGGAACAGGAGCGCATGGTGGCATGCGCCGAGAAGGTGCTGACTCTGCTCGAAGTGCCGTTCCGCCGCGTCGTGCTGTCGTCGGGCGACACCGGGTTTCCATCCACCAGGACGTTCGATCTGGAGGTGTGGCTGCCCGGCCAGCAGGCGTGGCGCGAGATCAGTTCCACGTCGAATTGCCGTGACTTCCAGGCGCGGCGGATGAACGCTCGCTTCCGCTCCGTTGATGGCAAGACGGTCGCCTACGTGCACACGCTGAACGGCTCCGGCGTGGCGGTGGGGCGGGCGCTGATCGCGGTGATGGAAAACCACCAGCAGGCCGATGGTTCGATCCTGATCCCGGAGGTGCTGTGGCCCTACATGGGTGGGATGGAGCGCATTGCATTACCAGACGCCGGGTAGCCGCCGCCACTTCACGCGTGAGGCGTACTCGACGTAGCCGGGCAGCCATGAGCCGAGCGCCACACCGTTGGCCAGAATGACAACGAGAGCCGCGGTGTAGCCCGGATGCCTCACGAAGCGGTACGGATGAGAAGAAGCGATTGACGCGCATCGCCCAGATGACCTGTCAATCGGCGCTGAAGCCGGGAACAGGTGCGTCGTCTGCGCCGTAACTGGGGGCAAGGGCCCCGGTGAGACGTGGGGGAGCGGCGACGTCCGAGAATGGGGCTTTATGTCGCCTATGCGCCGAGCGGTCCGGTCCGGTTCGTCAGCATCCCTGCTTCGTCGCCGCCGAATAGCCCCAACCGGGGCAGTGGGTCAGTTTGAATGTCGCCTGCCGACCCAGAGCAGCCATCCGCCGAGTCAGGTCGACTTGCGCCCGCACCGGATGCGTCAAGAGCGCAAGGGAGGCAGTGCTCGCCAACCGTTACCCAAGCAAGGTCATGCCGCGCGTCGGGTTGCCGTCATAGTTTGTATTGTGCGCTCCATGCGCGCATGCGTGGCGTCGTCGTCAAGGAATTCGATGGCAAGTACCCCGTTTTCGGTCCGCACTACCTTGCCTATCATGGCGCCGCCGGCATTTGTCAATTCGACCGATACCTCGGTGCCGGCCGCAATGTGCAGATCGCACAGCAGTGAGATACCTCCCCGAGACACGTCGTTCACCGGAGCCTGTATTACCTTCTGCCCCGGCAGACGCAGCATCGCGGTCAGGGCCTCGCCAGCGATCCGCTCGAACTGCCGCCGCTCACCCGAGTCTGTATGCACCGCCAGCAGGAACCGGTCGACTTCGGTACGTAGCGTCTCGGCTTCCTTGCCGATTCCGGCAGCGCCGGCGAGGACGTCGTTGCTGGACACGCCGGCTTGGTCCGCGAGTACGACAACATTGGTCATCGCCCGTGCATGTCTGGAACGACCGCTCCCCGCCCTTTGCACCCATTCAAACCGCCCCACCACCCCAACCGTGCCACGCTTGACACCCGCACCCCGCGCTCCACACCGTGACTCGGATCGATTTCCTGCGAGCACGGAGCGAAGACTTCCATGCCCATCGACATCGAGCGGGCGCGCCGGGACACGCCGGCGACAAGCAAAATCCTGCACTTCAACAATGCGGGCGCGGCGCTGATGCCGGCGCCGGTGCTGCAGACGCAGTTGCGTCACCTGCAGCTCGAGGCCGACATCGGCGGCTACGAGGCCGCCGCGTCAGAAGACGAACGGATCGAAGCGATCTACGATTCGATCGCGCAACTCCTGAACGCCGACCGCACGGAGATCGCGCTCGTCGAGAACGCCACGGTGGCCTGGGACATGGCGTTCTATTCCGTCGGCTTCGCGGCCGGTGATCGCATCCTCACCGCCGAAGCCGAGTACCTCAGCAACTACATCGCCTTCCTGCAGGTCGCACGGCGCAGCGGCGCCGTCGTCGACGTCGTGCCGAGCGATGAAGCGGGCGAGCTCGATGTCGAGG
>JBGPND010000150.1:0-12910 GCA_041487355.1 Acetobacteraceae bacterium | reverse complement strand
GGCACTGCGTGCCGGAGCACCGTCCCCTGGGCAACCAGAGTCGGGCAAGGCGCCGGATGTACTGGGAGCTGTCGCAATTCCGTCAGCGGATGAACAGCACGCCGCACATCGAGCCGACCGGCGACGAAGTGTTCGAATAGGATCTGGAGCCTGGAATCTGGAGCAGCGATAGGTGCTGGGAGCAAACCGCAACTACGGGAGGAACGACATGTCTGTCATTCTGGGGGCCGGCGAATACCGGTATCGTGTCGAGGAAGGCTGGGGGAAGCTCCCGGACGGATGGTCGTTCCACGAGGTGGGGGCGGTCGGCATCGACCGCAACGACAATGTTTACGTATTCAACCGCGGCGAACACCCGATGATCGTGTTCGACCGTGACGGAAAATTCCTGCGGTCATGGGGCGAGGGCATGTTCCCGCGCGCCCACGGCGTACACATGGCGCCTGACGACACGATCTTCTGCACGGACGATGGCGCCCATTGCGTGCGGAAATGCACGCTCGACGGCAAGGTGCTGATGACGCTCGGCGTGCCCGGCAAGCCGGCGCCGTTCATGAGTGGGCAGCCCTTCTGCCGCTGCACCCACACCGCGCTGTCGCCGAAAGGCGAGATCTATGTCACCGACGGCTATGGCAACGCCCAGGTCCACAAATTCACCCAAGACGGGAAACACCTGTTCTCCTGGGGCAAATGCGGCATCAGCGAGGGAGAATTCAACCTGCCGCACAACATCCATTGCGATGCCGACGGCTGGGTCTATGTCGCCGACCGCGAGAACCATCGCGTTCAGGTGTTCGACGGCAACGGCAAGTTCGAGACGCAATGGGGCAACGTGCACCGGCCCAGCGCGTTGCACATGACCACGGGCACGTGTCCGCTGTGCTTCATCGGCGAGGTCGGTCCCTACCTGGGCTCCAATCGCGGCTTCCCCAATCTGGGGCCGCGCATCAGCATCCTGTCAAACACAGGCAAGCTGCTGGCGCGTCTTGGATTCGGGGAGAACGCGCATGGCCAGAAACCTGGGCAGTTCATGTCGCCGCACGGGATCGCCGTGGACTCGCATGGCGACATCTATGTGGGCGAGGTGTCGGTCGCGTCCTGGCCGTCGCTGTTTCCGGGGCAACCCCGGCCTGCCAACCTGCGCAGCCTGCAGAAGCTGGTAAAGGTCGAGTAGCTGGCAAATTGGTCGCCATCAGTACTCCACGCCCAGCAGCGCCCCGCCATCCACCGCCAGCGCCTGGCCGGTGATGGCGCTGGCGAGCGGCGACGACAGCAGCAGGACGATCGGAACGATATCGGCAGGATCGACGACACGCCTGATCGGTACGGTCGCGGCGACCTCGGCTTCCGCCTGCTCGATCGTGATACCGCCGTCCCGCGCGCGACGCGCCATGCGGTCTATGTGGCGATCGGTGCGGGTCAGGCTGGGATGCACGACGTTCACCACGATGCCCTGATGCGCCACTTCCTCGGCCAGGTGCTTGGCGAAATTCGCCAGCGCGGCGTTGCCGATACCCTGCGGCAGGCCGGAGCCTGCGCCCGCCCGGTGGCGCGACACGGCGCGGGCCGAGGTGCCGCCGATGCAGACGATCCTGCCCCCGCCGGCTGCACGCAGATGCGCCAGGGCGGCGCGGGAGCAGCGAATGGCGGCCATGGTCTTGCCCATGAACCGCTCCATGACCTGTGCGTCGGTCGCGTCTTCCAGCGAGGCAGGGGTGCGGTCGACATTGGTGGAGGCATTGTTCACCAGCACATCCAGCCGGCCGAACGCAGCGACGGTCTGCTCCACCGCGTCGCGGCAGTCGTCGGGATGGAACAGGTCGGCACGGATGCCGATGCAGGGCGCGCCGGTGGCACGAATTTCGGCGACGGCCTGCTCCAGCCGAGCGGGGTCGCGGGCGCAGATGGCGACATGTGCGCCCTCGGCGGCGAAGCCCATGGCGATGGCGTGGCCGATGCCGCGGCTGCCGCCGGTGACCAGGACGGCAGCGTCCTTCAATCCCAGATCCATGGATGTCTCCCATTCGGCATTGGGATGCATCGCCATCTTGCGCGATCCGGGCACGCACGCAATCTGAGATCGCGCCCGTCTTGTCCTGCACGCCCGCCGCGGCCTACGCTCGCCAACAGCAGTGCTGCCGATAACGCTGGCCAAACCACAAGGCAGCGAAGGGGACGGAAATGGCTCAACCCGGGGATTCCAAGGGCGAGTACCGCGGCATCGTATACCGCAACGACGCCGACCTGAAAGCATGGCTGGCGAAGCGGCCAGGCGAAACAGCGCTGGAACCGGATCTGCCGATCATCGACCCGCACCATCATTTCTGGGACACGCCTCACCGCGGCCACTACTTTCTGCCCGAGCTCCTGGCGGATATCAGCGGCGGGCACAACATCGTCGCCACCGTCTTCCTCGAATGCCAGGCGATGCACCGCAAGCATGGTCCCGCGGAGATGGCGCCGGTGGGCGAGGTCGAGTTTGTCAATGGTATCGCGGCGATGAGTGCGTCGGGCAATTACGGCGCGTGCCGCGTCGCCGAGGCGATCATTGGCCACGCCGACCTCACCATCGGCGCGCATGTGCGCGATGTGCTGGAGGCCCAACTCGCCGTCGGCGGCGGGCGCTTCCGCGGCATCCGCTACGGCGTGGCCTGGGACGGCAGTGACGCGGTCGGCAAGTTCGCCTCCCGCGTCATTCCGCCGCACCTGGCGCGTGATCCCAGGTTCCGCGAGGGCTTCGCCCAGCTCGGCAGCCTCGGCCTCAGTTTCGAATCCTGGCAGTATCATCCGCAACTACCGGACGCGATCGACCTCGCCCGCGCCTTCCCCGACACCACGATAATCCTCAACCATGTCGGCGGCGTGCTCGGCGTAGGCCCCTATGCCGGCCGCCGGCAGGAGATTCTCGCCGGCTGGCGAAAGGACATCGTCGAATTGGCCAAATGCCCGAACGTCAACGTCAAGCTCGGCGGCATCGGCATGACCTCGTTTGGTTTCGACTTCCATGAACGCGACGTTCCGCCCTCCTCCGAGGAACTCGCTGCCGCGTGGCGCCAGTATATCGAGCCGTGCATCGAAGCCTTCGGCGCCAGCCGCTGCATGTTCGAGAGCAACTTCCCGCCAGACAAGCAGTCCTGCGGCTGCACCGAGCTGTGGAATGCCTTCAAGCGCATCACCGCCGGTGCGACGGCGGCCGAAAAGACGGCACTCTACAGTGGCACCGCGGCGCGGGTGTACCGCCTGACTGTACCCTGATCCGTCGTCCCGGCAGAGCGGCCGCCATGCCATCGCTACTCTGCCGCCTACCGCCGTGACGAGTACCGTCTGGAGCAGCGGTGGGGACTGGGTGCTCGCCAGCTTTGTCCTACGCGGAGGTGTCCCGCGGCACGGCCGGCAATAAGGTTAAGGACGGAACGATGGTTGCGCCGGACATGCTCCAGAACCCATTCTTCAAAGAGCTAGCGGTGAAAATCAGACGCACGAGCCCACGGCAAACGGCGCAAAGCTGGGCAGGATGTCCTGTTCGGTGGGTTCCATCCGTTTGATTCTATCCACTAGCTTGGCGGCGTGGAGCCTGCGTGGAAGCGCTGCACGCGCTTGGCGTTGTCGACCTCGGTGGTGAAGACGTTGCCGTGGCTGTCGATCGCGAGATTGTGCACCCAGTGGAACTGGCCGGCCTGCCGACCCGCGCGGCCGAAGGCGCCGAGCAGCGTGCCGTCGGCGCGGCGGAGAATGCGTACCTGGTTGTTCTCGCCATCGGCGTTGAACAGCAGGGTCTGGCCGGCATCCGGCCAGAGCGCGAGGTCCCACACGCTGCCCGCGCCCAGGGTCTGCGGCGCGATCCGCCACTCGGCGACGAAGCCGCCATCCTTGCGGAAGACCTGGATGCGGTCGTTCTGCCGGTCGCAGACATAGACGAGCCCGTCCTTCGCGAGCTTCACGCAGTGCACGGGCGTGCCGAACTGGCGCGGCGGCGGCGCCTTTGGGTCGTAGGGCTGGGCGGTGTCGGCGGGGCGGCCGCCATAAGCGCCCCAGTGCCGCTTGTAGGCGCCGGTATCGGCGTCGAACACGATGATGCGGCGGTTGCCGTAGCCGTCGGCGACGTAGACCTCGTTGGCCGCCGGATCGACCGCGACGTCGGCCGGGCGGCCCAGCCGCGTCACGTCGTTGCTCGCGGCGCCGTGCGCGGGGTGGCCGATCTGCAGGACGAAGGCGCCGTCGCGGGTGAATTTCAGCACCTGCCCATCATTGGTGCCGTTGCCGCCGAGCCAGACGAAGCCTTTCGGGTCGACATAGATGCCGTGCTCGCTCTGGAACCAGTCGTAGCCCTTGGCGGGGCCGCCCCAGGCGCGCAGCACGTTGCCGGCGGGATCGAACTGGATCACCGGCGGTGCGGGGACGCAGCAGATGCTGCGCGGCGGGTGCAGCGCGGCGCCCTTCTCGTCGGGGGTCAGGCTGCCGGGGCGCTGGATGATCCAGACATTGTCCGCGGCATCGACCGCGACGCCGGAGACCTGGCCGAGAATCCAGTTGTGCGGCAGCGGTTTCGGCCAGAACGGGTCCACCTGCATGCGCGGCGGCTCGGCCGCCACCGCCGCGGCTGCCAGCAGCCAGGATACGAGCGCCGCGAACAGGCCGCGGAAATTCATCTGACGCCGAGCGCCGTCTTCCAGTCGTGGAACACGTCGATGTCGAGCCCGTCCGGGTAGAACAGGTAGCCCGGCGCGTGGCCGGGTTTGTCGGTGACGCCGTACTGCCAGACGATCTGCTTGGTACGGCGGTCGATCACCAGCACGCGATGGCGCAGATCGTCATTGAGGATGATGTCGCCGGTCGGCAGTTCGAGCGCCAGCGAGGGATGGTCGAGCATCTTCTCGCCGGATTTTTCGACGTATTCCCATGTGACCTTGCCGGTGGCGGGGTCGAAGATCACCACACGGCCGGGCTTGGAATAGTCGGCGACGATCACCTGGCCGTCATGCGTGGGATAGGCGTCGGAGGGGTAGCGCACGTGCGGCGCCTGGACACTCCACACCACCTTGCCCGCGCGGGTGACGCGGGTGATCCAGGAGCCGGGGATTTCGGTGATCAGCACGTCGCCGTTCGGCAGCGGGGTGGCGCCGTTGGGCAGATTCAGGAAGCGCGGCGGGTCGTGTCGGCACGTGCCGGGCTGACCCCATTGTTCCTTCAACGTGACCTCGGCGCGGTCGATGAACATGATGCGGCAGTTGCGGATGTCGGCGGTCATCACGGTGCCGTCGGGCAGCAGATGCGCGTCGTCGGGGAAGTTGAACTGCGCGGGGCCGCTGCCCTTGGTGTCGGGCTCGCCATAGCTCCAGACGATCTCGCGGGTGGCGTAGTCGATGATGTGGATGTCGTAGTTGTCCTCCTCGTTCACCATCAGGCTGTTGCCGTCGGGGGAGAAGAACACGTCGTCGTTGCCGCGGTAGATGCCGAGGTCGGGCGAGGGGAGCTCCCAGACCACCCGCTTGTCGGGGGCGACTTCGATCAGCCGGTTGTTGCGGCGGTCGGCGATGATGATCGGGTAGGGCAACGGACCGCTCCAGGCCGGCACCGGCTTGTCCGCCGTGCCGGTGGCCGGCGGCGGCGGCGGCGTCTTCACGCCGGAGGAGACGGCGCCGGCGCCGCGCATCTCCGGCGTGACCTTCACCGGCGTGCCGTCGGTGGGAGCGGGGGGCGCCGCCTGCGCGGTCAGGCCGAACGCGAGCAGCACGGCGGCAACGAAAGGAAGTTTCAGAATCGGCGGCATGGACCTGCCCTCGTGACGGTCGAATCGCCGCAGCATGCGCCGGCGGCGATGCTGCGACGTTGACCTGCATCAACAGGGCGGTCGGCAGGATGTGCGCGTCGGCGCATCCCGCGGCGGGGCTCAGTGCCCGGCGTTGCTGCCCGAGAAGTCCGGCGCTTCCAGGCCGGAGGCTTCGAGCTGGGTGACCAGCGCCTGCTTCAGGCGCTCGAGCCCCGCCTCGGAGAGAAAACGCGCTCTGGAGAGAGAATTAGGCGGTCGTTCCGCCTCCGCAGTATCAACCCCACGACCCAAACCCTTGGCAGAACTTGGCTTTTTTCCGGTCCGGGCAATGGCGGAGAGTGGTTGGAGGATAGGCGACTGGAGCGGGCGAAGGGATTCGAACCCTCGACCCCAACCTTGGCAAGGTTGTGCTCTACCCCTGAGCTACGCCCGCGCTCCCGATCAGGGCGCGGTTTCTAGGCGGCTTCCCCCCCGATTGCAAGCCGAACCACGCTGCTCCGCTCTGGACGTCAGACCGCAGGACCGGCATGGTCCGCAACGACTGCTGCCCGCGCTTGTCTGGCGCGGCAGCCGCAACATTTATGCCTCGACAGCCTCGAAGGCCAGGAACCATGGACGACATCATTATTGGCCAGAACCCATCCGCGCAGGGCGGCGGCAACGGCGCCGCCACCGCCATGATCGTCGACGGCGATCAGAAGACCTTCATGCAGGACGTGGTGGAAGCCTCGCGCAGCGTCCCCGTCCTCGTCGACTTCTGGGCGACCTGGTGCGGTCCCTGCAAACAGCTCACACCCACCCTGGAAAAGGTGGTCCGCTCCGCCGCCGGCCGGGTGAAGCTGGTCAAGATCGATATCGACCAGAACCGCTCGCTGGTGCAGCAGCTCGCCCAGCTCGGCCTGCCGATGCAGTCGGTGCCGACCGTCGCCGCCTTCTGGCAGGGCCAGATCGCCGACATGTTCCAGGGCGCGCTGCCGGAATCCGAGGTGAAGCGCTTCGTCGAGGGCCTGCTGAAGGTGGCCGGCGGCTCGATGCCCAGCGCCGATCTGCTCGCCGATGCCAAGGCGGCGGTGGAAGCGGGCGACGTGCAGCACGCCGGCGAGCTGTTCAGCATGCTGCTCCAGCAGGAGCCGGAGAATGCCGATGCCTGGGGCGGGCTGATCCGCGCGCTGATGGCGCTCGGCCAGGAGGATCAGGCGCGCGCGGCGCTGAACCAGGTCCCGCCGAAGCTCGCCGACCACGCCGAGATCGCCGGCGCACGCAGCGCGCTCGCGCTGGCCGAGGAAGGCCGCAAGGCGAAGGACCAGTTGCAGAGCTTCCAGGCACGGCTGGCCGCCGACCCAACCGATCTGCAGGCGCGCTACGACCTGGCCACCGCGCTGAATGCCATCGGCGAGCGGGATCAGGCAGCGGATGCCCTGCTCGAGATCATCCGGCGCAACCGCGCCTGGAACGACGACGCCGCGCGGCTGCAGCTGCTGAAGTTCTTCGAGGCCTGGGGCTTCGAGGATCCGGCGACCATGGCGGCGCGCCGCAAGCTGTCGTCGGTCCTGTTCAGCTAGATGGCCGGCTTCCACCCCAGGGTGGAGGATCTGCCGGGCGAGTTCCCGGTCTTCCCGCTGCCGGGCGCGCTGCTGCTGCCGAGGGGCAAGCTGCCGCTCAACATCTTCGAGCCGCGCTACCTGGCGATGACCGAGGACGCGCTCGGCCAGCGGCGCATGTTCGGCATGATCCAGCCGGACCCCACCCTGCCGGAGACCGCTACCGGTCCGGCGCTTTACCGTGTCGGCTGCCTCGGGCGCCTCTCGTCGTTCAGCGAATCCGATGATGGCCGCTATCTGATCACGCTGACCGGGGTGATCCGCTTCGCGATTGCCGCCGAGGTTGCCATGCGCCGCGGCTATCGCCGCGTACGCGGGGATTTCACGCCTTACCTTGCCGACCTGGATCTCGAGGAGCACCCGATCGGCGTCGGTCGGGATGCGGTGCTTGCCGCGCTGCGCGGCTATTTCACCCATCGCGGCTTCGATGCGAACTGGGATGCGATCCGCCGCCTGCCAGACGACATGCTGGTGATCACCTTGTCCATGGTGTGCCCCTTCGAACCGGCGGAGAAGCAGGCGCTGCTTGAGGCGCCCGGCGATGCGGAACGCGCATCGACGTTGCTCGCATTGCTGCAGATGGGCGCGATGGCGCCCGATTCGCCAGGCGGGCGCAGTGTGAGCTGACGGGAGGGGAGCGCCATGGACGAACCGGTCGAAACGAAGCGGCAGGCGCCGATCGATCCTCGGTTGCTGGAGATCCTGGTCTGTCCGCTGACCAAGGGCCCGCTCGAGTACGACCGCGAGGCCAGCGAGCTGATCAGCCGCAAGGCTGGTCTCGCCTATCCGGTGCGTGACGGAATCCCGATCATGCTTCCCGAAGAAGCGCGCAAGCTGGAGGAGTGATGGCCGGGTCACGCCCCATGAGCATCAGGATAAGCGGTGGTGGTGCAAAGCCCTCCCCCTCCTGCAAGGGGAGGGGGGAATACTTCCTGCGCACGTCCCTATCCTGATTCCTTGGGGTCACGCCCGGCCATGACGGATTGAAGAGGTTAGTGCGATGCCGGTCGCCACGGAAATCCGCCTCAACAAGGCCGAGCGCGTGCTGGAGGTCGAGTTCGACGACGGCTCCCGCTTCGCCTATCCGGCCGAGTACCTGCGGGTGGAGAGCCCGAGCGCCGAGGTGCAGGGCCATGGGCCGCATCAGAAGAAGATCATTCCCGGCAGACGCCATGTCGGCATCATGGCGATCGAGCCGGTGGGCAACTACGCCGTGCGCCTGGTGTTCGACGATTTGCACGACACCGGCATCTATTCCTGGGACTACCTGCACGAGCTGGGACGCGAGCAGGATCGCCGCTGGCAGGCGTATCTGGCGGCGCTGGATGCACGCGGGCTGAGCCGCGAGCCGCGTTAGGCCGGCAACACCAGCAGTTCCGTCAGCCCCGCCGCCAGAACGCGCTGGAGATCGCCGACCGCCAGCGCGACGCAGCCTTCGGTCGGCGCATAGTCGGGCTGCGCCACGTGCAGGAAGATCGCGGAACCGCGGCCCCGTTGCACCGGCGCGTCGTTCCAGCCAAGCACACCGACCAGGTCATACAGGCCGTCCTGCCGCCACAGTTCCTCATGCCGGCCGTCGTGCGGCAGCCTGACCATGCTGTTGTAATCAGCGCGGGAGGGATCGTCGCACCAGCCGTCGGTCGGGACGATCGGTTCGACCGGCACGGCGCAGTCAGGCCGGCGCACCCGATCGGCGCGGTAGAACACGCGGCGCAGCGGCAACAGGCCGACAGGCGTGGCGCCGTCACCCTCGCGCTTGTCGCTGCGCACGCCGCCATGGCCGAGTGCGGCGCGGAATACCAGGCCACCTAGCACCAGCCGGCCGTCGGGATGGACGATCGCCTGCACGGGGCCTAGTCCAGCAGGTGGCCGAAGCGCTCAGCCTTCGTGGCGAGATAGTGGTCGTTCACGCCGTTCGGGGCGAAGGCATGCGCTTCCCGGCCGACCACCTCGATGCCGCAGGCGGTCAGCGCCGCCAGTTTGTCGGGATTGTTGGTCAGCAGCCGGATGCGCGAGATGCCCAGCGCCTCCAGCATGGTAGCGGCGATCAGGAAGTTGCGCTCATCTGCCCCCCAACCGAGCGCCCGATTCGCGTCCAACGTGTCGAGGCCGCGGTCCTGCAGCACGTAGGCTCGCAACTTGTTGACCAGGCCGATATTGCGGCCTTCCTGGGCCAGGTAGAGCAGTACACCTGCGCCCTCCTCGGCCATGCGGGCGATGGCGCCGCGCAGTTGTGGCCCGCAGTCGCAACGCAGGCTGCCCAGCAGATCGCCGGTGAAGCACTCCGAATGGATGCGCACCAGCGGCGCGTCCACCCTCTCCGGCCGCCCAATGATGATAGCGAGATGCTCGATCGCCGCCCCCTCGGTGCGGAAGGCGATCACCCGTGAATCCGGTGCATTTTCCAGCGGCACCCGCGCCGATGCGATCTGGCGCAGGCCAGCCGCCGCGGCCACCGGATAGGCCGCCAGATCAGCCGCCGGAACGCTGAGCAGACCCAGCCGCATGGCTCCGGCCTCGGCATGCGGGCCGATCGGTGCTGCCAGCACGGCGGGCAGCAGCCTGGCAAGCTTGGCTAGAACCAGCGCAGATGGCGCAAGTTCGGGCACTGGCGCGGTTTCGGGCTCCGCCGGCAGCAGCTCCTCCACGGTCGGGTCGGCCAAGCCGCGGAGTGGCCCCGGAGCAAGCAGTTCGCTGCTGAGACGCAGCGCGACGGCCGGCGTCCCCTGCTCGAGCGGGCGATGCAGCACCGCGGCGGCGCGCACCGGGGCCAGGAGCAGCACCGGTGGCTCCGCTGCCAGCGCGGTCAATTCGGCCAGACCGCGCGGCCCCGCTGTTTCGGCGGCCAGCAGAATAAGCGGCGCCTCGCCGGTCAGTAGCACCGGCGTCCCGCGGCGCAGCTCGGCCGCCGCACGATGCACCGCCCGCAGGCGCAGAACATCGGGGTCCGGCGCGATAACCGGGACGCTGGCGGCGGTTTCCTGCATACGAACCTGACCGTGGCGGGGGGCGTGCTTCATCGGATTATACGAAAATGGAACAATGACGGCCTATTTTTGTCACGATTGACGACAAGTCTGCCCGCGGACTGACAGACGGACCCACACCGCCTGCTGTGTGATGCCGCCACAAGCAACTATATGGCGGAGCGCATGAAATGTCTCGGCCTGGCTCGCGGAAATGTGAGTCTCTTGCGACAGTGTGAATCGCAGTGGCAGGTTGTTGAGTGTGTAGAGCATTCGTGTTGGAGCCGCAGGCCGCGCGTTCTTCTGCGGCCGGAGCGTGTATGAGCATGAGGACGAGTGGGTGCAAGGTGCGCCCGGTAGGAGCGAGGGGACAGAAAATGTCGGCTGAACGACCGATCCTGATCGTGGATGACGACGGAGCCCTGCGCGAGACCCTGGCTGACCAGCTCGCGGTCGACGGCGAATTCACGACAACCGAAGCCGGCACCATCGGCGAGGCCGAGGAAAAGCTGACCGCCAAGGATGCCCGCTTCGATGCGGTGATCCTCGATGTGAGTCTGCCCGATGGCGATGGGCGCGATCTCTGCATCAGGCTGCGCAAGCAGGGGCAGAAGATGCCGATCATCATGCTGACCGGGTCCGACGCCGAGACCGATGTGGTCCGCGGCCTCGACTCCGGCGCCAATGACTACATCGCCAAGCCGTTCCGGCTGAACGAGCTGCTGGCGCGGCTGCGCGCGCAGCTCCGCATCTTCGAGAACAGCGAGGATGCGGTGTTCACCATCGGGCCCTATACGTTCCGCCCGTCCGCGAAGCTGCTGCAGGATCCGACGAAGAACCGGCGCATCCGCCTGACGGAGAAAGAAGCGGCGATCCTGAAGTTCCTGTATCGCGCCGGCACCCGCGCCGTGGCGCGGCAGGTGCTGCTGAACGAGGTGTGGGGCTACAACGCCGCGGTGACGACGCATACGCTGGAGACGCATATCTATCGGCTGCGCCAGAAGATCGAGCCCGATCCGGCGAATGCGCGTCTGCTGGTCACCGAGGGCGGCGGCTATCGCCTGGATCCCGAAGGCGTTCCGCCCAGCGTTGCGGCAGCCTGATCGCCGCCGACCAGCTCGGCCACCTTCCGCAGGTCGGCGATGAAGGCGCGGTACTCCCGTGCCTTCGCGTCTTCATCCGGCACGCGCAGCAGGAAGGACGGATGCACGGTGACGAAGACCGTCTGGCCGTCCGGCAGATCGATCGGCTTGCCGCGTTCGCGGGTGATGGTGACGGCGCGGCCCAGAACGGCACGTGCCGCGGTGACGCCCATGGCCACCACCAGCTTCGGACGCAGCCGCACGCGCTCCACGTCGAGCCAGAAGCGGCACGCCTGGATCTCCGGCGTTTCCGGAGGCTGGTGGATGCGACGCTTGCCACGCGGCACGAACTTGAAGTGCTTCACCGCATTGGTGATGTAGACGGTGCGCCGGTCGATGCCGGCTTCCTCCATCGCGCGATCCATGATCTGGCCGGCCGGACCGACGAAGGGCCGGCCGATCACGTCCTCCTGGTCGCCCGGTTGCTCGCCCACGAACATCACACTGGCATGCGCGGGACCTTCGCCGAACACCGTCTGGGTTGCCGGCTCATAGAGCTGGCAACGACGGCAATCGGCGGCCTCGTGCATCGCCTCCTGCAGCGCCGCATCGGTGTGGAGCGGCAGCACCACCGGACCGAGCGCCGGGCGGTCGGGCGGCCGCGGTGCCTCGTCGAGCGCTTCCGCCTCCGGAATCGCCGTCCCGACACGGGAGTCGCGCAACAAACCTGCGTGATGCGAGTTCCACCAGGATCGCAGCGCCGCATCGTCCGGCACGGCGTCGCGATCGGCACCGGCGGAGAACCGCAGCTCCGTCGCATCCCTGTGCGCGGCGCAATCAGGCGTCAGGATGGAGAACGCCAGATCAGGAAACCGCCGGGCGATCAGTTGCGCGTTCGCCTCCAGCACGTAATGCGCCGGCTCGTACCAGCCGAGGTAGCGGGTCCGGGTGTTTTCGGGAACCGGCAGGAAGCGCACCAGCGTGCGCATCCGATGGGCTTCGGCGCGGACCGCGAACGCAAGGCCCTGCGCGCGCCTCACCTCCGGATCGGCGGTCTTCTCCAGCACGCGCTCCCCGGCGTTGGCGCGCCAGACGAGCCGATAAAGCAGGTCGAACCGCGCAGGATCGCGTGCCTGGACCGCCAGCGACGCCAGCGAGACCAGGGCTCGCGAAACGCTGAAGCTGCCGCTGCCCTCCGGCAGCGCGTCGCCGTCGCCATCATGGGTGCGCACCGACCAGCGCACATCGTCCGGCGCCACACCGGCCAGGACCAGCGCGCGGGTGGCGGTGCGCCAGCCTTCCCAGTCGGTCTCGCTGTCCAGCACGATACGCCGCATGGCGCGAGCAAACCCCATCCCGCCACGCTTTCCAAGCCCAGCCGGCACGGTATGCTTCCGACATGACGAACCATCCGGAAGCCTTCGTCGCGATCAGCGCTGCCGCGGCGCCTGCCTTCTCGCGTGACGGACAAACGCTGTTTCACCTGCGCGG
>JBGPND010000149.1:0-13092 GCA_041487355.1 Acetobacteraceae bacterium | reverse complement strand
TGCGGCGTTGATGCATCTCCAGCGCCTGCACCGGGCGCGGCTGGCGGTCGACGAAGGCTTGCCTGCAGCCGAGGCGACGAAATCGCTTCGGCCTCCGGTGTTTTACCGCCGGGTGGGGGCTTTCACCAAGGCACTGGGTCTTTGGTCGTCCGGCGGGCTGATGGCGGCCATGGCGGGGCTCGCCGAAGCCGAACGCGCCTGCAAGCGCACTGGAGCCCCGGACCTTGTGCTGTCCCGAAACGCGGTTCTGACGCTGGCGCGAAGGGCCGCGGCAGCGAAGGGGTCAAGAGGTACAAGATAAAGTATTAATTGATATTTTTACGAGAATATTGGTCGCTTTACTTATACCAAGCGTCGCAAACACTGACACACCCTGGCCGATGGCAGTCCCGGCCGTCTTGGCGGGCGAAGCATGCCCCGGCGAAGGCCGGGGGCCCGCCATCCACGACTTTGCTGATTGCAACAAGGAAAATCGTGGATGGCCCGCCTGCGCGGGCCATGACGATGAAGCGACGTCAGGTGGGTCAATGTCAATGCCGGTTGGTATTGGCTGATATCAGGTGGCGGCAAATCTGCTGAGAAGATTGTCCAGTTGTTCGAGATCCGTGTAGTGGATCTGGATGACTCCTCCCCTGCCGTCGAAGGTGACCCGCACCTTGAGGCCAAGTTGCTCGGCAAGGTGGCGTTCGAGCGCAACTGTGTCCGGGCCACGATTCGGCAGGGCGCGCTCTGCGGCTGAGGAACCGGACTCGCGCGCCGCCAGGGCCTCGGTCTGACGGACGGACAGCCGCTTGGCAATCACGTCCCGCATCGCCGTCTCTGGCTCAGGGTGGGCCAGAAGAGCGCGGGCATGACCGGCCGAGATGATGCCGCTCCGCAGCGCTTCCTTCACCGTCGACGGCAGATTCAGCAACCGCAGCGTGTTGCTGACGTGGCTGCGGGACTTGCCGATGGCCTGGCCCACGGCCTCCTGGGTCAGGCCAAACTGGACGATGAGGCGCTCGTAGCCCTCGGCCTCGTCGATCGCGTTGAGATCCTGGCGCTGCAGGTTCTCGACCAGGGCCACGGCGGCGGCATCCGTGTCGGCCATCTCGCGGACCAGCGTCGGCACCTCATGCAGGCCAGCGGCGCCCGCGGCCCGCCAGCGGCGTTCCCCGGCGATGATCTGAAATCGGCTCGGCTCGGTTGGGTGCGGGCGAACCAGCAGCGGCTGCAGAATGCCGCGGGTGCGGATCGACTGGGCGAGTTCGTCGAGCGCGGCCGGGTCGATGGTCGAGCGCGGCTGGAAGGGGTTGGGCTCGAGCTGATCGAGCGCCAATTGGCGGACGGAACCAGCTTGTAGCGGGGCCTGGACGGCGACATCACCGAGCAGGGCGGCCAAGCCTCGGCCAAGCCGGGGAGCGGTCTCCTTGGCGCTCATGCGGAGGCTCCTGGTTGGGCCTGGGTTGCGCGCTCCCGTCGCAGGAGTTCGCCGGCGAGCCTGACATAGGCCTGGGCTCCGGGTGAGCGGAAATCATACAGCAGCACCGGCTTGCCGTGGCTCGGGGCCTCGGAGATGCGGATGTTGCGGGGAATCACGGTTTCATAGACGGTTGAACCAAAGAATCCCCTGGCGTCGGCGGCCACCAGGTCTGACAGGTTGTTGCGCCGGTCGAACATGGTGAGCACTATGCCTTGCAGGCGCAGGCCAGGATTGAAGCCGCGCTTGACCATCTCGATCGTTCGGATCAGGCCGCTGATGCCTTCCAGGGCGTAGAACTCGCATTGCAGCGGCACGAGCACAGCGTCCGCCGCGACGAGGCCATTGAGTGTGAGCAGGCCGAGGCTTGGCGGGCAGTCGATCAGGACGAAGCTGTAGGGACTGGGGGGCGCGCGCAACTCGGCGAGTGCGTCCCGTAGCCGGTATTCGCGGCGCTCCAGACCGACCAACTCGATTTCGGCGCCGGCAAGGTCCGGCTCGGCTGGGATCAGCGACAGGTTGGGGATATATGTGGTACGGACCGCCTGGGCGAGGGGCAGGCGCTCGGTGATGAGGCGATAGCTCCCGGTGGCGCGGTCGGAGCGGGCGATGCCGAGGCCAGTGGAGGCGTTGCCCTGTGGGTCGAGGTCGATGAGCAGAACCGCCTCCCCCACGGCTGCCAGCGCGGTCGCCAGATTGATGGCAGTCGTCGTCTTGCCGACGCCGCCTTTCTGGTTGGCGATGGCGAGAACCCGCGGCTTGCGCTCCGCCGGCGGGTCTGCCTGGACGGCGTCAGGCTGAGCGAGGGACACGACTGAGCTCGGTGATTCGAAGGATGCGGGCGCCTGGGGCGGTGTGGCTGGGAATGCTCTCCACCTGCATGTGCCACTGTGTCGCCGCTTGCGTCAATTCCGCGTCCACGTTGGCGCCTTTCAGGAACAGGCACATGCCTCCGGGCGCGAGCAAGGGGGCGGCCAGCGCCAGAAGCTTGGGCAAAGGCGCGACCGCCCGTGCTGTGATGAGAGGTGCCGGCGGCAGGGCGGCAGCCTCGATGCGGACCGAGTGGACTCGGACGGGGGCGCCGGTCACTCGCGCTGCCTCCCGCAGGAAGGCGGCTTTGCGCTGATCCGCCTCGATAAGGTCGAAGGGCACGCCGGTGGCGAGAGCCAGGATCAGTCCCGGAAATCCCGCGCCTGAGCCAAGATCAATCCCGCGCTCTGGCCGCGGCGCCATGAGCGGGACCAACTGGAGTGAATCGGCAATGTGCCTGTCCCAGAGGAACGGTTCGTCAGCCCGCGCCACCAGGTTGACCGTGTTGTTCCAGCGCAAGAGAAGCGCCACGAGGCGATCCAGCTCGCGCTGCGTTTCACGTGGAACATCGTTCGACGTTGAAGTATGTTCCACGTGGAACGCTTCTTAGGCAGCGGATGCTGGAGACATGGGCCGACGCTTACGGACATGTGCGACGATCGCCGCCAGCGCGGCAGGCGTCATGCCTTCCATGCGGGAGGCCGCTCCCAGAGAAGTCGGCTGTGCCGCGGTCAGCTTGTCTCGCAACTCTCTCGATAGTCCGCCGATTTCCCCGAAGGGCACCCCAGTCAGCGCGACTGCCTCCTCTTTCCGGAAGGACCGGATGTCGGCTTGCTGGCGCGGCAGGTATCCGGCATACCGCCCCTCCGTCTGCAACTGGTCCAACGCGCGTGACGGCAGAGCCCGCAGCCAGGGGAATGCCGCCGCCAGCGTCGGTATTTCGATGCCTTCGTGGCCCAGCATCTCGAGCACAGATCTCCAGCGACCATCGGAACGCACCGTGATGCCGTGTCGCGCCAGGCCCGCAGGGTATCCTCCCTCGGCCTTCGCCCGCTCGCGTGCGACCACCACGGCAGTACTGTGTGCAGTGAATACCGCTGCCCGCGCCGCACCGATGCAACCCCAACCCAATCCCTTGCCTGTCAGGCGAAGATCGGCGTTGTCCGCCCGCAGCGTCAGACGGTACTCGGCGCGCGATGTGAACATCCGATAGGGTTCGCTCACGCCCTGGGTCGTCAGATCATCGATCAGCACGCCGATATACGCTTCGGACCGATCGAGGGTCACCAGCGCGCTCCCGCCAACCTGGCGGGCGGCGTTTATCCCGGCCATGACGCCCTGCGCAGCAGCCTCTTCGTATCCGGTGGTTCCATTGATCTGCCCCGCAAGAAACAAGCCGGGAAGCTGCCGTACCTCCAGCCAGGGCGTCAGGGCACGCGGATCCACATAATCGTATTCCACCGCGTAGCCCGCGCGCGTCATGACGGCGCGTTCGAGGCCTGGGATGGTCGCCAGGATCTCCCGCTGCACGTCCTCCGGCAGGCTGGTCGAGATGCCGTTGGGATAGACCGTCTCATCGTTCAGCCCTTCCGGCTCCAGGAATATGTTGTGGTGCTCGCGCCCGGCGAACCGCACGATCTTGTCTTCGATCGACGGGCAATAGCGCGGACCGACGCCAGCGATCTGCCCCCCATATACCGCCGAACGGTGCAGATTGGCCCGGATCACCGCGTGTGTCGCCGGTGTGGTCGCGGTGATCCGGCATTCAACCTGCGGATTGGCGATCCGCGCCGTCATCGCGCTGAACGGCTCCGGCACGGTATCGCCGGGATCGGCGGTCAGGCCATCCCAGTCGATCGTCCGCCGATCCAGCCGCGGCGGTGTCCCCGTCTTCAGCCGTCCGAGCGGCAAGGCAAGCCGTGACAGCGTCTGCGCCAGCCCCACTGAAGGTGCCTCGCCCACCCGTCCAGCCGGAGTTTGCTGCTCACCGATGTGAATCATGCCCCGCAGGAAGGTTCCTGTCGTCAGCACCGCCGCGCCACAACGGATCCGAGCTCCATCGCCACACAAGATGGCTGCCAGCCGCCCATCCAGCCCGATCTCGAGGTCCTCGACGGCGACTGCCCGGACCGTCAGCCCCGCGGTCTCCGCCAGCAGCCCCCGGATGGCGCGCCGATACAACGCGCGATCCGCCTGCGCCCGCGGGCCGCGAACCGCCGGGCCCTTGCTCCGGTTCAGCAGCTTGAAGTGGATACCGGCCGCATCCGCCGCCCTGCCCATCAGGCCGTCCAGCGCATCCACCTCGCGCACCAAATGCCCCTTGCCGATCCCGCCAATGGAGGGATTGCACGACATCTCGCCGATCGTCTCCAGCCGGTGGGTCAGCAATAGCGTCCGTGCGCCGATGCGTGCTGCTGCCGCGGCAGCCTCGCACCCGGCATGCCCGCCGCCAACCACCACCACGTCGAATCGCTCGTCCATCACTCTCACACCTTGCCCGGCACCGGCCCGCAAGCCTTATACCAGTCGCGCGCAGTGGCTGCGCGGTCCATCGCCTGCATCCTCAACCGCCGCGAGACAGCACGTCCCTCGTCCCGCTCCATCATCTAATCGAGCTGCTGCACACCTACGGCTACACCGTGCTGGGGTCGTCGTTGTCCTGCTGTGGACGCTCGCGGGCATGAGGCGAAGGCGGCGGCTGGACCGGCCGCCATCGTCACTGGCGTGACTGCCGTGGCCGCGCTTGTGGCTGGCGGTCTCTATGTCCGGCGCTACGAGCCGCGGCCGAAGCGCGCGATGATCGGAGAGCCAAGCAGCACAGAACAGAAACAACCGGCTATTTCATAGCAAAGACCGCCGCCGCCCAACTATAGTCCAAGCACCAGCCCCAACTGATCCTTGTATTCACTCGCGTGGGTAGCGCCACGGCCTGGCCGGCTGCGGCGCGCCCTCGTCGAGCGTCCATTGCGGCAGCGAAAGACCTGGCGCCACGTCGCTGAACACCATGCGCAGGCGCGAACCGATCCCGATCCGCTTTACCATATCGGGCGGCGCCAGCTTGCCGTCCGGTGTGGTCAGGTTGCCGACCACGCGCAACGCCTCATGCTCGGTCGGCTTGCCCTTCTGCGTGTCGAGATCCACCAGCAGAACCATGTACGGCACGCAGGCCTGGAACGCTGGCTGGATAGCGTGATGCACTTCCTCGTAGGAGTGCACCTCCCCCTTCCCTGCCACCCGCGTCCAGCGCGATTTCAGGCTGGTGCACCACGGACACGCCGTGGTGGGCGGATAGCGCAGCAGGTTGCACTCCTCGCACTGCTGCAGATGGAAGTCGTGTTCCGCGCAGTGGCGGAAGTATTCCAGGTTCTCGCCGTCCAGATCGTCGATCGACAGCGGCATGCCGAGATAGTCGGCGCGAATTGCCATGTTCCGTCCCTCCCCTCAGCCGCGCCGCATGACCATGGCCGATCCGGTCATCGGATTGGCCCAGCCCAGATTGCACGTGACCTCGATGTCGCGCACCTGCCGGCAGCCACCCTCGCGATAGTCGTGGGTATGCTGCCGCTTGCCGTCCGGCCTCATCGGACAGGAATCATCCACGTCGTGACGCAACTGGCGCACGTTCTCGATCACCAGGTTCATGCCGTGGGTGTAGGCCTCGCACAGATGCCCGCCCGACGTATTGTTCGGCCGTCTGCCGCCCAGACGGATGGTGCCGTCGCTGACATACTGGCCGCCCTCGCCCTTCTTGCAGAATCCGTATTCCTCGAGCTGCAGCATGGCAGTGAAGGTGAACGCGTCGTAGGAGCCGGTGGCATCAACATCCTCCGGCCCCACGCCTGCGTTCGGCCACAATATGTCCTTGGCGTAGTAGCCGGCGACGCGCGAGATCGGGCCGTGCTGATAGTGCATGTCCATGCGCGGCTTGGAGCAGCGCCCGACCACGCCGCGAATCATCGCCGGCGTGTGGCGCAGGTCGCGCGCACGTTCCGCGCTCGTGATGATGATGCAGGTGGCGTTGTCGGTCTCCACGCAGCAGTCGAGCAGATGCAGCGGCTTGCAGATGATGCGGCTGTTGATCACGTCATCGACTGTGTAGCGCTTCTTGTAGAACGCTTTCGGGTTGTTCGATGCATGCTCCGAGTGGATCACCTTCACCATCGCCACCTGCTCCGGCGTGGTACCGTAGTCGTACATGTGGCGCATGAAGGTGGGGCTGAACATCTGCCCGGCACTCTGCCAGCCATAGGCGCGGCTGTGCAGCGCATCGCCGTTGACCGGCGCCGCCGAACGCGCGCCGGTGCCGCCGATGCGCACCTGCGAGTAGCCGTTCATCGAGCGGAAGATCGCCACGCACTTGCACATCCCGGCTTCCATGATGCCGATGGCGATGCCGATCAGCGCCTCGGTGGAGGACCCGCCGCCGTTCACGTCCATGAAGAAATTGAGCCGGATGCCGAGGTCGCCGGCGATGAACGGGGAAGGCGTGGAGTCATTGCCTGAGTAGGACAGCATGCCGTCGATGTCGGTGGGTTTCAGGCCTGCGTCGAGCATGGCGTTGCGCACCGCCCAGGTGCCGAGCGCACGGGTGGTCTTGCCGGAGCCGCGTGTGTAGGTGGTCTCGCCGACCCCGACGATGGCGTATTTGTCGCGCAGGTATTTCGGCGTGGTGGCATCGGTGTCTGCCGGTAGCGGCATGTGCGTTTCCCCCTGTGTCGTTTGGGCGCCGTTGGTAGGGGAAGGCTGAACTCGATGACGGGTGGCGTCAACGCGGGCGGGACTGGACCATTGCTTTGCAGCGAACCAGTGTCTGCGGCGCCGTCAGTGCGTCGCGATTGGCAAGGAAGCTAAGGATTCAACGCAGAGGGCGCGCCAGACGTCTGGCATCGCCGTTTGCCTGGCGGCCGGCGCCCGACCGCCACCAACTTGGCTGCCGGTCGGCCGTTGCGGACGAGGACGATTTCCATTTCGCTACCGTTTTCCACGGCTTCCACCAGCCGCGAAAGATTAGATGCCGCCTCCAACATGTGAACCGTCAGCACTATCCGCTTCCCTACGATGCGAGTGTCAACTGCGTGAAGTAGCCGAGATCGCCGCGCAGATTACCATAAACTGACCCGGCCCATGTGCCTCCCCGCAAATCCCGGCTACCGTCCCCGTCAGCAAACGAAAGGGGACAGCCCATGCAACTCGGAGCCTCACTCCCGGTGGCCGATATCGGCACCGGTCCAACGGTGCTGCGCGATTACGCGCAGGCCGCGGAGGCACTCGGTTACGCCTATCTGGTCGCACCCGACCACGTGCTCGGGGTCAATCCGGCGGCGGACCATGGCGGGCGCCGCGTCGGCACTACCGCCAACGCCTACCACGACCCGTTCGTGCTGTTCGGCTTCCTCTCCGGTTGCACCCAGCGCATCGGCTTCGCCGTAGGCGTGCTGATCCTGGCGCAGCGCCAGGCGGTGCTGGTGGCCAAGCAGGCGGCCAGCCTGGATCAACTGTCCGGCGGGCGGTTCCGCCTCGGGATCGGCGTCGGTTGGAACGAGGTCGAGTTCATCGGCCTGAACGAGAATTTCCACAATCGCGGCAAGCGGTCGGAGGAGCAGGTGCGGGTGATGCAGGCGCTGTGGGCCGAGCCGCATGTCAGCTTCGCCGGCGAGTTCCATCGCATCGACGACGCCGGTATCAATCCGCGTCCCGCGTCGGGCCGTGTGCCGATCTGGTACGGCGGGCATGCCGAGGCGACATTCCGCCGCGCGGCGAAATACGGCGATGGCTTCATGCCGCTGGCCTACCCGCCGGGCGACGCCGCGGTGGCCGCGTTCGAGAAACTGCGCCGGCTGACGCGGGAAGCCGGAAGGGATCCGTCAAAGATGGGGCTGGAAGTCTGGGTCTCCCCCGGCGCCGGCACCGAGGCGGACTGGCGGCGCGAGATCGCGTTCTGGAAGCAGGCCGGAGTCACGCATGTGACGGCGCACACCACCTATGTGAGTGGGCATCACAAACGCATCGATGGCCGCAGCGCCGCCGACCACCTGGCGGCGATCACCCGCTACCGCGCGGCCGTGGCGGACCTGCTGTAAAACGCGTCGCCGCCAGCAGGCAGGCAAACAACAGCGCGAACAGCCACAGCAGGCCTTGCGGGTTGCGGATGTCCATCGCCACGCCACCCAGCGCCGGTCCGGCAAGCGCACCGAGTCCGTAGGCGATGATCATGGCGGCGTTGACGGTGACCAGTTCCGTGCCGCGGAACCGGTCGCCCACCATGCTGAGCGCGACCGGATAGATCCCCGACGCGATCCCGCCCCACACGAACAGCACGCAGAACAGCGTCGGCGGTGACGCCGCCACGTTCACCACCAGGATCGCGCCCAGCAGTCCGACCACACCGCACAACCGCAGCGCCGCAATCCGGGGAAGCTTGTCGGACAGCCAGCCGATCAGCACCTGCAGCACGATAGAGCCGAAATACACCGCGGACAGAGTCGCCGCCGCCAGCCTCTCGCTCAATCCGATCCGCACACCCCAGATCGGCAGCAGCGTCATCAGCGCCGCCTCGTACAGCCCAAACATCGCCACGGCACCGAGAATGACCGGCGCCCGTGCGAACATCGTCAGCGGACTGGCGCCGCGCTCCCGGCCGAAGGCGCGCGAAAGATTGCCGACACCGAGCAGCGGCAGCCCCGCCAACGCGGTTATGGCGGCGTTGGCGATGAACGGCGACCAACCCTCGATGCCGGTGACCGACAGCAGCAGCGGCCCGATGCCGAACCCGGCCGACAGCGCAGCGGCATACAGGCCGATGATGCGGCCGCGGCCCACATCGCCGGCAAGCAGATTGATCCAGGCCTCGCCCGACGTGAAGATGCCGGACCCGACCAGGCCCAGCAGGGCGCGCAGCGCGAACCACGCCGCCACACTGTCGAACACCTTCAGCGCGAGAACCAGCGTCATATCGAGGCTGAAGCACACCAGCAGGAAGTTGCGGATCCCCAGCCACCGAACGCAGCGCGGTGCCAGCAATGGCCCGACGATAACGCCGAGGAACGCGGCGCCGGCATTCAGCCCGTTGAGCGTCACGTCGATGCCACGCGCCTCCAGCAGCAGCGACAGCAGCGGCGCGCTCTGGCCAATGCTGAGGCCGAACACGGTAACTGATGCGATCGCCGCCGCCAGGCTCCAGCGTCGCTCGCTCGATGTGGCTGGCAGTGGCGCGGTCCCGGTGCTTTGCATCGCCCCAGCCTGCCGCTATCGATGGCCGGATGCCAACGCGCGCGTTCGCCTCGTCACGACCGATCACCGCATGAAGTGGCACAGAACGCCGCTCCTCGGCCGGCGCGACCACGCACCGTTCGCGCTGGTCGTCGCGATCACTGCGTGTGGCACGCTCGGCATGCACCTGATCATCCCGGCCCTGCCCGAAACCGCGCGGGCGCTCAACGTGTCTCCCGGCGCGATCCAGCTTACCATCACGCTCTATCTGGTTGGCTTGGCCATCGGCCAATTGCTCTACGGCCCGATCTCTGACCGCTTCGGCCGCCGGCCCGTGCTGCTGGCAGGGCTTGCGCTGTTCACCTTCGCCGGCATCGCGACCGCCGCTGCGCCCGGCGCACTGACGCTCGTCTTCGCGCGCGTGCTGCAATCGATCGGTGCGTGCAGCGGCCTGGTGCTGGGACGCGCGATCGTGCGCGATTCGGCAACGTCGGATCGGGCGGCGGCGCAACTGGCAATGCTGACCCTAGTGATGTCCGCGGCACCGGCCATCGCGCCCGTGCTGGGCGGCTATGCCACTGCGTGGATCGGCTGGCGCGCGGCCTTCGCGCTGCTGGCCATCGTCGGTACCGTGACATTGGTGCTGGCCGTGCTGCTGCTGCCGGAAACCAACCGCGTGCAATCGGGCACCCGCGCATCGATGCTGCTCGGCTCGCTTCGCCTGTTCCGTTCGCGCGCGTTCTGCGGCTACGTGCTGGGCGGAGCGTGCACCACCACGTCGTTCTACGCCTTCATGGCCGCATCGCCGTTCATTCTGGTCGATCTGCTGCACCAACCGACGGAGCGCGTCGGGCTCTACTATCTTCTGCTGATGGCGGGAGTCGCGGCCGGCAGCTTCCTGGCGAACCGCATCGCCGGGCGGATCAGGGTGCAGGTGGCGCTGCGACTGGCGAACTCCTTCGCCATCGCAGGGGCGGCGCTGTTTATGCTCGCCGACCTTTCCGACGTGCTCAGCGTGACGACAGTCATCGCCCCCATCGTCCTGTTCATGGTCGGCGCCGGCATGGCGAGCCCATTCGCGCTGAGCGGCGCGGTCAGCGTCAACCCGCATGCGATCGGCGCTGCCTCCGGCCTCTACGGCTTCACCCAGATGGCGTATGGCGCGTTGTGCACGGTGATCGTCGAGACCTGGCACCCGGGTTCGGTGCTGACCGTGGCGGTGGTGTTGCTGGGCTCCGCCGTGCTCGGGCAGATGGCGTTGTCGCTGGCGGTGCAGAAGTCGCGAGCGATTTGACGTCGCAGGCGAGTGGTGCACACGCTCTCGCCTCTGACAACGGTGTGAGCGGATCATGCAACGGGGCATTGTGTTCCTGCTGTCGGCGGTGCTTGCTATGGCATCACCCGCGATGGCGGCGGAGCTACGGCTTGGCCTGGCGGTCGAACCGGACTCGATCGACCCGCATTTCCACAATTTCGGCGGCAACAAGAGCCTGATGCCCAATCTGTTCGAGGCGCTCACCTCGATGGATGCGCAGGACAGGCTGGGGCCGAACCTCGCAACGTCCTGGCGCCTGGTCGACGACGCGACCTGGGAGTTCAGGCTGCGCGATGGCGTGACATTCTCGGATGGCACGAAGCTGACCGCCGACGATGTCGCGTTCACCATCGAGCGTGTGCCGAACGTGCCGACCACCGTCACGGACATGTCGGAATACGTGAAGGCGATCGAGCGTGTGGAGGTGGTCGATCCGCTGACAGTGCGGTTTCATACCAAGGGGGCCTTCCCGCTCGCGCCGGAATATCTCTCGGCGATCGGCATCGTCTCACGCAGGCACGGCGAAGGCGCCAGCACGTCCGACTACAACACCGGCAAGGTGGCGATTGGCACCGGGCCTTTCCGCTTCGTGTCCTGGGCGCGCGCGGACCGGCTGGTGCTGGCGCGCAACGATGCGTGGTGGCAGGAGCGGCCGGCCTGGGACCGTGTGACGATCCGCTACATCAAGAACCCTGCCTCGCGGCTGGCTGCGCTGCTCGCCGGCGACGTGGACCTGATCGATCAGGTGTCGGTGCAGGATATCGCGCGGGTGAAGGGCGATGCACGATTCATCGTCGCATCCGGCCCGTCGGACGACATCGTCGGCTTCGTGTTCGACCAGCAGGAACGTCCGTCGCCGAAGATCACCGGCAATGACGACAAGAAGCTGCCGGCCAATCCGTTCCGTGATCGGCGCGTGCGCGAGGCGGTGAACCTGGCGATCGACCGCGGCGCGATCCGCGACCGGATCATGAACGGCCAGTCCGACTCGGACAATCAGTACATGAAGCCGGGGCAGTACGGCTACGATCCCGACCTGCCGCCGATCCGCTTCGATCCGCAGGCAGCCAGGAAGCTGCTGGCGGAGTCCGGTTACCCGGACGGCTTCCGGCTGGTGATCTCTTGTCAGAATGATCGTTTCGTCAACGATGCGGCGATCTGCCAGGCGGTGGCGCAGATGCTCACCCGCGTGGGGATTGCGACGACGCCCGAGGTGATGCCGCACGCGGTCTGGGTGCCGCGCGCCAACAAGCGCGAGTTCAGCCTGTTCACCTATTTCTGGACCATCGACACGCCCGAGCCCTCGATCATGCTGATCAGTCAGCTCGCGACACAAGACGCTGCGCGCGGCCGCGGTGCGTTCAATCGTGGGCTGTACAGCAATACCGAGTTTGATTCCGTGCTGGATCAGGCACTGGTGACGCTGGATCGCCAGGCCCGCGAGTCACTGCTGATCAAGGCGACCGACATAGCGTTTCGCGACTATGCACTGGTGCCGCTGCACCATCAGTTCAACATCGAGGCGATGGACCGGCGCATCCGTCACACGCCGCGCATCGACGGGCGCATTCGCGCCGCCGAGATCGCTCTGCAAAAGGGAGAGTAGAGATGGCCGACCAGCATCGCATGCCCGCGCATCATCCGCGGATCATCGGCACGCGGCATATGGTCGCCTCCGCCAACTTCCTGGCGGCGCAGGCAGGATTCGAAATCCTCGAGGCCGGCGGCAACGCGATCGACGCGGGTGTCGCGGGGGGCATCGCACTCGGCGTGCTGCAATGCGAGTACGTGCACTTCGCCGGCGTGGCGCCGATCATGATCCACATCGCGGAGACCGGCGAGACGGTGTCCATCAGCGGTCTTGGCCCATGGCCGAAGCTCGCGTCCGCCGCGTGGTTCCGCGAACATCAGGGCGGGCGCATCCTGTCCAATATCAAGCGCTGCGTCGTGCCGGCCGCGCCGGACTCGTGGATCACCGCGCTCGAGCGCTATGGCACGATGAGTTTTTCCGACGTTGCCGCCGCGGCGATCCGCTTCGGGCGCGAAGGCTTCGGCTTCCAGTCGATCTCGCACGAGATCATGTCGGAAAGCGCCGAGACGATTCGCAAATGGCCGCAGAATGCGGCGATCTACCTGCCCGGCGGCGAGGCGCCGAAGCCAGGGCAGCGCTTCTTCCAGACCGATCTGGCGAACTCGATCCAGTACATGGCGGACGAGGAAGCCGCCGCCGCGCGCAAGGGTGGCCGTGCCGCTGGTCTCGCCGCCGCGCGGGACGCGTTCTATCGCGGCGATATCGCGC
>JBGPND010000148.1:0-13205 GCA_041487355.1 Acetobacteraceae bacterium | reverse complement strand
GACCTGCTGCGCCGGACGCTGGACGAGGCCATCGCCATCGAAACCGTGCTGGCCGGCGGACTGTGGCTCACACGGGTGGACGCCAATCAGCTCGAGAACGCGTTGCTCAACCTCGCGGTGAATGCGCGCGATGCGATGCCGAAAGGCGGCAATCTGACCATCGAGACGGGCAATGCGTATCTGGATGATGCCTACGCCGCGTCGCATGCGGAGGTGACAGCGGGACAGTATGTGATGCTTGCGGTCAGCGATACGGGAACCGGAATGACGCTGGAGGTCGTGAGCAAGGCGTTCGAGCCGTTCTTCACCACGAAGCCGCTGGGTCAGGGCACCGGGCTTGGCCTTTCGATGGTGTATGGCTTCGTGAAGCAGTCCGGCGGACACGTGGCGATCTACAGCGAACCGGGGCAGGGCAGCGCCGTGAAGGTCTATCTGCCACGCCTCATCAGGCAGGAAACCAGGCAGGCGGCCGCGGCGCGTGCCGCCACGTCCGCGCAACCGCGCGGCAAGGGTGAGACGATCCTCGTGGTGGAGGACGATGAGGAGGTGCGTCGTTCGTCGGTCGAAGCGCTGCGCGAGATGGGCTACGAGGTGCTGGAAGCTGGCGATGCGATCGAAGGAGTCCGACTGATCGTCGATCGGGGCGGGATCGATCTGCTGTTCACCGACGTCGGATTGCCGGGTGCGGTGAACGGGCGGGCGCTGGCGGATGCGGCGCGCAGCGCGCGGCCGGGGCTGCGCGTGTTGTTCACCACCGGCTATACACGCAATGCCATCCTGCACAACGGCACGCTGGATCGCGGCGTGCATTTCATCGCCAAGCCGTTCGACCTCGCCGCCCTGGCCGCGAAGATCCGCGCGGTGCTGGAGGCACCGGCGCCGGATGCGGAGATCGAGGCGGCTTCACCAGGGGCGCCCGCGCCCGACCCGGCGTGACCGATTGCAGCAGCAGGATGATCAGCAATGAGTGAGACGATCGAGCACGCGCGGGAAGGCATCGATGAGGCGCACCACGCGCATGTGTTGCACGGCGATACCACCGCGCGCCGCATCGCGGTGCTGATCGCGGTGCTGGCGGCGGCGCTGGCTTTGGCGGAAATGGGCGAGAAGGGCGCGCAGAATGAATACCTGACGCATCATGTCGCGGTGGCCGATGACTGGGCATTCTACCAGGCGAAGAATTTGCGCGCGACGGTGCTGGTGGCGGAGGCGGGCATATTGGCGAATCTGCCGAACGCCGCTGAAGCCGGGCCGCAGGCGGAGATCAAGCGTGCACACGAGAATGAGGCACGCATGCGCGACGAGCCGCAGGGTGATGGGATGAAGCAGATTGCGGAGCGGGCGAAAGTGCAGGAAGCGGCGCGCGACGCGGCCTTTCACCGCTACCACGAGTTCGAACTCGTGGTCGGGGCATTGCAGATTGCCATCGTGCTGGCGTCGGTCGCCGTGGTGACCCGCATCACCGCGCTTGCCCTGGGCGCCGGTGCAGCGGGTGCGATTGCCGCGATCTATGGGCTGCTGGTGGCAATCTGAGGAGAATCCCGGTCCGCTCGCCTGGTGACCGGGACTTCCTGCCGCACCGGCGGTAATGTTTTGTAACGCGGCTTCCCGCGTGGCCACATTCCGGTAGAGGTTACGGATCGGGAGCACGCCGCCGGTCGGATGGCACGCGGGTACGGTCGGAGGCAGGCGTCATGGCGGGCAAAGTGAGTCAATGAGCGGACGCAGCATCGACGGCACCTACACAGCAGGTGTCGCCCTCACCAACACCGGCGACAACCCGGTCACTATCCTCTCGTCGGCCAGCATCGCCAACGCGAGCGGTGTCGCCCTGCAAGCCGCGGCGGTGACTTACTGGGCGATAGGCAACGCTGGCAGGATCAGCGGGTACGATGTCGGAGTATCGCTTCCCGGCGACGGCTCGCTGGTCAACGACGGCCACATCAGCGCCAGCCAGACCACGGCGGCCCCCGGCTACAGCTACAATCCCACAACGAAGACCTTTACCCCGCTGAGCGGCGGCGTGCTGATGGCCGGCGGCGGCGTCAACAACACTAGCTCGGCAGTGATCGCCGGCTATTTCGAAGGTGTGGCGCTGGGTGGTGGTGGCAGCGTCGTCAATGCCGGGAGCATCCACACCGGCACGACAGGCTTCGGTGTCGTCCTGACGGCAGGTGGCAGTGTCAGCAACGCGCCGACCGGGACCATCAGCGCAGGGCGCTACGGCGTTCTGTCTTTCGGCAGCAATGCCGCGACCGTCACCAACCACGGGCTGATCACCAGCCAAAAAGCGGTCGGCGTGGACCTGTTCGGCGGTGGCACCGTCGGCAACGCCGCCGGCACCATCACGGGCGCCAGCTATGGGGTGGTAACGGCCGGCGGCGCGGTCTCCACGGTGACCAACCAGGCCGTCATCACCGGCCAGTCGAAATCCGGCGTCGCCCTTATCAGCGGCGGCACCCTGAGCAATACCGGCTCGGGTGTGATCACCGGCGGCGTCTACGGAATCGTAGCTCGCGGGACGGCGACGATCAGCAATCTCGGCTCCGTCACCGGTCAGACGGCTGCTGGCGTCGCCCTCTTCGTTGGCGGATCGGTAGGCAACGGCGGGTCGGCGGTCATTCAGGGCGGCGCCTATGGCGTAGCGGCTACCGGCAGCGCCGCCACAGTCGCGAACCAGGGCACGATCGCCGGTGGCTCGGCAAGCGGCGTGCTGTTCGTCGACGGCGGCTACGTCAGCAATGCCAAGACCGGCACAATCACCGGGGCCTATTTCGGCGTTGAGATCACCAATGTCAGCGGGTCGGTGAACAACCTGGGCTCTGTCTCCAGCTCCCGCAGCTTCACCGGATTGAGCACCTTTGATGCCGCCGGGGTCGATCTGGCCGCCGGCGGCACGGTGACCAATGGCCTGTCCGGCAACATAAGGGCCACCTGGAAAGGGGTGGAGATCGGCACCCTCAGCGCCAGCGTCGGCGGCACGGTGCTGAACCAGGGCACGATCTACGCCAGCAACGCCACGGGCAACACCGGCGCCGCCGTCTGGATCCACGGCCCGGCACTGATCAGCAACGCGGCAACCGGCACGATCGCCGGCGGTCCATTCGGTATCGTCAGCTATTTCCAGACCACGGTGGTGAACTACGGCTCGATCGGCGGCACTGAATTCGCCATAGATGCGTTTCCCGGCTTCGCCAACCGGGTCATTGTCGGCCCGGGCGCGAGCTTCTCCGGCGCCGTCTCGGGCGGCAATACGATCGGCAGTACAATCGTCAGCACGCTGGAGCTCGCCTCTGCCTCACTGCAAGGCACGCTTAGCGGGCTTGGCTCGCAGTTCACCGGCTTTGCACAGGTCACGATCGATCCCGGCGCGTCATGGACGCTCAGCGGCACGAACAGCCTCGCCGCCGGGGTAACGCTGACCGACCGCGGAACGCTGCTGCTGAACGGAACGGCCCTGTCGGGTGCGGGGTCCGCGACGATCTCCGACACCGCTGGCAATTTTGCCGATGCGACGATTGACGGTGCCGGCGCGGTGTGGAGCGGACCCGTGGAGCTTGTCGTCGGTGACCAGGGCAATGGTTCGCTCATCGTCGGCAACCAGGGCACGGTGCAGACCGCCGGCGACACATCCGTCGATCCGTCGCAGGGGTTCGCTATCGCCCAATCTGCCGGTGGCAGCGGCAATGTCGCGGTGATCGGCGGCAAGTCGCTGCTGAGCAATACGGGCCGCTTCCTCGTCGGCGATGCCGGTTTCGGCAAACTTTCCATCGAGGCGGGTGGCACGGTCATCACCACACCGGGTACTGTGGCGGGGCTGAACGGCGCAGAGATTGCCGCGCAGGCTGGCTCGGATGGCTCCGCGGTCGATGTGACGGGCGCCAGCTCCAATTGGAGCATAACGGGCTCGCTGCTGGTCGGCGAGGCTGCGTTCGGCTCTCTGGCGGTCAGCGGCGGTGGCGCCGTCGCAGCGGACCAGATGGATGTCGGCGTGCTGGCTGGCGGATCCGGGATTGTCTCGGTGGTCGGCAAGGGCAGCGACCTGACGCTGGCGGGCCAGCTCACCGTGGGCGATGCCGCTTCGGCCGAACTGTCGATCCTTTCCGGTGGTTCGGTGAGCGCTTTGAATGGCGATATCGGCCTGCAGGCCAATGGCACCGGCAACGTCGACATCGAAGGCCCCGGCAGCCACCTCGACATCGCCAACGACCTGAATATCGGTGAGACCGGCGTCGGCGTGCTGACGCTCGGCAACGGCACCGAGCTGACCGTCGTCAACAACCTGAACATCGGCGCCAACGGTGTGCTGAACCAGTTCGGCGGCATCATCGACCCGAGCGTGGTCAACAACACCGGCCGCGCCGGCGGCAAGGGTGCGATCACCGCCACCGTCTCCATCGTCAACACCGGCACACTGTTCACCGCGAGCGGCACCGAGACGCTGGTCGCGCCGGTGATCACCGGCACCGGCGTGCTGGAGATCGATACCAAAGGCAACCTGACGATCAATGTCGGCAGCGTCGCCGCCACCCAGACCGTGACGTTCACCGACGGCACCGGGATCCTGACGATCGGCACGCTCGGCGGCTTCGCCGCGGCGATCGGCGACTTCATCACCGGCGACGACATCGTCCTGCCGGGCACCTCGGTCGCTTCGACCAGCTTCGATGCCTCGACGCATGTGCTGACGCTGTTCGACGCATCGAGCACGACAATCGGCACCTTGCAGTTCGGCACCTCGGTGACGGGATCGAACCTCGTAGCGGACGGTGCCGGGGGCATCGGCACCGCGCCGTGCTTCGTGGCTGGCACCCGGATCAGCACCGAGCGGGGCGAGGTGGCGGTGGAGGATCTGCGTGAGGGCGACCGGGTGCAGGTGGTACTCCGCCACCCCCACCCCAACCCTCCCCCGCTTCGCGGGAGAGGGGGTTCAGTGCCAACACTCCCTCTCCCGCGAAGCGGGGGAGGGTTGGGGTGGGGGCAGGCACAGCCCGTCACCTGGATCGGCCACCGCCACGTGGACAGCACGCGCCACCCTGAGCCCCGGAAGGTCTGGCCGGTGCGCATCACCGCCGGTGCATTTGGACCCGGGCGGCCGTGCCGCGACCTGTTCCTGTCGCCAGATCACGCCGTCTACGTGGAAGACGTGCTGATACCGGTGAAGTATCTGATCAACGGCGCCACCATCGCGCAGGTGCCGCGCAACGAAGTGACCTACTATCACGTCGAGCTGCCCGAGCATTCGGTGCTGTTTGCGGAAGGGCTGCCGGCCGAATCCTATCTCGACACCGGCGACCGCTCGAACTTCGCCAACGGCGGCGGGCCGATCGCGCTGTATCCCGATTTCGCTACGCGCGCCCGCGAAGCGCGGGGCTGCGCACCGCTTGTCGTCACCGGCCCCGAACTCGCAGCCGCACGGCGTTGGGTGAATGCACTGGCCGCCGCCCTCGCGGTTGACGTCCGCACGGGCGGGGGCTACATCGCGCGCCCTACCGCTCTCCCGCTCCCGTCGCGGGACACCGGATTGCCCAGGTGGCGGAATTGGTAGACGCGCAGGTTTCAGGTACCTGTGGCCGCAAGGTCGTGGAAGTTCGAGTCTTCTCCTGGGCACCAAGCCAATGAGCAGCACACAGTTCATGCCGGGCGGCACCATCCATCTCCATAAGTACGACCTGCCCGAGGGGCTGGCGCTGGGGCCGGTGGTGGCGGTCGACACCGAGACGATGGGGCTGAACCCGCATCGCGATCGGCTCTGTCTGGTGCAGCTCTCCGCCGGCGACGGCCATGCCCATCTGGTGCAGCTCATCCCGCCGTCGCTCGGCGGGCGCGGCTATGACTGCCCCAATCTCGCGCGGCTCCTCGCCGACCAGGGCATCGTGAAGCTGATGCACTTCGCCCGCTTCGACGTGGCCGTCCTGCAGCACAGCCTGGGCATCACGGTCGCGCCGATCCGCTGCACGAAGATCGCCGCGCGACTCACCCGCACCTTCACCGACCGCCACGGGCTGAAGGACCTTTGCCGTGACCTGCTTGGAGTCGAGCTCTCCAAGCAGCAACAGACCTCCGACTGGGGCTCGGTGGAACTGACGGCCGAACAACTTGCCTATGCCGCCTCCGACGTGCTGCACCTGCACGCGCTCTGGGGTAAGCTGGAGACGCTGTTGATCCGGGAAGGGCGCCGCGACCTCGCCGAGGCCTGCTTCGCATTCCTCCCCGCCCGGGCCCGACTCGACCTGCTCGGCTACGAGCAGCCCGATATTTTTGCGCATTGATGGCCGGGTCAAGCCCGGCCATGCCCGGAAACCGTCGATTGGCATGATTCTTGTCCGGCGCTTACCATGCGGGTTGACCCGGCCGCCTCGGCTGGTCAATACAAGATCCTGCCCCGCACCGCACAGGACGAAGCCGAGCGATGACTGCCGCCGTTGCCGCCGCCAGGGCAGAAAGCGACCGGCCCCCTGAGACGGGCCAGTTGGAGGTGGCGCGCGCCGTGCTGCGCACCGAGGCGGCCGGGCTCCAGGCACTCGCCGCTGGCCTGGACGACAGTTTCGCCCGCGCCGTCGATCTGCTCGCGGCGGTGACCGGCCGCGTGGTCGTGTCCGGCATGGGCAAGTCGGGCCACGTCGGGCGCAAGATCGCCGCCACGTTCGCCTCCACCGGTAGCCCGGCACTGTTCGTCCATCCGGCCGAGGCCTCGCACGGCGACCTCGGCATGATCGTCCCGGGCGACGCCGTGCTGGCGCTGTCCAATTCCGGGGAAACCGCTGAGCTGGCCGATCTCGTCGCCCACTCCCGCCGTTTCGCTCTGCCGCTGGTCGCTATCACCGCTCGCCCCGGATCGACGCTGGCAACCGCGGCCGACGTTGCGCTCGCTTTGCCTCCGGCCGCGGAAGCCTGCCCGATGGGCCTCGCGCCGACCACGTCCACCACCATGCAGATGGCGCTGGGTGATGCTCTGGCGGTCGCCCTGCTGACCCGGCGGGGGTTCACCGAGTCCGATTTCCGCCAGATCCACCCCGGCGGCCGTCTCGGCACCCGGCTCCGCCGTGTTTGCGACCTGATGCACAGCGGTGACGCGGTCCCGCTCGCACCCCCCGACACGGCGATGGACCGCGCCCTCCTGCTGATGACCGAGAAGCGCTTCGGCTGCCTCGGCGTGGTCGATGCCAGCTTCCGCCTCGTCGGCATCCTCACCGACGGCGACCTGCGACGTGCCATGGGGCCGGACCTGCTGTCCCGCCAGGTGGGCGAGATCATGACCCGTTCGCCCCGCACGATCGCCCCCGAGGCACTGGCGGTCGAGGCGCTGCACGTGATGAACGCACGCGGGCGGCCGATCACCACCCTGTTCGTGGTCGATCCGCGTGGCTCGCCGATCGGCATCCTGCATGTCCACGATCTGCTGCGGGCCGGTTTGGCATGACGATAGACCCGCTGCCCGCGCGGTCCGGTCCCGCCCGACGACCCGGACAGCATCTGGTCGCCGCCGCCGCCACCCGCGTGCGTCTCCCCCCCAACCCAGGCGGATTGGCGCGCCGGCGCATCGTCATCACGCTGACCAAGTGGTTGCTGCCTGCAGGCGCGCTGCTGCTGCTTGCCACCATCGCGCTCTGGCCGCAGATCGATCGCGCGAAGGACTCGGTGCGCATAGCGTTCCAGCACATGGGCGGAGAGGTGGGCGGCGCCCGCCTGACCGACGCCCGCTACCATGGCGTGGATGAGCGCGGCCGGCCCTATACGGTGACGGCCGCCACCGCCCAGCAGGACGGCCCGGAAAGGATCGACCTGACCGTGCCGAAGGCCGACATCACCCTGGAAAACGGCACCTGGCTGATGCTGCAGGCCAAGCAAGGCGTCTACCTGCAACACAGCAACCAGCTCGATCTGTCGCAGGCCGTCACCCTCTACCGCGACGACGGCACCACCCTGGTCACTGCCAGCGCCTCGATCGACCTGAAGAACGGCGCCGCCGCCAGCTCCGATCCGACGCACGCCGAAGGTCCGTTCGGCACCCTCGACTCGCAGGGATTTACCGTCACCGACAAAGGCGCCGCCATCCAGTTCGCCGGGCCCGCCCACGTCGTCCTGAACGGATCATCGCCATGAGAGCTGGTGCGGCTGCACGGAACGCCAGGGGGACCTTTCTCGCCGCCGTGCTGGCCGTCGCGGTGATGATCCCGTCCGGCCGGGTGCGGGCACAGCAATTGGACCTCGCGCATGGCGGGCCGATCGACATTACGGCGAGCGACGGGATCGAGTGGCGGCAGGAGGAGCGGCAGGTGATCGCGCGCGGCAATGCGCGGGCGGTGCGGCAGAACGTGACGGTGGCGGCGGACCGCTTGATCGCCTTCTACCGGCCCAAGGCCGGGGCGGCGGAGCAGCCGGCCCAGGCCGCCATCACTGCCGGTAGCGACACCGGCGGCAACGAGATCTATCGGGTGCAGGCCGAGGGACATGTCCACATCTTCACCGCCACCGACCAGGCGCAGGGCGATCGTGCGGTGTACGACATCGACCAGGCCGTGTTGGTGATGACCGGGCATGACCTGAAGCTGACCACGCCGAGTGATGTGCTGACGGCGCGGGACAGCCTGGAATACTGGTCGCAGAAGCACATGGCCGTGGCGCGCGGCAACGCAGTGGTGGTCACCAACGACGGTCGCCGGCTCGCGGCAGATACGTTGGTCGCCTATACCAGCGATGCACCGGCGCCGCCGGCGGGGACGACGCATGTGGCGGCGCAGCCGGCCACCGACGATCCACTCGGTGCCTCGGGCAAGCTGCAGAAGGTCGAAGCGTTCGGCAACGTTTCGGTTCGCACCGTCAGCGACACCGCGATCGGCGACCGCGCGGTCTATGTGCCCGACAGCGGCATTGCCCGGCTGGCTGGGCGTGTGCGCATCACGCGCGGGCAGAACCAGCTCGACGGCTCGGAGGCGGAGGTGAACATGAAGACCGGCATTTCGCGTCTGCTCGCTGGCACCGGCGAGCGGGTGCAGGGGCTGGTCATTCCGAACGACGAGTCCAACAGGCAGCTCACCGGACAGCCTCCGCCTGGCCAGCCAGGTGGTGCGGTCGCGGGCAAGCCGGCGGGGGCGGCGCAATGAAGGACATGCGGACAGAGACGCGGCCGGCAGCGGAGCTTCGGCTGTTGCCGGGCGGCGCGGGGCTCGTGGCGCGCGGGGTAGGGAAGACCTACAAGAAACGCCCGGTGGTGCGGAACGTCACGATCGAGCTGCGGCGTGGCGAGGCGGTCGGGCTGTTGGGCCCGAACGGTGCCGGCAAGACCACCACCTTCTACATGATCGTTGGCCTGGTGCAGCCGGATACCGGCTCGATCAGCCTGGACGGCGCCGACATCACCAGCTTGCCCATGTATCGCCGTGCGCGTTTGGGCATCGGCTATCTGCCGCAGGAGGCGAGCGTGTTTCGCGGCCTCAATGTGGAGCAGAACGTGATGGCGGTGCTCGAGGTGGTGGAGCCCGATCCGGACAAGCGTGACCTGATGCTGGACGAGTTGCTCGGCGAGTTTGGCATCGGCCATCTCCGCCGCACGCCCGCGCTCGCCTTGTCGGGTGGTGAGCGGCGTCGCGTGGAGATCGCCCGCGCGCTGGCATCTCAGCCTGCCTACATCCTGCTGGACGAACCGCTGGCGGGCATCGACCCGATCGCGGTCGGCGAGATCCGCGATCTCGTTTCGCATCTGAAGGATCGCGGCATTGGCGTGCTGATCACCGATCATAATGTGCGCGAGACGCTCGGCATCATCGATCGGGCCTACATCATGCATGACGGCCAGATGCTGATGGAGGGGCGGCCACACGAAGTGGTGGCGCACGAGGACGTGCGTCGGGTTTATCTCGGCGAAAGGTTCAGCCTGTAGCATGTCGCTGTCGCTGACGATCCGCCGGGTGATGCAGAACTAGGCTATCCGCAATGGCACTCGGTCCACGTCTCGATCTTCGCCAGACACAGACCCTGGTCATGACGCCGCAGTTGCGTCAGGCCATCAAGCTCCTGCAATATTCCAACATCGAGGTGGCCAGCTTCGTCGAAGAGGAGCTGGAGCGGAATCCGCTGCTCGAGCGCGATGACAGGGCGGAGGTTCCCGAGACCGAGCGCGCGGCGCCGGACCAGATTCCCGAGCGGGTCAGCGAGGCGGTGGATGTCGCTCAGCTCGCACAGGCGGACACGCTGCCGTCCGAGACAGCGGCACCGCTCGATACCGATTATAGCGAGACCTATGATCCGGGCGGTGTGGCGGATGGCGCGCCGCGGTCACAGGCGATCAATGGGCATGGCGGGGCGCGCGACTTCGACACCGACGAGCGCGGCATCGAGGATATCGCGGATGCACGCCGCCCGCTGCGCGATCATCTCGGCGAGCAGCTCCGGCTCTCGTTCGACGATCCGGTGGATCGGATGATCGGTGCGCATCTGATCGCGCTGCTTTGTCCGGCCGGACGGCTGACCGCCGAGCCCACGGCGATTGCCGACGCGATGGCGATTCCGCTCGAGCGGATCGAGGCGGTGCGTTCGCGCATGATGCACTTCGACCCGGCGGGACTGTTCGCGCGTGACCTGAAGGAGTGCCTGGCCGCACAGCTCGCCGAGCGCAACCGGTTGGATCCGGCGATGGCGGCTCTGCTCGACAATCTCGATTTGCTGGGCCGGCGGGACATGCGGCGGCTGATGGCGATCTGCGGCGTCGATGCTGATGATCTGACGGACATGGTTGCCGAGATCCGCACGCTCGATCCAAAGCCGGCGGCGAGCTATGAGGCGGCGCCGGTGCAAATCGTGGTGCCCGATATCCTGATGCGCCCGGGCGCTGACGAAGGCTGGCTGATCGAGCTCAATCCGGACACGATGCCGCGGCTGCTGGTGAACGAGCGGTTCTATGCCCGTGTTGCGCCGCGCGCGCGCAAGGAGGAGCGGCTGTTCCTCGCGGAGCATTTGGCGAGTGCGAACTGGCTGGTTCGCTCATTGCAGCAGCGCGCGCAGACCATTCTGAAGGTGGCGGCGGAAATCATCCGCCGGCAGGACGGATTTCTGCGTCATGGTGTTGCGCATCTGCGCCCGCTCATTCTGCGCGACATCGCCGAAGCGGTGGAGATGCATGAGAGCACGGTGAGCCGCGTGACGGCGAACAAGTACATCGCGACGCCGCGCGGAACGTTCGAGCTTAAGTATTTCTTCACCACGGCGATCTCAGGTACCGATGGCGAGAGTCATAGCGCCGAGGCGGTACGGTATCGCATTCGGACGCTGGTCGGAGCGGAGACGGCAGACGGCGTATTATCAGACGATGCGATTGTGGTGGCCTTGCGGCAGGAGGGCGTGGACATTGCCCGCCGGACCGTGGCCAAATACCGGGACGCGCTGCGCATCCCCAATTCTGTGCAGCGCCGGCGGGAGAAAGCCGTGCCGGCCTGAGGCCGCCATTCCGCGCGACCCCCGGACCGGCAGCACCCCGCTCTTTCACGTTCGGGGAGAGGCATGATGCAGATCACGGTTTCGGGCAAGCAGGTGGAATTGTCGGATGCACTGCGCACACGCGTATCCGATCACCTGGATGTCATCGCCAGCAAGTATTTCGATCATGCGCTGGAGGCGTATGTCACGTTCAGCCGTGCGCGGAGTTTCTTCACCTGCGACATCAATGTGCATGCCGGCCGAGGGCTGATGCTGCGCGGCGAAGGCGAGGCGGCGGATGCCAACTCTGCGTTCGACGATGCGGCCGAGCACATCGCCAAGCGGCTGCGGCGCTATCGCCGCCGCGTGAACGAGCATGCGCGCGACACGGCCAATCGCGAGCGGCCTGAGGCGGCGCGTCAGTATACCCTGCAACAGGAAGACGGTGGCGCCGCGCCCGCCGCCAATGGCGAAATGCAGACGGTTGCCTATGCGACCGTGATTGCCGAGCAGATGACCGAGATCAGCCGGTTGTCGGTGAGCGAGGCGGTGATGCGGATGGATCTTGCCGATCAGCCGGTGCTGATGTTCCGCAACAGCACCACGGGCGGGTTGAATGTCGTCTACCGTCGGAGCGACGGCAATATCGGCTGGATCGATCCAAGCGGCGGCTGATTGGGGGAGGACGGGCTCAGCCCGCGGCGGGGCTGGCATTCACGTCCGCGATCTGTTTCGCGTGATCCGCCGACTGCCTCAGGAACCTGCTGACGGTCCGTTGCAGTTCGTCGTAGCGGACCGGCTTGCGCAACATCGGAAAAGCCCCGCCATCCGCACCGACCACCTCGTTATAGCCGGACATCAGGATGATCGGCAGGTTGGGAAACCGCGCCCGGACCTCGATTGCCAGATCGAGCCCGTTGATGTCCTCCGGCATCACCACATCGGTCAGCAGCAGGTCGAAGTACCTGGCCTCCGCGTCGAGCCGGTCGAGCGCCTTGCGGGCGCGATCGACGACTTCGACTTCGAAGCCCATGGCGCCCAGCATCTGCGCCGTCACTGTCGCGACCAGTGGATTGTCCTCCACCAGCAGGATGCGCCCACTCGCCTGCACAGGAGCGGATGCGCGGTCCGCGCCAGCGGCACTCGCGAGATTCTTGTGCGAGCGGGGCAGGCGGACAGTGACGGTGGTGCCCTTGCCGGGCTGGCTGTCGATGGCGACGATCCCGCCTGATTGCTGGGCAAATCCATAGACCTGGCTGAGCCCAAGCCCGGTGCCCTCGCCGGGGACCTTGGTGGTGAAGAATGGGTCGAAGACCTTGCCGATCACGTCTGCCGGAATACCGATGCCGGTGTCGCGCAGCACGATGGCGACATGCTCGCCATCCAGGCCTGTCCCGCCGCTGCCAGGCGCCACATTGCGGACCTCGATTTCGAACCGTCCGCCCTGCGGCATGGCGTCGCGCGCGTTCACCGCGACATTCAGCAAGGCGATCTCGAGTTCGGCGAGATCCGCTTCGATGAGCCAGAGCTGTTCGGCGACGTCGATCCGCATCTCGATATTGCCGCGCAGCGATGCGTGCAGCATCTCCGCCACGCGCGGTATCTCGACACGCAGGTCGATGACAAGCGGGCTCGCTGCCCGCCGGCGCGAAAACGACAGGAGTTGCCGGGTCAGCGCGACGCCGCGCTCGCAGGCGTGCAGGATGTTGTCCATCAACCGCGGCAGATTTCCGGCCGGCCGCCGCTTGGCCAGCTCGGCATTGCCGGTGATGACGGCGAGCAGGTTGTTG
>JBGPND010000147.1:0-13223 GCA_041487355.1 Acetobacteraceae bacterium | reverse complement strand
TTTGGGAGGTGCGCTGCGACGGGGAAATCTGGGTCACGGTGCGCAACCCGACCGTGAGTCCCGCGTCGCTGCGCTCCTCGCAATGACGCCACGGAGAGCCTAGCATTCGCTCGACCATGTGAGGGAGGGAAGCATGCGCATCACCAAGATCGAGGACCTGCATTGCAATGCGGGGTGGCGCGACTTCTCGTTCCTGAAGATCAGCACCGACGAAGGTCTGGTCGGCTGGTCGGAATACATGGAGTCCTATGGCTCGGAGGGGTTGACCGGCGTGATCAGCAAGCTGGCGGCCCGGCTGATCGGCTGGGATCCGCGGCCGGTGGAGAAGATCACCGCCTATCTGCACGGCGTGACGCGCCAGTCGGTGGGCGGCATCGCGCAGCAGGCGGTCGCCGCGATCGAGAACGCGCTGGTCGATCTGAAGGCGAAGGCGCTCGGCGTGCCGGTCTACGAGATGCTGGGCGGCCCGGTGCGCGACCGCCTGCAGCTCTACTGGTCGCATTGCGGCACGTGGCGGATCAGCCATGCCGCGCGCATCAAGGAGTGGACCGGCTTCGATCCGATCCGCTCGCTCGAGGATGTCGAACGCGCCGGTGCGGAGGTGGCGCGGCGTGGCTTCAAGGGGCTCAAGACCAACATCTTTCGCTTCGATGGCCCGGAGCCTTACATCCACATGCCTGGCTTCAACGGCCCCGGCTGGCCGGCGCTGAACATCGACAGCGGCATCGTCGACGGGCTGGTGGCGCAGATGACCGCGTTCCGTCAGGGTGCTGGGCCGCGCGTCGGGTTGTATCTCGATCTCAACTTCAACTTCAGGACCGAAGGCTATATTCGGCTCGCTCAGGCGCTGGAGCCGTTCGATCTCGTCTGGCTGGAGATCGACAGCTACGATCCGGCGGCGCTGGCGACGATCCGGCGGTCGGCGCGCACGCGTATCGCGTCGCTGGAATCGCTGCATGGCAGGCGGCAGTTCCGACCGTTCTTCGAGCAGCAGTCGGTCGATGTGGCGATCATCGACGTGGCGTGGAATGGCATCCTGGAGTCGATGAAGATCGCCGCAATGGCGGATGCCTACGAGGTCAACGTGGCGCCGCACAACTTCAACGGCCATCTGGGATCGCTGATGAGCGCGCATATGTGCGCGGCGATCCCGAATTTCCGGGTGATGGAGATCGACATCGAGGATGTGCCCTGGAAGGACGACCTGGTCACACCGGTGCCGGTGATCGAGGCAGGCGAGATGCTGTTGCCGACCGGTGCGGGCTGGGGTGCGGAGGTGAACGAGGCGGTGATCCGCGCGCATCCGCCACAGCCCATGGGACGGTGGGAGCGCTGATGACAGCGCTTCCGCCAGTTTGATGGGTATCGCTGCGCTCAACCCATCCTACGACGTGGCCCGTAGGATGGGTTGAGCGCAGCGATACCCATCATTCTCGCGGGATCAGGGATGCACGCGCACCAGTGAGCGCGGCATCAGCAATGGTAGAATCACCCCCACACCGAGGCCCCAGAAGCCGTTGATCGCGATGGAGCGCAGCATGTTCGCCAGTACCCAGCCTCCGGCAATCGGATTGCCTTTCAGCGGGGCAACGATGAACCAGCCGACCAGCACCGCGATCAGGCCGAGGATCAGGCCGCACAACCACGCCGGCCGGGTGAAACGCGGCATGGCGAGGCCGAACACGGCACCATACAGCCCGGCCCAAAAGCAGTTGCTGACGATGACCGGAATGCCGAATGGCGGCACTGGCGTCGTACGGTAGGGCGCAAACGCAACCCAGCCGACCGCATGCAAGGCCGCCACCATCCCCTGGTGGAAGGTCAACACTGCGATCGCCGCGGCAATGAAGCCGAGAAAGGCCCGCATCGGGGCTGCCGGCATGATGGTCCTCCCTTGGTCCCCCGGATCAGGTCCGGGGACAAGCCTTATTTTGCCGAATCATCTGGCATCCAGCGGCGTTTCGTCAATCAGCGCCGCTTGACAGGATCGGCGGCGTGCTCGGCTGCTCATCCTTCAGACCAATGCCGGTGAGACGCAGCCGCCGCATCGCATCGAGCAGCCAAAGCAGCTTGTTCGCCGCTGCGATCGGGGCAAGCCCCTCTGGGCGGATGTTCGAGATGCAGTTGCGTTCGGCGTCGGTGCGGCCGCGGCGTGGCTGCCACGTCAGATAGACGCCGAGGCTGTCGGCAGCGGTCAGGCCGGGGCGCTCGCCGATCAGCACCGCGACTGCCTCGGCGCCCATCGCCTCGCCGATGTCGTCGCCGAGCGCGACACGGCCCTGCTCCGCCACGACGATCGGGGCGATGGCGTGACCTGCGCGCCGCAATCCGGGGATGACGTGGGCCAGCAGCACGGGCGCGTGGCGCTGCACCGCAATGGCGGAAAGCCCGTCGCAGATCACGAACAGCATGGCGCCCGGCGTGGCGGGCAAACTTGCACGATCCGCCTCGCGCAACCGACGGCCGAGATCGGGACGCAGCAGATAGGTCCGTCGATCGGGGGCGGCGCTGCGGACCGCGATGCTCGGCAGCGAAGTTGCCGACAGGTCCGCTTGCAGCGCGGCGACGTCCAGCGCGGCGTGCACCGCATCGCGTGCCGCGGCGTGCGCTGCCTGGAAGTCGAGGTGGGCCGCGGTCGGCAACCCGTTGCCGGCGCGGCCCAGCGCCACGCGGGCCGGGGTGAAGCGGCGCAGATCGGTCCAGCGAGCCGGTAGCTGCTCCATCAACCGAGGCCGATCAGGGCTGGCGACATTGCCGGTGGCAGCGGTTCGGGCACGACGTTGCGATCGAGGCCCATCCGCGCAAGCCAGGCTTCGAATTCCGGCGCCGGCCGCAGGCCGAGCGCGCCGCGCAGATAGAGCGCATCGTGGAACGAGGTACTCTGGTACGACAGCATCACGTCGTCGGCGCCCGGCACGCCCATGACATAGGTCACGGCGGCGACGCCGAGCAGGGTGAGCAGAGCGTCCATGTCGTCCTGATCGGCCTCGGCGTGGTTGGTGTAGCAGACATCCACGCCCATCGGCAGACCGAGCAGCTTGCCGCAGAAATGATCCTCGAGGCCGGCGCGGGTGATCTGCTTGCCGTCATAGAGATACTCGGGGCCGATGAAGCCGACGACGCTGTTGACCAGCAGCGGCGAGAATGCACGTGCCACGGCGTAGGCGCGCGCCTCGATGGTCTGCTGGTCGACGCCGTGATGCGCATCGGCGGACAACGCGCTGCCCTGGCCGGTCTCGAAATACATCACGTTGTCGCCGATGGTGCCGCGGTGCAGCGACAGTGCCGCCTCGCGCGCCTCGCGCAGCAAGGCGAGCGAGACGCCGAAGCTGCGGTTGGCCGCCTCGGTGCCGCCGATGGACTGGAACACGAGGTCCACCGGCGCGCCGCGCTCGATCGCGCGCAGGCTGGTGGTGACATGCGCCAGGACGCAGGTCTGCGTCGGAATGGCGTAGCGTTCGCGCACGGTGTCGAGCATGGTCAGCAGGGTGATGGCGGCGTCCACGCTGTCGGTCGCCGGGTTGACGCCGATCACCGCGTCGCCCGCACCAAGCAGCAGCCCGTCGAGCGTGGCGGCGGCGACGCCCCGCGGATCATCCGTCGGATGGTTGGGCTGCAGCCGCACCGAAAGCCGGCCGGGCAGGCCGATCGTGTTGCGGAACCGGGTGACCACACGGCATTTCGCGGCGACCGCGACGAGGTCCTGCAGCCGCATCAGCTTGCTTACGGCTGCCGCCATCTCCGGGGTGAGGCCGGGACGGAGGGCGATGAGGGCCTCCGGTTCGGCGGTGAGCAGGAATTCGCGGAATTCGCCGACGGTCAGGGATGCGACCGGCGCGAAGGCGACGGGGGCGTGGCTGTCGACGATCAGCCGCGTGACTTCGTCCGCCTCGTAGGGGATCACCGGTTCCGCCAGAATCGAGGCGAGCGGCACATCGGCGAGAGCCATCTGTGCCGCCACCCGTTCCGTCGCGCTGTCGGCCGCGAGCCCGGCCAGCGTATCGCCCGAGCGGAACGGTGTGGCCCGCGCCAGCAGCGTCCGCAGGTGCGGGAAGACGTATCGTGTTCCGCCGAGCGTATGCGCGTAGGGCAGGGCAGGTCTCCGTCGATGGCGCGTATTGTGGTCCCGACGGCGCGCCGGCCTCAAGCCGTGCCGTCCGGGTATGCCGTTGGCGACGCTGCGAAGATCTGGTGACGAATTCGCGACTGCTCGCGATGGTGCTCGCGGATTTCCGGCTGGCCTCGTGTCCCGACAGTTCCAGGCACTCCGGCCGCGCCGCCTAGTGTTCCCAAGTAGGCGAACAGAGCGGCACGATACCGCCCTGCGGGGTGGGCAAAATCGCGCCTTCGCTGTGAACCGATCCACTGAGCGTGCCCGCCGTTGGCGGCAGCATGACGGCGTTCTCGCGGGGAGAAAGCCCATGTACATCGCCAAGGTCGCCGATCCGGTCGCCGCCGACCACGCCGAAGCGCAGAGCCGTGTCGAACCCCGTGGCCCGGCGATCCGGCTCTGCCGGTTTCTGGTCCAGGCCTGGATGCATCGACTGGAGCGCCGGATCGCGTGCGCCGTGGCGAAACTCGATCGTGCGGGCTTGCTCGACGATCCGCCGGAGGGGCGCTACCGCGGTTAGCCGTCCAGAAATGGGAATGCGAGTCATTCGCAAACGAGGCCAACGAGGTGTGACAGGGTTCACTGCGTGGGACCGACGTCGGGCGCAGTCTGTCGGGCGTGGAACAGGGGGAGCAGCCGATGTACGTCGCCTATGCCGATCCGGTGGCGGCAATCCGCAGCGAAGCACATCGCCGCGCCAAGCCAGGTGGCTGGCCGATGCGGCTATGCCGGCTGCTGGTCCGTGCCTGGGTGCGGCACATCGAACGGCGGACCGAGGCTGCCGTGCGACGACTGGATCGCGCTGGCCTGCTTGAGGTTTCCAGGCGAACCGGCGCGACTGGTTCCCACTAGGCGATCATCCACGCCGACACCTTCGGTGGAAATATCCCTGGACTCGATCTGCGCCATCCGATAAAGGCCGCCGCTCCATCGGAACGCGGGAGACTCTCCCACCGCCTGTAGCGCGGTGGCAGCGCCGTTTGCACCGCGGTCCCCGGGACCCTCGGACGTGGGAAAGGACCAGGGATATGGCCAAGAAGATCGCCGGCTACATCAAGCTGCAGATTCCGGCCGGCAAGGCGAACCCGTCGCCGCCGGTTGGCCCCGCGCTCGGCCAGCGCGGGCTCAACATCATGGCGTTCTGCAAGGAATTCAATGCGGTGACGCAGAACATGGAGCCGGGCATGCCGGTTCCCGTGGTGATCACGGCTTACGCCGACCGCTCCTTCTCCTTCATCACCAAGACGCCGCCGAACACTTACTTCCTGATGAAGGCGGCGAAGATCGACAAGGGCTCGCAGACCGTCGGCAAGAGCGCGCCGGCGGGGAGCGTTACCACGTCGCAGCTCCGCGAGATTGCGGAAGTCAAGATGAAGGACATGAACGCCAACGACATCGACGGCGCCGTGCGGATGCTCGCCGGCTCCGCCCGTTCGATGGGCCTGACCGTGGTGGAGGGCTGATCCCATGGCAAAGGACAAGCGTCTGAAGCAGGCGTACGAGGCGGTCGACGCGACCAAGGCGTATCCGCTGCCCGAGGCGATCAAGCTGGTGAAGCAGAACGCCAAGGCTAAGTTCGACGAGACGGTGGAGATGTCGATGAATCTCGGCATCGACCCGCGGCATGCCGACCAGATGGTGCGCGGGCTCACGTCGCTGCCGAACGGCACCGGCAAGATGGTGCGGGTTGGCGTGTTCGCGCGCGGGCCGAAGGCCGAGGAAGCGCAGGCGGCTGGCGCCGACTTGGTGGGCGCCGAGGACCTGGCGGAGAAGGTGCAGGCCGGCGAGATCAATTTCGACCGCTGCATCGCGACGCCGGACATGATGGGCGTGGTCGGGCGGTTGGGTAAGATCCTCGGACCGCGCGGGCTGATGCCGAACCCGAGGCTGGGCACCGTGACGATGGACGTGAGGGGCGCGGTGACCGCCGCAAAGGGTGGGCAGGTGGAGTTCCGCGCGGAGAAGGCCGGGATCATCCACGCCGGTATCGGCAAGGTGAGCTTTGAGGACGACAAGCTGGTGGAGAACGCCCGGGCGCTGGCGGACGCGATCCAGAAGGCGAAGCCAACCGGGGCGAAGGGCACATACCTCCAGAAGGTATCGCTCAGCTCGACGATGGGGCCAGGCGTGCGCGTGGACCTGGGGAGTTTGGCTGCGAGTTAGCTAGCTACCCCTCCCCCCAACCCCCTCCCGCAAGGGGAGGGGGAGTGTTGAACGCACTCCCTCTCCCCTTGCGGGAGGGGGTTGGGGGGAGGGGGCGATAGATCGAGATACGCCTGTCCCTCGGGGCAGGCGGGCAGGGGACGCAGGTCCCCGACCTGTCCGAGACCGCACGTGACCTCCCACGGGGGGACTTAAGGGACCGCAAGGTCCGCGCGCGGGAGACGGGGAAGCCAGATCTGGGCCTCGGGTCAAGCCCGGGGTGACGTGATGGTGGTTCCGGCTGTGGACAGGCGAACCGGACCGGCAACGGTCCTTGGGCAACCCGGCCCGACGCGGTCCAAACGCGCCAGGCCATATGGAGACGGGACGTGGACCGTACGGAAAAGCGGGAGTTCGTCGCCGAGCTCCATCAGGCGCTTGCCGGTACCTCGATGATCGTGGTGACCCACAACCAGGGGCTCACGGTCGCCGAGGCGACGGAACTCAGGCGCCGGATGCGGGCAGCTGGCGTGACCTTCAGGGTCGCGAAGAACCGCCTGGCCCACCTCGCCCTGGAAGGGACCCGATTCGACGGCCTCAAACCGATGCTGAAGGGACCGACCGCGCTCGCGTGGTCGCGGGACCCGGTGGCAGCGGCCAAGGCAGCCGTCGAGTTCGCCAGGACCAACGAGAAGCTCGTGCTGATCGGCGGGGCGCTCGGCAGCCAGACGCTGGACGCGTCAGGGGTGCGGGCACTGGCCGAACTGCCGAGCCTGGATGCGCTGCGCGCCCGCCTCGTGGGGATGATCGCCGCCCCCGCGACGCGTGTTGCCGGCGTCCTCCAGGCCTCGGCCGGGCAGCTCGCTCGGGTCTTCGGGGCCTTCGCCAGGAAGGACCAGGAGGGCAGCTTGCCCCCGGTCCCCGGATCAAGTCCGGGGATGATCCGGGGGGCGGCATGAACACACGATCGTGATAACATGCCTCGCATGCACAAACAGCGAACAGCTTGCCGGCAAATGCCGGCTTGCATGGAACCAACCAAAGACTAAATTAAGGGCACACGAAAATGGCTGATTTGCAGAAGCTGGTGGACGAGCTGTCCGGCCTCACGGTGTTGGAGGCTGCGGAGCTCTCGAAGCTGCTGGAGGACAAGTGGGGCGTCTCCGCCGCCGCACCGGTGGCGCTGGCCGCCGCCGCGCCGGCCGCCGCCGCGGCGGCTCCGGCCGAAGAGCAGACCGAGTTCACTGTCGTACTGGCCACGGTGGGCGAGAAGAAGATCAACGTGATCAAGGAGGTCCGCACCATCACCGGGCTTGGCCTGAAGGAGGCCAAGGATCTGGTCGAGGCGGCGCCCAAGCCGGTGAAGGAAGGCGTGAACAAGGAAGAGGCCGCCAAGCTCCGCAAGATGCTCGAGGATGCGGGCGCCTCCGTGGAGGTCAAATAGCACGATCGATCGATCGAATACGGGGCGCGCGGCACCGCCGGGCCGCCGCTCCATCGGGTCTGGATGCGGGCGGGAATCGCGTGATTCCCACCCCCATTCGCGTTGCGCGACGGACAACTACCTCGGCGGCCGGGGACGTCATGGCCGCGGACGAGCGTAAAGGCAGCTAAGCAGGGCACTTCATGAACGCGATTACCAGGTCGTTTACCGGGCGCAAGCGCATCCGCCGCAACTTCGGGCGTATCCCCGAGGTCGCGCCGATGCCGAACCTGATCGACGTGCAGCGCGCCTCCTACGAGGGGTTCCTGCAGATGAACGTGCAGCACGACAGCCGGCTGCATGCTGGACTGCAGGAAGTGTTCAAGTCGGTCTTCCCGATCGACGACTTCGCCGGCCGCGGCCGGCTCGAGTTCGTCTACTATGAGCTCGAGGAGCCGAAATACGACGTCGAGGAGTGCATCCAGCGCGGCATGACCTACGCCGCGCCGCTGAAGGTCATCCTGCGACTGATCGTTTGGGATGTGGACGAGGACACCGGTGCGCGCTCGATCCGCGACATCAAGGAACAGCCGGTCTACATGGGCGACATGCCGCTGATGACCGACAACGGCACGTTCATCATCAACGGCACCGAACGGGTCATCGTTTCGCAGATGCACCGCTCGCCAGGCGTGTTCTTCGACCACGACAAGGGCAAGACGCACAGCTCCGGCAAGTACCTGTTCACCGCGCGCGTGATCCCGTATCGCGGCTCCTGGCTGGACTTCGAGTTCGACAGCAAGGACCTCGTCTATGTCCGTATCGACCGGAAGCGGAAGCTGCCGGTCACGACGCTGCTCTATGCGCTGGCGAGCGCTGCCACGGCGAAGCTGCGCGCGGAGCGTGAGGCGAAGGGCGAGACGCTCGAGCTTGGCGAGATCCGCGGCATGGAGCCCGAGGAGATCCTCAACTACTTCTACGGCCAGGTGGTGTTCGACCACACCGCGAAAGGCTGGGCGCGGCCGTTCGACCCCGACGCGTTCCGCGGCGTGAAGCTGCTCGAGCCGATCATCGACGCCGCGACCGGCGAGGTGGTGGCCGACGCCGAGGCCAAGCTGACGCAGCGCCAGGCGCGGCGCATCGCCGAGAACACCAAGGAAGTGCTGGTCGGCCGCACCGACCTGCTCGGCCGCTTCGTGGCCGAGGACCTGGTGAATTTGGCTACCGGCGAGATCTATGCCGAGGCCGGCGAGGAGCTGACCGAGCCGAAGCTGGTCGCGCTGGAGGATGCCGGCATCACGCGGCTGCCGACGCTGGCGGTCGACCAGTCGAACGGTCCGTGGATCCGCAACACGCTGGCGGTGGACAAGAACTCCAATCGCGATGACGCGCTGATCGACATCTATCGCGTCATGCGCCCGGGCGAGCCGCCGACGCCGGAGACCGCCGAGGGACTGTTCCGCGGCCTGTTCTTCGATCCCGACCGCTACGACCTGTCGGCCGTCGGCCGGGTGAAGATGAACATGCGTCTTGGCTTCACCGATGTGGCGGATTCCGTGCGCGTGCTGCGCAAGGAGGATCTGCTTCGCACGGTGAAGATCCTGTGCGAGCTGAAGGACGGCCGCGGCCAGATCGACGATATCGACAATCTCGGCAACCGCCGGGTGCGCTCGGTCGGCGAGCTGATGGAGAACCAGTATCGCATCGGCCTGCTGCGCATGGAGCGGGCGATCCGCGAGCGCATGGGCTCGGTCGATATCGACACCGTGATGCCACACGACCTGATCAACGCCAAGCCGGCGGCGGCGGCGGTGCGCGAGTTCTTCGGCTCCTCGCAGCTTTCGCAGTTCATGGACCAGACCAATCCGCTGAGCGAGGTGACGCACAAGCGGCGTCTTTCGGCGCTGGGCCCGGGCGGTCTGACACGTGAGCGCGCGGGCTTCGAGGTGCGCGACGTGCATCCGACGCATTACGGCCGCATCTGCCCGATCGAGACGCCCGAGGGGCCGAACATCGGCCTGATCAACTCGCTCGCCACCTACGCCAAGGTGAACAAGTACGGCTTCATCGAGACGCCGTACCTGCTGGTGAAGGACGGCGTGGTGCAGCGTGGGCCGCGCTACCTGTCGGCGATGGAGGAGGAGAAGCTCGTCGTCGCCCAGGCGGATGCGCCGATGGACGCGACCGGCCGATTCACCGAGGAGCTGGTCTCGGTGCGCAAGCAGGGCGACTTCCGCCTGGTGCGTCCCGAGGACGTGACTGCGATCGACGTATCGCCGAAGCAGTTGGTTTCGGTGGCGGCGGCGCTGATTCCCTTCCTGGAGAACGATGACGCCAACCGCGCGCTGATGGGCTCCAACATGCAGCGCCAGGCGGTGCCGCTGATCCAGGCGGACGCGCCGCTGGTCGGCACCGGCATGGAGGCGGCGGTGGCACGCGACAGCGGCGCCACGATCATTGCCCGCCGCGCCGGCATGGTGGATCAGATCGATGGCGCGCGCATCGTGGTGCGCGCGACCAACGACGACAACACGACCAAGGGCGTCGACATCTACCGTCTGCGCAAGTTCATGCGCTCCAACCAATCGACCTGCATTAACCAGCGGCCGCTGGTGAGGGTGGGCGACCGGGTGCAGGAAGGCGAGATCATCGCCGATGGGCCTTCCACCGAACTCGGCGAGCTGGCGCTTGGCCGCAACGTGCTGTGCGCCTTCATGCCGTGGCACGGCTACAACTTCGAGGACTCGATCCTGATCTCCGAGCGCATCGCGCGCGACGACGTGTTCACCTCTATCCACATCGAGGAATTCGAGGTGATGGCGCGTGACACGAAGCTCGGCCAGGAAGAGATCACGCGCGACATCCCCAACGTGGGCGAGGAAGCGCTGAAGAACCTCGACGAGGCCGGCATCGTCTATATCGGCGCCGAGGTGAATCCGGGCGACATCCTGGTCGGCAAGGTCACGCCGAAGGGCGAGAGCCCGATGACACCTGAAGAAAAACTGCTGCGCGCGATCTTCGGCGAGAAGGCGTCGGACGTGCGCGACACCTCGCTGAAGCTGCCGCCCGGGGTGACCGGCACGGTGGTGGATGTGCGGGTGTTCGCCCGGCGCGGCGTCGACAAGGACGAACGCGCGATGGCCATCGAGCGCGCCGAGATCGAGCGTCTGGCGAAGGACCGCGACGACGAGAAGGCGATCCAGGAGCGTTCGTTCCTCAACCGGCTGCGCGAGAAGCTGTTGGGCCGCAAGGCAACCGGCGGGTTCAAGGGCATCAAGGCCGGCACATCGATCGACGAGGAGGTGCTGGCCGAGCATCCGCGTGGTGCCTGGCGCCATATCGGCGTGCAGGACGACGCGGTGATGGCGGAGATCGAGACGCTGAAGCGCGAGTTCGACGCTGCCGTCGGCCGGTTGCAGGCGCGGTTCGACAGCAAGGTGGAGAAGCTGCAGCGCGGCGACGAGCTGCCGCCCGGCGTGATGAAGATGGTGAAGGTCTTCATCGCGGTGAAGCGCAAGCTGCAGCCCGGCGACAAGATGGCCGGTCGCCACGGCAACAAGGGTGTTGTCTCCAAGGTCGTGCCGGTGGAGGACATGCCGTTCCTGGATGATGGCACGCCGGTCGATCTGGTGCTGAACCCGTTGGGCGTGCCGAGCCGGATGAATGTCGGCCAGATTCTGGAGACGCATCTTGGTTGGGCGTGCCACACGCTTGGCGCGCAGATCGGCGAGCTGGTGGACGAATACCGGCGCACCGGTGCGCGGCGTGAGGCACTGCTGGAGCGGCTGCGCGACGTCTACGGCGAGGAGGAATATCGCGATCAGATCGCCATCCTCGACACCGACCAGCTCATGGAGTTGGCCGACAACCTGAAGAAGGGCGTGCCGATCGCGACGCCGGTGTTCGACGGAGCGCGGATGTCGGACATCGAGGGCATGCTGGAGCGGGCGGGGCTGGATACCTCCGGCCAGGTGGTTCTGGTCGATGGCCGCACCGGCGAGCCGTTCGAGCGCAAGGTGACGGTCGGCTACATCTACATGCTGAAGCTGCACCACCTGGTGGACGACAAGATCCATGCGCGGTCGATCGGGCCGTACTCGCTGGTTACCCAGCAGCCGCTGGGTGGCAAGGCGCAGTTCGGCGGCCAGCGCTTCGGCGAGATGGAGGTCTGGGCGCTGGAAGCCTACGGCGCCGCCTACACGCTGCAGGAGATGCTGACCGTGAAGTCCGACGATGTATCCGGCCGCACCAAGGTCTACGAGGCGATCGTGCGCGAGCAGGACAACTTCGAGGCCGGCGTGCCGGAGAGCTTCAACGTGCTGGTGAAGGAGCTGAAGTCTTTGGGCCTGAACGTCGACCTGGATAGCCGCGCTGCGTGATCGTGACTTTTCCCGTCATGCCCGGGCTTGACCCGGGCATCTATCGCTGCATCGGCGCTGGAACAGATGCCCGGGTCAAGCCTGGGCATGACGTCGGGACTGATGCACCCATTGATTCATAGGGTATCGCACGCATGAACGAACTCATGAAGATCCTTGGCCAGACCGGCCAGGCGATGACTTTCGACCAGATCAAGATCCAGATGGCGAGCCCGGAGCAGATCCGGAGCTGGTCGTACGGCGAGATCAAGAAGCCGGAGACGATCAACTACCGCACGTTCAAGCCGGAGCGCGACGGACTGTTCTGCGCTCGCATCTTCGGGCCGATCAAGGACTACGAGTGCCTGTGCGGCAAGTACAAGCGGATGAAGTTTCGCGGCATCATCTGCGAGAAGTGCGGCGTTGAGGTGACGCTCGCCAAGGTGCGGCGCGAGCGGATGGGCCATATCGAGCTGGCTTCGCCGGTCGCGCATATCTGGTTCCTGAAGTCGTTGCCGAGCCGGATCGGCCTGATGGTCGATCTGACGCTGAAGGAGCTCGAGAAGATCCTCTACTTCGAGAGCTACGTCGTGCTGGAGCCGGGCACGACGGATCTCAAGCTGCATCAGTTGCTCACCGAGGATCAGCTGCTCGCCAAGCAGGATGAGTTCGGCGAGGACCAGTTCGAGGTCGGCATCGGCGCCGAGGCGATCAAGAAGGTCCTGCACAAGATCGATCTCGACGAGCAGAAGGTCCGGCTGCGCGGCGAGCTGAAGGAGACGGCCTCCGAGGCGAAGCGCAAGAAGCTGGTCAAGCGGCTGAAGCTGATGGAGGCGTTCGCCGACAGCGGAGCGCGCCCCGAGTGGATGATCCTCGAAGTGGTGCCGGTGATCCCGCCCGAGCTGCGCCCGCTGGTGCCGCTGGATGGCGGCCGCTTCGCCACGTCCGATCTGAACGACCTGTATCGCCGCGTGATCAACCGCAACAACCGGCTGAAGCGGCTGATCGAGCTGCGCGCGCCTGACATCATCGTGCGCAACGAGAAGCGCATGCTGCAGGAGAGTGTCGACGCGTTGTTCGACAACGGCCGTCGGGGGCGTGCGATCACCGGCGCGAACAAGCGTCCGCTGAAGTCGCTGTCCGACATGCTGAAGGGCAAGCAGGGCCGCTTCCGGCAGAACCTGCTGGG
>JBGPND010000146.1:0-13295 GCA_041487355.1 Acetobacteraceae bacterium | reverse complement strand
TCTATCTGCTGGCCGGCAAACTCGACATCAACCCGGCTGCCTGAAGCCGTTACTACCCACACATAACAGCGAAGAACCGGATTTCCAATATCGAGCAGGTAGCCCCGTCAGGTTACCAACTCACTCGTGTTATATTTCGTTGCCTTGAGCAGCCATCAAACAACGAGCCGGCTTACAATCTCTGCATCGACATCCCGCTCCGTGACGATGGGGAGCCTTCCCTCGACCACCCATTACTCGGTTGCGAAGGCAAGCCTGCCGACGCTCACGAACGTTGGCCCCTTATTGTCGAACTTGGGGGTCGAGTGGATTTTGGCCCCTACGGGACAAACGTTCACGAACGGTACTGCCAGCTTACAATTGAGAACAACCGAGTAACGAACGGTGGGCGCGTGCTTATAGATTTTTCGGGGACGATGCGGGCCTACCGAGCCACCCATATTACTCCACGTACGGCCTGATCGAGATCCGAAAGAGTCTTTCGAACTGCCGCCTCTGCTTGATCGAAGGCGATGCTCGCAGCCCTAAATTCGCCCGGATCATCAGACAGCGTGGCTCGTTTAAGTCGATCGGACGCGTCCGACTTGATAGCGGTTGTTTGCTGGAACGTCCGTTCTGAAGATTGAAGCGTGTAATTCATAAAATTTCCTCCTACTGACATGCCAGACACTCCTCATAATCCGTCGCATTCGCCCCCGCCGTAACGGCCGCCCCCATAACCAGCGGCAACTGCGCCCCTCCATCATTCGCCGGCACACCCATCACGCCAGTAAACGCCTCCGGCGCCACCGCCTTCTCGCTCACATTATCCGCACGCTGCAGCGACAAACTCCGGCAGTAGTACAGCGACTTCACCCCGCGCTTCCACGCCATGAAATGGATCTGGTGCAGATCCCGCTTGTGCACGTTCGCGGGCAAAAACACGTTCACCGACTGGCTCTGGCAGATGAACGGCGCACGGTCCGCCGCATGCTCGATAATCCACCGCTGATCCAGCTCGAACGCGGTCTTGTAGACCGCCTTCTCCTGCTCGGTCAGGAAATCCAGATCCTGCACGCTGCCCTTGTTCAGTGTGATGGACGACCACACCTCGTCCGTGTCCATCCCCTTCGCCGCCAGCAGCATCTGCAGATGCCGGTTGCGCACGGTGAAGCTGCCCGACAGCGTCTTCTGCAAAAACACGTTCGCCGCGATCGGCTCGATCCCCGGCGACGAATTCCCCGCAATGATCGAAATCGAAGCGGTCGGCGCGATCGACATCTTGTGCGAGAACCGCTCCATCACGCCGTATTCCGCGGCATCCGGGCACGCCCCGCGCTCCTCCGCCAGAACGCGCGAGGCAAGGTCCGCCTGCTCGCGGATGTGCTTGAACATCCGCTTGTTCCACACCTTGGCGATCACGCTCTCCCACGGCACGTTCTGCGACTGCAGGAACGAATGGAACCCCATCACCCCCAGCCCAACGCTGCGCTCGCGCATCGCGGAATACTTCGCCTTCTCCATCCCGGGCGGCGCGCGGTCGATGAAGTCCTGCAGCACGTTGTCGAGGAACCGCATCACGTCCTCGATGAACGTCGGATGGTTCTGCCACTCGAACCAGCTCTCCAGGTTCAGCGAACACAGGCAGCACACCGCGGTGCGCTCCATGCCGTGCTGGTCGCGCCCGGTCGGCAGCGTGATCTCGGAACACAGGTTCGAGGTCTTCACCTCGAGCCCGGCCAGCTTGTGATGCTCCGGCCGCGCGCGGTTCACGTGGTCGGAGAAAATCAAATAGGGCTCGCCGGTCTCGATCCGTGCCGTCAGGATGCGAACCCACAGCGCCCGCGCCGAGATCGACCGCACCACCATCTCGTCCTTCGGCGACAGCAGCGGCCACTGTTCGTCCGCCTCCACCGCGCGCATGAACGCATCCGACACCAGGATGCCGTGGTGCAGGTTCAGCGCCTTGCGGTTCGGATCGCCGCCGGTCGGGCGGCGGATCTCCACGAACTCCTCGATCTCCGGATGCCAGACCGGCAGATAGACCGCCGCGGACCCGCGCCGCAGCGAGCCCTGGCTGATCGCCAGGGTCAGGCTGTCCATCACCCGGATGAACGGGATCACGCCCGAGGTCTTGCCGACCGCACCGACCTTCTCGCCGATCGACCGCAGATTGCCCCAATAGGACCCAATCCCGCCGCCCTTCGACGCCAGCCAGACATTCTCGTTCCACAGCCCGACGATGCCCTCCAGGCTGTCGGACGCCTCGTTGAGGAAGCAGGAGATCGGCAGGCCGCGCTTCGTGCCACCGTTCGACAGCACCGGTGTCGCCGGCATGAACCACAGCCGCGACATGTAGTCGTAGATGCGTTGCGCATGCCCCGCATCGTCGCCGTAGTAGGAGGCAACCCGGGCAAACAGGTCCTGGAAATCCTCGCCCGGCATCAGATACCGGTCCGACAGCGTGGCTCGGCCGAAATCGGTCAGCAGCGCATCGCGCGAGCGGTCGATATGGACCTGATAGCGACCTGGCATCTGAACTGCGTCGAGCACGTCGGATTCCCCCTGGCCTGTGTCGAGCGAGTTTCCGCCGCCGCGAAGCGTGTCGTCAATCAACATGTGGGACATCACTCCCGATTGGGCCACAACATACATGTCTGTTGCGACCACGCCACAGTGTGCTTCTCACACAACCACCCGATTGGGCAGAAGCCAAAGTCTAGCGCTTTGGGCCGGCCGGCCCAAGCAACACAATCGCGTTCTCCCCATGTTCCACAGATTGTGGACGAATCTAAGCAAGATTCGCTCGGTTGCCCCACAGATGATCGTTCTTTTGTCGTCATGGCCGGACTTGACCCGGCCATCCCTGCCAGTACCGGTGCCGCGATAGATGGCCGGGTGATCCCCCGGATCAAGTCCGGGGACGGCCTGACGATGGGGCGCAGGCGGCTCGCCTGGGTCGTTCGTGGCGCAACCTGGCGGATTCTGCTTAGGAATCCAGGCGCAATCGGCTCGCCAGGAGTTCGCCCTGGCCCTCCAGCACCGGATAGGCCGCCGCGGCCACCAGGTGGCCGTTCACTCGCTTCAACTCCCGCAGCAGGTCGAGGTCGAGCGGAGCCGTATCGCCATGCCCAACCCGCAGCCCGGCGAAATGTGCCCGCGTGGCGGCCGCCTCCATGTCGCGGAACGCCTCCTTCTCCGCGGCGAGCTGGCGGGCGGCACGGGCATCCCCGGTCATGAACACCGCGGCAGCGGCACGCACCGTCGCAGCCAGACGGCCCAGCAGGCGGCGCACCTCCGCCCGCTCCTCCTCCGTCAGCGGAACGCCGCGCTTCAGCCGCTTCGCCGCGTGCCCCATCACGTCGCGGTCCACCACGTCGCCGGCGGCCTCCAGGTTGGTGGCGAACACCAGGATTTGCGACAGCGTGCGGTGATCCGCCTCGGTCAGCGTCTCGGGATCCAATCTGGTGAGATAGGCCTTGATCGCGCTGTTCAGCCGATCCAGCACATCGTCCAGCCGCCGCACCTCGGCGATGCGCCGCCGGTCGGTGCCGGCCAGCGCCTCCGCCGCCCCGGTCAGCATCGCCTCCAGCGCGTCGGCCATGCGCAGCGCCTCGCGGGCGGCGGCGGCCAGCGCGATCGCCGGCGTCTCCAGGGCGGTCTGGTCGAGATAGCGCGGCCGCGACGGGTCCTCGGCCGCCACCCGGGCCGGCAGCAGCTTGCGCAGGACCCAGGCATAGGGGCCGAGCGCCGGCAGGAACAGCGCCGCCAGGATCAGGTTGAACCCGGTATGGAAGTCGGCCACGGCGCGGGCCGGGTCGGGATCGAGCTGCGCCATCAGCGGGCCGATCCGGTGCAGCAGGACAAGCGCCAGGATGCATCCGAGCAGCCGGTTGAGCAGGTTGCCCAGCGGCAGCCGGCGCGCCACCGGATCGTCGCCCGAGACGCCCTCCAGCACCGGATTGATCGCGGTGCCGAGATTGGCACCCAGCACCAGCGCGAAGGCGGCCTCCGGCGGCACCGCGCCCTTGGCGGCGAACGACATCACCAGCAGCACCACCGCGACCGAGGAGTGCGCCGCCCAGGTCAGGCCCGCGGCCAGCAACACGTCGAGCACCGGCTCCGTGGTGATCGCGCCGAGCACCAGGCGCAGGCTGGGCATGTCCTCGTATGGCGTCACCAGCGTCACAAGCTGGTGCAGCGCCATCAGCATCAGGCCGAGCCCGATCGCCACGCGGCCAATATCTCGCGTCGGTGTCGCGGTGCCGCGGCGGAACAGGATCACGCCCAGCAGGATCAGCGCCGGCGCGACCTCGGCGACGTCGAACGACAGCACCTGCACGATCAGCGTGGTGCCGACATTGGCGCCCAGCATCACCGCGAGCGCCGGGACCAGCGCGACCGCCCCGCCGGCGGCGAAGCCGGCGACCATCAGGCCGGTCGCCGTGCTGCTTTGCAGGATGGCGGTCACACCCAGACCGGCGGCGAACGCGGCAAGCCGATTGCCCAGCGCGGTGCCGAGCCAGCGGCGCAGATCGGGGCCGAAGCCACGCTGGATGCCGGTCTGCACCATGTGCAGCCCCCAGAGCAGCAGCGCGACCGAGCCGGCGAGGTCGAGCAGGGTCCACATCATGGTCGGCCATCAGTGATCAGCGGCCGGTTATCAGTCAACGATCTGTGCGGCCGTTGGCAGCAATCGATCGTGATACCGGGTTGCCCCCGTCGGTCATGGCCGTGGTCAGGCCGACCATCGCGACACAGGAGCCGCCCAGCTAGTTCTATGCGACAAGTCGTTTTTTGTACTCGACAGCCACGTTCTACTTGCCGCTCCACCAGATTGTGTACGATGATTCGGCAGGCAGAAGCGAGTATCTTCCCGAGAAATTCTCGCCCTGGTGACAGTCATCGAAATATTACTCCTTTTGATTGAAAACCAGAAATAATACTCTCGTTTCTTGATAGATCGGTGACTCGAATACGCGGGCCCGTCGGGCACGGCGAGGCGATCTAGCCGAATTTGCACAAAAAATATGCTCTATCCCATTTCTAGAGACGCGACAAACCTTTCAATATGCTTACACTCACACAATTGTGAGGACACAATCGCGAGGACGGGTTGCTGCCCGGTTTAACATTGTCGGTCCGCGTTGCCGGAGAGCAGCCCGCAGGGAACAGGAAGATGAGATTGATGCGAATTCACGGATTTTCATCTCATTTCGTGGACCGTTGTGGCTTATTTAATACCGAAGCTACATCGCTCGTCCAGTCTGCTCCGGCGTGCCGCCTGGCGAGGACGGAGCACGCGCGCGTGCCACGTGCTTCTGGTGGGTACGAGCATTTGCTTTGCCGGCCCACGTTGCAACCCCGCCACGATGGTTGAGGACCAGGCGGTGGACACGAACGGCATTGCACGTCAGCCGGGCCCTATTGCGCCCGACGCGAAATGCTTGCGCATCGCGGTGGTCTCGGAAGTGCGTTTCCTGCGCGAAGGACTCGCCGAGTTTCTTGAGCGACATCCATCGGTGAAAGTGGTGGCGCTGGGCGCCGATCTCGCCCAGGCGGTTGCGCAGAGCCGGGCCTTGCAGCCGGACATCGTCATGCTCGACGCCGCATTCCCGAACGGCGGCGAGGCGGTCATGCGAACCCGCCATGTCGCTCCGAATGTCCGCGTCGTCGTGTTCGCGGTGAAAGAGACGGAGGACGACATCGTTGCGTGGGCGGAATTGGGAGTCATTGGCTACGTGCCGAGTGATGCTTCCGTGACCGACCTCGTGCGTCTTGTCATGGATATCCATCAGGGCGAACAACATTGCTCGGGCCGGGTGGCCGCCGGGTTGCTCCGCCGGATTGCAGACCGGGCGAGGGAGGGCAACGGCCACAACGCGACGTTCCAATCACCTGCCCTCACTGCGCGTGAGCGGCAAACCGCCGAATTGATTGGGGCTGGGCTCAGCGACAAGGAGATCGCCCGCCGGCTGAACATCGGCCTGGCGACGACGAAGTCGCATGTCCACAATTTGCTTCGCAAGCTGAACGCCCGGCGCCGCGGCGAAGCCGTCGCCCGCTTGCACGAGTACGCACAGCATCCCGGCTAGGAACCGGCGGGCCAGGCTCGCCGCTGCTTGTCCATCCGAGGGTTCAATCTTCAATCCATCATCCGATGGATTTCGTCGGCACCCGCGCCGCTCGTAGAATTCCAATAGCCCTCGGACAAGGCAGAAGGCAAAGATGCGGCGCATCCGCGCAGTCATAGTGACGGTGAGTCCGCTGCTGCGCGACATCGTTTCCGAGGTGGTAGCCGGGCGCGTGCCGATCGATTTCGTCGCCGCGCTCGCGAGCCGCGATCGGCTCGAGGTGAGTCTGCGGGACCTTACGCCGCATCTCATCCTTATCGGACTTCGCCGGGGCGAAGGCTGTGGCGTTGCGCTGGCGCTTCGCAGCGCATTTCCGTGCGCTCGGGTGATCTTGCTTTCGCATGACGCCCGCCAGGCCGATGTGCATGGGCCCCACCACAATCCTATCGCGCTCCTCGACCTCTCGGCAGAAGCCTTGACCAGGGCCGTTCTAGGTTTCTGACCAAACCGCCCATCCGGACTGTGTCGGCACAATCCGATGATCTGTCGTGGGATCATCGGCCGATCCAATACTGACAGGGTTTAGTTCGACATATTAGTAACGATCTAAACCTCCGCCTCCATCCAATCTCCATCCAATGATGGATGGTTACGCTGCGGGTATCGTCGCAAGAAGGGTCCGAAGCATTTCGGCCCTGCAGGCAGGCGGACGCCTCCCGGATCGTGCCGAAGCGAAAGAGTTGCGGCAGTCGACCACGAACAGGATCGGAGTTCCCGAGTGCGAAACCCCTCCCTCATCCACCTCGGTATTGTCCTGATTTCAGCGGCATTCGCCGCCGGCGCCAATGCCGCCCCGTACGATGCGCTCGCCGACTTTTCCCTAAGCAACAATCCGGCCGGCACCTGGACCTACGGCTATGGTGCGGGTGGCGGAAGCTTCACCGCCTACAACGCCGAGACGCCGAATTGTGCGACTATCTCCGGCCTCGCGTGTTGGTATTCGACCGCCGAAAACACCAATAACCTGCCGGGCATCGGCATTAACACTACCGCCAGCCAGATAAGTTCAGGGACGGTCAGGATTCCGACAGATGTCGTCTGGATGCATCCGACCGGCGTCAACGCATCGATCGCCGGTTTCGATACGATCCTGCGGTTCACCGCACCTGGTGCCGGGACGTACACCGCAAAAGGCCTGTTCGAGCTGCTGGACACGTCACCGACCGGCGTTGAAGTCAGTATCTACAAGAACAACGCCGGATCCGCGTTGTTCGACGATGTCCTGACGGGATCGTTGTTCACGCCGGCCCCTTACTCGGTGACAGCCAACCTGGCAGCCGGCGAGACACTCGACTTCGTACTCAATTCCGACGGGTCCTACTTCGACGATTCCACCGGGCTCCAGGCCACGATCACCACGCCCGAGCCAACGGCGCTCATGCTGTTGGGTTCAGGGCTGATCGGTTTGGGCCTGGTTGGCAACGTCAAGGCGAGAGCCTCTCTGCAAACGCGTCGCAAAGGACAATGGATACGTTGCGGAATCTGAGAAGGCGCACAGGTTATCGAACTCCTCTTGCTGGAACTTCGCACGTGACTCCAACCCCAGTCATGCACAGCCATCAATGCAGCATGTGCTGGTCCGGTTTGTACTGAAGAATACCTAGAAGGAGCAAAAAACAATGAACCGTTCGCTCAATGCCGGTTTGCCTTTTTGTAATGATAATTTATCGGAGGCAGGGATGTTCCAGTCATCGCCATGGGCAAAAAAAGTCGTTTTTGGTGCAATTATTGCATTCGGAACATCGGGATCTGCGTTCGCAGCCAACATCATGCCCGACTTCGCCGGCGTCCCCGCCGGCTGGACCACCGACCGCTACGATCCAGCCAGCTTCAGCAATGTCGGGACCTATCAGGGGCGTACCAATGTCCTCGGCATCACCACCACCGATGCCCAGACCCTGAGCAACCGGCTCGCAGGCTTTCAATCCACCTTCCGCAACACGCAAGGTCGTGGCTATAACCTAAATGGCGGCGCCGGATCGAACCTCGCGGCAGCCCTCTACATCCCCGCCACCTGGGGCAACTCGGGCAACGGCTCGCGTCGGACCGACATGTGGGGCGTGATGACCAACGGGACGTCCGTGACCGACTATCCGATCATCGGATTTACTAACTATGGCGGTGCGGCACGCTTCCGCATCTGGGACGAAAACATCGGAACATCAGGCGACTGGGTCAATCTATCGAACACCGTACACTACGATGGGTGGAACTCGCTGGCGATCGACTTCACCGGATCCAGCTACGTCTACTCGATCAACGGGTCGGTCGCCTTCACCGACAATACCATCAGCGGATCGACCACCGTCAGCCGCACGCTGATGCAGGTCTACAACTTTGGCGACCCGAGCATCACCGGTGCAGTGGTCAACGACTACACCGCCCACTGGGCAAACGCTCCGGAGCCCGCGACACTCAGCCTGCTCGGCCTGGGATTTGCCGGTCTCCTGGCCGCCCGCCGCCGTCGGACGTGACGGCAGTTGCGTCGGCGTCGGGCGCCCGGGCGGCCACTGTTCTGGTCACGCCCGGGCGCATGGGGAACTGGGCGTTCGACAACTGGGACACCAACGTGGTGGTCGGCGCCAATCCGACGGCGGGCAGCATAAGGGGGCCCGGTTCGACAATCGATCATTGGTGAGGAGGCCATTGGGATGCACGGAACCACCATCAGCATCGCGGGCGGGCACGGATTACGGCAGCCATACTTTGCAGCACCAGCGGGTGTTCACTCGCGGCATACGGCGCGATCCGCCAACACAGTACGCTTCCGTGACGGCAGGACGCGTCAGGCAAGCGCGGCGGCACAATTGCCAAAGTTCGCTCTGATCATTTCCGACGGCTCCGGCAGCAGATGGCGGCCCGCGCGCCTGGTACGAGACCACGAGAACCTGGATTTCTATGTCAAGGCGATCTCGGTCCGCTGGCCGTTCGCCCTTGCCCGGGCGACGGCGGACGTTCGGCCCGACAAGACGGGTTTCGGTTGGCCAGCCCAGCCGCCGCAGCCCGCTCCGTCATGCCGCAGACTCAGAGTCACATGGCGCTGGGAACCCGATGGTCAGGGCGGGTCGTGCCTGCCATTCTTTGTGAAGCGAGTTGGACCCGCGTGGCTTGCACGATTGGTCCGACCCTCGGTGCGCGTGACGCTCAAAGACATGACGCCCGCACAGCGCAGGATAACCCTGAAAATCTAGAGATAGTCAGGGTGATTGACAAAAGACCTGGCGGGCAACGGCTCAGGTCTGGGCCAGGAAATCCATCGCTGCGTTCACCCGCCACGTCCGTGCGGCATGTTGTTGATCCGCAGGCTCATCTCCACCGCCGACGGAGAGCCAAAGACCGTTGGATCGTTGAGGTCGCCGAGATGGCCGATGCGGAACACGCAGCCATTCAGCTTGCCGAGCCCGCCGCCGAGCGAGATGTTGAACCGCTGACGCGGGCTGTGGCGCAGTGCGTCTGCTTCAGCCCTCCGCCAGGTAGTCCATCGCCGCATCCACACCGCCCCTGCCGTGCGGCACGTTGTCGATGCGCAGCGCCATTTCCACCGCCGACAGCGCGCCAAGCACCATCGGCTCGTTCAGATCGCCGAGGTGGCCGATGCGGAACACGCGGCCGTTCAGCTTGCCGAGCCCGCCGCCGAGCGACACGTTGAACCGCTGACGCGCAGTGCGGCGCACGGCTTCCGCGTCATGGCCCTCCGGCATCAGCACCGCGGTCACCGAGTCCGAATAGCGGCCGGGATTGGTGCAGAACAACCGCGGCCCGTCGTTGCCGGCCCAGACCTGCACCGCGCGGCGCACCGCCTCGCCCAGCCGATGATGGCGGGCGAACACGTTCGGCAGTCCCTCCTCCTCGATCAGGCGCAGCGATTCCTTCAGGCCATAGAAGAAGTTCACCGGGATGGTGCCGACGAAGCTCTGCGGATTGCGGCCAAGCATCACCGTCCAGTCGAAATAGTAGCGCCCGAGCGTGGCATTCGCGTGCGCCTCCATGGCCTTCGGCGAGACGGCGGTAAAGCTCATCCCCGTGGGCAGCATCAGCCCCTTCTGGCTGCCGCCCACTACGCAGTCGATCTGCCATTCGTCCATACGGAAATCGAGCGAGCCGAGCGACGAGATCGTATCCACCAGCAGCAGTGCGGGATGCTGCGTCGCATCGATCGCGGCGCGCACCTCGGGGATCGGAATGAACATGCCGGTGGCGGTTTCGTTGTGCACCACGCACACCGCCTTGATCGCATGGGCGGTATCTGCGGCCAGCGCCGACTGCACGCCGGCGATGTCGACGCCGTGGCGCCAGTCGGCGGCGACCATGCGCACCTCGACCTTCAGCGCCTTCGCCATCTTCGCCCATTCGTCGGAGAAGTAGCCGGATTCCAGCAGCAGGATCGTATCGCCCGGCGACAGCAGATTGGTGAGCGAAGCCTCCCACGCGCCGTGGCCCGAGCCGGTGTACATGAACAGCCGGTGCTGCGTCCGCAGCACGCGCTTCACGCCCTCGAAGCAGGCGTCGTAGACCTCGCGGAAGTCGGGATCGTGGAAGTCGATCGACGGCCGGTCGATGGCGCGCAGCACCGAATCCGGAATGTTGGTCGGGCCCGGATTGGCGAAGAAGTGGCGGCCGCGGGGTTTGGTCACGGTTGTGCTCATGCGCTGATCCTCATAGGTGCCGGCAGGCGCATCCATTGCTGAAAAAGCCGGTTTGTAAAGCCGCAAGTTGTGCTCGCAGCCATGTCCGTCGCCGGACCACTCCTCTTGCTCCGATGCTGGGGGATATGCCAGGATATCCCAACAATCGGAGTTACAGGTTATGCCGCAAGCGACCGTGGGACGCTGGGGGAGGAACCTCGCCATCCGCATTCCGCTCAGCGTCGCCAAGGCGACCGGACTGAGCGATGGCGAGCGCGTCGAGATCGACATCCTGGATGGCGACCTCGTGATTCGACGGCCGTCGGCCCATGCGCGCGCGCGCAGCCAGGCCGAGGCGGCGGCAGCGGAAATTATCGGGGAGAGCAAGCGCTACAGCCTGGGCGACGTCAGCCTGCGCACACTGTTGGATGAAGGGCGACGCGGTTGAGCCTGGTGCTCGACGCGTCGATGACGATCGCCTGGCTGTTGGACGGCGAACAGACCGAAGCCGCGCATGCTGTGCTGCGGCGCGTGGTGGCTGACGGCGCGGTCGTGCCGTCGCTGTGGCGGCTCGAAGTGGCCAACGTGTTGCGCAACGCCGTTCGCCGGGGGCGCTGTGACGAAGCCTATGTTGACCGGTCGCTGGGACGTCTCGGCCGTCTCGCCATCATGGTTGACAGCGAAACCGACGACCATGCCTGGGGCGCGACACGCACGCTGGCACGGGAGTACGGCTTGACGCTTTACGACGCGGCGTATCTGGAGCTGGCGGTACGGCTCGGACGACCCCTCGCATCCTGCGACGCTGCTCTGATCGCGAGTGCGCAGCGAGCCAGCGTGGAGATCGTGTCGGCTTGAGCGCGAAGGGTTTCACTCCCACTCGATCGTGCCGGGGGGCTTGCTGGTGATGTCGTATGTCACGCGGTTGATACCGCGCACCTCATTGACGATGCGGCCGGCGACGCGCGCCAGGAACCCGGCATCGAACGGATAGACATCGGCTGTCATGCCGTCGGTGGAGGTGACGGCACGCAACGCACAGGCGTGGTCGTAGGTGCGCTCGTCGCCCATCACGCCGACGGTGCGCACCGGCAGCAGCACCGCGAAAGCCTGCCAGATCGCGTCGTACAGGCCGGCCGCGCGGATCTCTTCCAGATAGATCGCATCCGCCTTGCGCAAGAGGTCCAATTTCTCCCGCGTGATCGCGCCAGGCATGCGGATGGCAAGACCCGGGCCCGGGAAAGGATGCCGCCCGACGATGGTTTCCGGAATGCCCAGCTCGCGGCCGAGCGCGCGCACCTCGTCCTTGAACAGCTCACGCAGCGGCTCGATCAGCTTGAGGCGCATCCGCTCCGGCAGCCCGCCGACATTGTGGTGCGACTTGATGGTGACCGAAGGGCCGCCGGTGAAGCTGACGCTCTCGATCACGTCCGGATACAGCGTTCCCTGCGCGAGATAGTCGGCGCCGCCCAGCTTGTGCGCCTCCTGGTCGAACACGTCGATGAACAGCCGGCCGATCGTTTTCCGCTTTTGTTCCGGGTCGGTAACGCCGTCGAGCTCGGCCAGGAACAGGTCCGACGCGTCGCGATGCACCAGGCGGATGTTGAACCGGTCGCGGAACGTGCCGACCACCTCCTCCGCCTCGCCCTGCCGCAGCAGCCCGTGGTCGACGAAGATGCAGGTGAGCTGGTCGCCGATCGCCTCGTGGATCAGCACTGCGGCGACCGAGGAATCCACCCCGCCGGACAGGCCGCAGATCACCCGTCCTTTCCCCACCTCGGCGCGGATGCGGGCGATCTCCGTGGCGCGGAAGCCGGCCATGGTCCAAGTGCCGGACAGGCCGAGCACGCCATGGGTGAAGTTGCGCAGCAGCGCGGCGCCGTGCGGCGTGTGCACCACCTCCGGGTGGAACAGCAGCCCATAGAACCGCCGCGTATCGTCGGCGATCGCGGCGAACGGCGCACCCTCGCTCACCGCCACGGAGCGGAAGCCGGGCGGGATGCGCGTGACGCGGTCGCCATGGCTCATCCAGACCTGTTCGCGCCCGCCCTTGTGCCAGACGCCCTGGAACAGCACGCAGTCATCCGTCAGGTCGACGAAAGCGCGGCCGAACTCGCGATGCTCAGACCGGGAAACCTCGCCGCCCAACTGGTCGCACATGGTCTGCATGCCGTAGCAGATGCCGAGCACCGGGACACCCGCCTCGAACACCGCCTGGGGTGCGCGGGGGGAGGTGCCTTCGGTCAGGCTGGCCGGCCCGCCCGACAGGATGATGCCACGCGGGCGCCACGCCGCGATCCGGTCGGGGTCGGTGTTGAACGGCCAGATCTCGCAATAGACGCCAGACTCGCGCAGCCGCCGCGCGATGAGCTGGGTGACCTGGCTGCCGAAATCGAGGACCAGCACGCGTTCGGCGGCGAGGGCCGGCGTGGTGGCGGGATCAGGCAAGGAATCGGGCATGAGGTGTGCGAACCATGCTTGATCCAGGGGCTTGGACCACGGCGGAGCGGGGGATGCAAGGGCGGGCTTCCGTCCAGGATTCCCGAACAAACCGGCG
>JBGPND010000145.1:0-13334 GCA_041487355.1 Acetobacteraceae bacterium | reverse complement strand
GCTGCAATCCACTGTCCAGGGCATGCTCAATGCCGAGACGGCGGATCCGGCCATCCCGGTGATCGACGCCGAGTTCAGCAAATCGGGCGATCCACGCTACTTCTGGACGGAGCGCCTCGTGACGTCGGATGAGGAGATCACGCTCACCTGGTACAGCATCGGCGAGCCGCTGCTGATCCATACGCAGCCGAATGCCGAACCAGAGCGGCCCTACGGCGTATGCACCGTGCTGATACCGGCACTCGGTGCGCGCCTGTCGCGAAACGGCATCCAGGCGGTCGGTCAGCCATGGGCGAGGGAGCGGGAAGGACGACCCTTCAGCACCTGCGCGCTGGCATTCTCCGAAAGCTGGACGGCGACGCGTTAGTGGTGCAAACCTAACGGATGACACCCAGGGCTGAAGGACCGCTCAGGGTGGAATCCGGACATTCAGCTGTGAAGCAACAGGGGCCGTCAAATTGGGATTGCGACGACAGCGCGCGCGTCCTCTTCCAGCCCGTCCGTTGCGCCGACAACCTCGCTCATGCTCACCATGGAGTCCTCCGTGTGATGCGGTGCCCCGGGAGGATCAACACACAGTTGGCAAGGCACAACAGCTCGCCTACCAGCGGAAGGGGAACAATATCGCAGCGTTGGGCCGCTGCAGTCCTGTCGTTCGGATCAGCCATCAATCTCCATTCTGCCCGATCGCCTGAATTCCGGGAAGTCCATCCCACCGTACCGCAACGTCTGCTGGATGCTCCGCAGCGTGGCGTATTCGCGGATGCCCTTGGGGGTGCTCGTACTGATTACGTTCCGCAACCACGTAAAAGCGCACACGGCGTGCTCGGTATTATTGTTATCCCAAGATACGCCGTCCCGCCGGGGACTATTTCATTCGCGTTCATTCGATTATTTATCAATATCTGTCTGTTCAGACGCAAGGAAATTCAAGAAGTTTTTTCCACGATATTGTAGAGTCTGTTGAATGCTCAGCAAAGTGGCATATTCTTTTGTCCCTCTCGGCGTACTTGCCATCATGACATTTCGGAGTTTCACGAACGCATGAACAGCGTGCTCCGCGTTATTATTATTCCACGGCACGTTGTCGTAGTCGAGAAACGTGAACAGTTTGTCCTTGTTCTTTTCGAGCCTCTTTTTGAGAGTGGATCCGACCTCGGTCTTGCATTTGAGCGCCGCGACGTTCTCGATGAAGCTCGCCGCCGATCGCTTGTGCTTGCCGAGATGCCGCGCCTTCAAGCCATACGTGTCAATCGTTTCGACGATCTCTCGCAGCAAGCCGCCGAATCCCCTCGCGATCGACGCCAACTCTTCGTTGAACGGGTTCTTGAGAACGTCCTCATTTATGTCACGCATTAGGTGAATGAGGCACTTCTGCTGCGCGCAAGGCACCGAGTCGTATGCGGCGTAGAAATCCGACACCAGAACCCCACTAAACCCCTTCAACAGATCCTCCAGGATCGCCGCCTCACGCGTTTCCGCGTACACGTACGCGACGGAAGTCAGGTTCGTGAACACCCAGACGTAATGCCCGCCGCCCCTGACGACACCTTTGGTCTCATCGGCGTGGACAAGAGATCCCTGCACAATCTGCTTGAGAATCTGGCGGTAGGTCGGTTCGTACCTGTTCGCCATCGCAGATTTTATGAAACTAGGCGTGTTTGTGCGCACGGGCAGATTGAACAAGGATGTGATGTGGTCCGATATTTTCTGGAATGACAGGCGCATTTCGATCAGGAGGTAAATGACATAGGCGCGCAGATTCGGGCCGTATTGCCAGTCCCGGCGATGTGGTGTCATCACGGCCGAACAGTCGTGGCATTTGTATCTATTGTAATGATACTGGATGGCCCATCGCTTGATTCCCCGGCGCATGAACCTCAGGTCAAAGAGCACGTGGGACTGACTAGCCACTACCCATAGCTTCTCCGAACCGCATTTAGGACAAACATCTGGTTTGTCGCCGACCCTAACCTCCTTTTCGACCAACACCTGCCTGCTAGTTCTTCTATATTTCTCGACAGTACGCCGGATCTCCTTGTTTGTCCTAATGTACACCTTGGATCTCTGGTAGTCCCAGTAAGCGGCGGAATTGATTTTTTCGAACTCGGGCAGGGCGCTGGCGAACTTGCCGAAGGTCCGCTGGAAGCCGACCTCCAACGAACTCACTTTGACCGCTTCCAGTCTCAACGGGTCGTCGGGGTTGCCGCCGTCGCAGATGCGGACCAGGGCATCCGCGACCGTCGCGGCCGCTCGGCAGTCGTCCATGTTGTAACCGATCAGTGCGCGCTTGTGCCGGTCGTCCGCGCCAAGCTCCCAGGCCCGCCGCAGTAATGGCGCTGCGGCGCCCGAAGCCAGTGGCCAAGTCCACTCGAACCCGAGGTATCGGCCGACTTCCTTGAGGCCATTCGAAAACGTCGGGAAATAGATCTTGCCGTAAATGCAGCCGACGAGGTTGACCGACGTTGCGATCAGCCGATCGACGAATTCCACGTCGTCGGGCGCCAGAACGTGACGCTCCTTCATCTGCCTGAGGAACCGAGTCTCGTACGCGCCGTAGCTGACGATCTGCGCATTCCCGATCGCCTTGATCGTCCGCAGGCAGTTCTCCCACATCACGCGCTCGCCATCCAACCCATCCGCCCAGAACGAGCGCTCCACCTGTTCGCCACCGCTTTCGAACCGAAGCCCGACAAGGTAGTAGAAATCCCTGTCCGGCATCCCTTCAACGTCGAGGAAAGTCGGGACGCCCTCGAACTTTAGCGACGGAGCTCCGACGACATGGATCTGGCTCTTCTTGACAGCCAGGGCCTTGAGTTTGTGGTCGTTTCTGGCGGCCGGGGCGGCTCGTTTGACGTATTTGGCGGAACGCTCGGCGTCAGGTCTGGTGCGCTTGCGCCGCCGCGGGCGGTAGCCGTAGGACAGTTGCGTTATCGTGAGAATTCCCTTGGCATTGCATTTCGCCCGCTCCTTGACGGTCATCGCGGTGAGCAGGCTCAAATCGTCGCGTTCGATGGCGAGGCCGCGACACCTCGGCTGGAAGTCGCACACGGCGCAATGCCTGTTCAGGACGAGGGGGGGCGGCTCCCGGCCGCGCCAAGTTGCCCCGATCGCCTCGATGGTCTGCCGCGTCCGAGCGACGTGGTCCCCGATCCTCACGGTTCTGTGGCGGTGGCCATCGCCGTAGATCAGTGCTCCGGTGTCTGCCAGTATCCCGGTGGCCTGCGACAGCGCGAGCGCACCGAAACACACGAGGAGGCTGTCGGAAAGGCCCGGCTTGTCCCAGGGTAAAAACAGGACGGGGACAAGGGTGCCGGATGGCGATGATTCCTGCGGTTGGCGGCCTCCCGGTCTGTGCGGCGGCGGCACAAAGTCATAGACGGCCGTGTCGCAGTCGACATGATGCGTGATGGTCTCATAGTCGAGGCTGCGCCACAAATGTCCGAAATCGAGAAGTTCCGCTATCTCGGCCCCGATGGGTAGCCGCCGCTTCGCTGCCGCTTTGTACGTAGACGATATGTGCGCCTCGATGTCGGCGAAGAAGGCGTCCGGTGCGGGCTCACCGATCGCCACGAGATGCGCTTTCGTCGGGCACTTACGGAAGGCGGAAAATACCGCGGCCGTGATTGCGTTGCTCCCGTCCATAGCAGTCGATTATGCCGGAGTTTCGGCGGACACGATACTCAAGCAGTGCCCCGACCGAATGCGGCATCCCCCGCCACCATCAGCATCTTGTGGCCCCCGGCGGTTGTTCGGATTTGCGTCAGCACCGGCGGGGAGACCGGGGCGCAACCGAAGGTCCGCTTTGGGTCGCAAACCGACACCTCTGTCAGTTAGTGGGCAGGCATCATGGGGGGGATGCCAACCGTTCGAGCCTGCCCGCACCCTCGGCGGCCAGTTCGTTCGCCGCGGCTTGGTGATCCGGTCGGCACCCGCCTTTCCCGCGCCTGCGCGCCATGCCAACGTCTGGCGAACAGAGCGCGAGGACCAGCCCATGCCACGTATGACCGGCGGAGAAGCCATCGTCGACAGCCTTCTGCGGCACGGCATCGACACGGTGTTCGGCCTGCCCGGCGTGCAGACCTACGGGCTGTTCGACGCGTTCGCGCTTGCCTCCAATCGCCTGCGCCTGATCAATGCCCGGCACGAGCAGACCACGGCCTACATGGCGCTCGGCTATGCCTGCGCGACCGGCCGCCCCGCTGCCTATGCCGTCGTGCCCGGCCCCGGTGTGCTCAACACCACCGCGGCACTGGCGACGGCATGGGGCGTCAATGCGCCGGTGCTGTGCCTCACCGGCCAGGTGCCCAGCGCGATGATCGGCCGCGGCCGCGGCCAGTTGCACGAGCTGCCGGACCAGCTCGCCACCCTGCGCACCCTGCTGAAATGGGCCGAGCGCATCGCACACCCGTCCCAGGCCTCCTATCTCGTAGCGCGCGCCTTCCAGGAGATGCTGTCGGGCCGCCGCGGGCCGGTCGCGCTGGAGATGCCGTGGGACCAGTTCGGCGCGACGGCCGAGATCACGCCGCAGGACCCGCTGCCGCTCCACCCCAACCCAGTGCCGGATCCCGAAAAGATCGACGCGCTGGCGAAGCTGCTGAACGGTGCGAAAGCGCCGATGCTGTGGGTCGGCGGTGGCGCGCTGCACGCCGCCGCCGAAATCCGCGCCCTGGCGGAGCGCATCGGCGCGCCCGTGGTGTCCTTCCGCGGCGGCCGCGGCATCGTCGATGACCGCCATCCGCTCGGCCTGACCATCCCCGCCGGTTACCGGCTCTGGCCGGATACCGATGTGCTGGTCGCGTTCGGCACCCGCCTCGAGGTGCCGACGACCCGATGGGGCGCGATGCCCGCCGGCCTGAAGATCGCCCGCATCGATATCGATCCGGCCGAGATGCCCCGCCTGAAAATCGATATCGGCATCGTCGCCGACACGGCCGACGCCGCGCGTGCGCTGACCGAAGCCGTCGCTCCGCGCAACGACCGCGCACGCGCCGCGGCGATCGCGCGCGCCAAGGCCGACACCAAGGTGGAGATCCAGAAGGTGCAGCCGCAGATGGCGTTCCTCGATGCGATCCGCGACGTGCTGCCGGAGAACGGCATACTCTGCGACGAGATGACGCAGGTCGGCTATGTCTCCTGGTTCGGCTTCCCGTTCCATGCGCCGCGCACGCTGATCACATCGGGCTTCTCCGGCACGCTCGGCGCCGGCTTCCCGACGGCACTCGGCGTGAAGGTTGCCATGCCGGATCGGCCGGTGGTCGCGCTGACCGGCGATGGCGGCTTCCTGTTCGGCGGCGCGGAGCTGGCGACGGCGGTGCAGCACGGCATCAACCTGGTCACCGTGCTGTTCAACAATTCGTCGTACGGCAATGTGCTGCGCGATCAGCGCCGGCTGTTCCAGGGCCGCGAATCCGGTTCCAGTCTGCGCAACCCCGATTTCCAGACCTATGCGCGCGCCTTCGGCGTTCCCGCCTGGCGCGTGACCGACGCCGACGGCCTGCGCGGCGCCCTGTCGGAGGCGCTCAAGGCGAACGCGCCGGCGCTGATCGAAGTGATTACCGACATCACGCGGGAATACGCCCCGTGGGAGTTCATCGCGCCAGGGCGGGCCTGACACATCATCCTCCGGGAGGCAGCAAAATGAAATTCGGCATGTTCTACGAGCATCAGTTGCCGCAGCCCTGGGGCGAGGATTCGGAACGCCAGTTGATCCAGGATGCACTGGCGCAGGTCGAGCTCGGCGACCGACTTGGCATCGACTATGTGTGGGAGGTCGAGCACCACTTCCTGGAGGAATACTCGCACTCCTCCGCGCCCGAGATCTTCCTCGCCGCCTGCTCGCAGCGCACGAAGCGCATCCGCCTTGGCCACGGCATCGTGCTGATGCCGCCGAAATACAATCATCCCGCGCGCGTGGCGGAGCGCATCGCGACACTCGATCTGGTGTCGAACGGCCGTGCGGACTGGGGCACCGGCGAGTCGGCAACCGCGCTCGAAATGGAAGGCTTCGGCATCGCGCCGGAGGAAAAGAGCGCGATGTGGCGCGAGGCGACCGAGCAGGCCGCCAACATGCTGACGATGCGCCCGTATCCCGGCTTCCGCGGCACGTATTTCGACATGCCCTGTCGCAACCTGGTGCCGAAATCGGTGCAGAAGCCGCATCCGCCGATGTGGGTGGCGTGTTCGAAACGCGAGACCATCCATCGCGCGGCGCGTGCCGGCCTTGGTGCACTGACCTTCGCCTTCCTGGAACCGGCGCTGGCCGCGAAATGGGTGCAGGAATATTACGACATCATCAAATCGCCGGAGTGCGTGCCGCTCGGTCACAGCGTCAATCCGAACGTCGCGCTGGTGACCGGCATGTCGTGTCACACCGACGAACAGGAGGCGATCCGGCGCGGCCTCGATGGCTTCCGCTTTTTCGGCTACTCGCTCGGCTATGTCGGCATCTTCGGCGACCACCGGCCCGGCGTCACCAACATGTGGCAGCGGTTTCTCGAGGTGAAGGACAGGCTACCGGACAACGCGGGACGCGGCGGCATCGGCACGCCCGACCAGTTGCGTGCGCATCTGAAAGGCTACGAGGACGCCGGCGTCGACCAGGTGATCTTCGTGCAGCAGTCCGGCACCAACCGGCACGAACATATCTGCGATTCGCTCGAGCTGTTCGCGGCGACCTTGCTGCCGGAGTTCAAACAGCGCGACGCGGTACGCGAGGCACGCAAGCAGGCCGAGCTGGCGCCCTATATCGCGCAGGCGTTGGCACGCAAGCCGCGCATGGCCCCGATCGATCCGGCGGATGTCCCTCTGGTCGAATCCTACGGACGCCGTGGCGGCGGGCTGGGAGCGCAGGTGACCAGCACGTTCGCCTCGGATCGCGGCGGCGCGATTTCCATTCCCGCTGCCGATCCGCGCGTGGCCGCGGCGGCTGGACGGGATTGATGGCGGCGCGATGCTGACCTGCATCAGCGCGATCACCTTGGCAACGCACGACATGGCCCGTGCGGTCGCGTTCTACCAGGCGCTCGGCTTCGTGCTGAAGTTTGGCGGACCCGAAGCGCGCTTCACCAGCTTCCATGCCGGCGCCGGCTATCTGAACCTGACTTCGATGCCGGCAGAGCGGACATGGCCCTGGTGGGGCCGCGCCATCTTCTATGTCGACGACGTCGACGCGCAGCACGCGCGCGCCGTGTCGGCCGGCCTGTCACCCGACTTCGCCCCGCGCGATGCAGCATGGGGCGAGCGATATTTCCACATCGTCGATCCCGACGGACACGAACTCAGCTTTGCGCGGCCGACTGGCTCATGATCTCGCCCCAATAGGCGAGCGACTGCGATGTGCATGTCTTAGGGATCGTCCGGCAATAATCGCTCGAAATTCGCGCGGCGAGTGCCCACGCGTCATGGCAGGCGAAGGCCTGCCATCCACGTCTTTGCCGTGTCCAGCACTGCAAAGACGTGGATGGCCCGCCTGCGCGGGCCATGACGAGGGGAGTAGTTCCGTAGCGCCACTCGATTCGATTGTTGCCGGACGATCCCTCAGTGCCCGGTATGCAGGCGCTCTTGCGCTACCTGGACGAGACCTGGCGGGAGTTGATCATCACCCGCGGCATGGCAGGGCTGGAACTCGCGAGCTATCCACCAAACGCGCCCGCGCTATGCCGGGCAGCCAACGACTGGCTGGCCGCGACAAGCGGCTGCGAACCGCCGGCTCGGCGGGCACGAGGCCGGGATGAACGCGCTCATTGCTATCCGACATCCGCGCCTTGCCTGGCGCCGCAGGCGCTGCGCCGGGCCGTGCCCGAGGCAAAGCTCAACGTCTCCGGCACGCCGGGGGGCATCGTCATATCAGGCAGCGCCGCAACTCCCGCCGACGCGCAAAAGGTGAGAGAGCTGGCGCGCCAGTATATCGGCGACAAGGAAACCATCGATTTCAACGTGACGGTTCGGGCGGCCCTTTGATCCGGTGGGAAATACGCAGCACCCGGTGGTGCAGGCGTGGATGGAGCAGCGGGCGCTTCTTATCCATTCAAGTCAACGGGTGTGACTGGCCCAAACTGTACCACTACGTGTGCCGCGAACACACTGACTGCGAAGGAGGTGTGGAGCTGCAAGAGAGATGAGGGCAGGCCCCTCGGAGCCGGCGATCAGGCGCAGGCTCCAAACCGCTGCGAGCTGCTGCCGTCAAGAGCGGTGGTGGTGAGCGTCGCAGGAAAAGGCGGGGCTTGATCCCGTCAGGTGAGATCCGGAGAGACGAGCGCAAGCGAACCGCTGATGACGTGCCGAAATTCACAGGACGGTGTCGAACCGGGGGGAAGGTAGTGGCCTCCGGGATGAGTTCGGGCGAAGCCCTGGAGCCTGGCCTGGGCGGCACCCGGCTTGGAGGCGGCGTGAACCCGGATCAGGCTCTGTTGCGGAACGCGGGAACCTGTCGTCCCGATGCGAAGGGAGAAGCTCAAGCGGGAGGCCCCTGCAAGAGCCAGAGTACCGATGCGGGGCACTGGGGCGGAGCAGCCCATAGTAGGGATGAAGGTCCTGTAATGGGATTGGACCGAAGGGGCTGCGGTATCCTGCTGCGGCAGGTGGCCAACAGGTGACGGGAGGAGCTGCGTGACCAAGGCAAAGCCGTTCGCTTCTACATGCGACACGGCCGCAAACTCGGCATAGATGCGCCAGTCACGTGCTTCGTTGGCATCCGCCAGCATCTGGTACAACGTGGCGCTCAGATCGACCGTCAGTTCCAGGTCGACCAGCCGATGCAGGCGGACGAAGTCGCGCAGCACTTCCGGCAGGCGGGACGTCACGGAATCCTCCGCCGCGCCGAACCGCGCCCGGCCGCGCAACTGCGAGCCGGCGAAGTAGCGCCGCGCACGCTCGTTGGCCTCGAGGATCGAGCGGGCAAAACCCTCCATCGCCTCGCCATCGGCGGCGGGCACCACCGAATGGGTGTCGCGGACGAACAGGCGCCGCCCAGCCTCCTGCTGCCCTTCGCCGCCGGCCAGCTCGCCCGCCCATGGATCGGCGAATGGGTCGTGCGCAACAAGCGCCTGGTGGGCCTGGTGTCGATCGCGGCTCGATCCTGCTCGTGGTCTATGTCGCGTTCAGCGAGGGCGTGACGCATGGCATCTGGCACCGGCTCGACGCGCCACCCACCTGGCCACACTGCTGCTGCTGGACGCCGCGTTGCTGGCCGCGGTGCTGCTGGCGACGACGACGGTGAGCCGGCTGTTCGGCTTCGCCCGGGCCGACGAAATCACCATCGTGTTCTGCGGCTCGAAGAAGAGCCTGGCGAGCGGCCTGCCGATGGCCAGCGTTCGGCCTGGTCGTCCTGCCACTGATGCTGTTCCATCAGCTCCAACTCATGGTCTGCGCCGCGCTGGCAAGGCGGTATGGGGCCGGGCCGGTGGAGCCGCGCCGACAGGCAGGAGCTGTTGCGGCGGATTGCCGGTAAAGTCAGGACCGTTCTGCGGCAGGCACTAAATCGTCCAACACCACAAGAAGGGCCCGTGCGATCCGGCGGAGACTCCCGGGGCGCCCCTCGCTCTTGCCCGTCTCCATATCGCTTAGCACCGACGCGCTCATGCTCGTCTGCTCTGCCAGCGCCCGCAATGACATGCCACGGTATTCGCGCCAGACCCGGACCGGGTTTTCACCGACGACCAGGCGGGCAACTACATGATCTGGCACGGTTTCCTGATTCCTGGTCCGCATATAGGCGGCCCCCGCTTCCTGATCCTCGACCATGTCGCGCAACGCATCGAACCGTGCTTCGAATTCCTCCAGGCGATCATTGACCACCTTGGGGAGCGGATCGGGGAGGTAGTGGCTGCGCAGCCATACCTTGGTCCGCGCGAAGTCGGCCTGCATTGCCGTGATCTCAGCCTCGATCGCTTTTACCATCGATCGGCACCTCCTCGCGGAGCGACCTCGAACACCTCCATCACATCGGCTTCGCGGTCGATCGTGACGCTCACACGCCAGTCACCAAATCTCACCCGAAACCCATTGGGCACGCCTGCAAGCGGCCGGAGATTGGCATGAGTCGATGGCGGCGGCGGCGCGGCGGCAATCTCGAGGCACTTCTCCCGGATCGCTGCGGCACGCTTGGGCTGCATCGCGAGCAGCGCCTTGAGCGCATCACCCTTCCAGGTGAGCGTTGGCATACGCCACGTTCGGTATTCCGGACAGAAAATCAAGAAGATTGTTCTGTTTTCCCGAACGCACAGCAAAAGGCCGGCGCTGCGAGCGCCGGCCCTTCACCCCTTGAGCGACAGCGCCTACTCCGCTGCCTTCACCTCCTCGGTGAGCTGCGGAGCAGCAGTGCCCATGCTGAGCGCCCGCTGGTCGCGGCCGGCGGCGATGGCGCGCAGCCGGTTCATCACCGAGCCGGTGCCCGCCGGGATCAGCCGCCCGACGATCACGTTCTCCTTCAGCCCAGTCAGGTAGTCCACCTTGCCGGCAGTCGCCGCCTCGGTCAGCACCCGCGTCGTCTCCTGGAAGGAGGCCGCCGAAATGAAGCTGTTGGTCTGCAGCGACGCCTTGGTGATGCCCTGCAGCACCGGCATCACCTGCGCCGGCCGATCCTCCTTGCCGAGCTTGGCATTCACCGCATCGAACTCCACGCGATCAACCTGCTCGCCGGCGAGGAAGGTCGTGTCACCCGGATCGAGAATCTCAACCTTCTGCAGCATCTGGCGAACGATCACCTCGATGTGCTTGTCGTTGATCTTCACGCCTTGCAGCCGATAGACGTCCTGGATTTCGTTCACCAGGTAGTCGGACAGCGCCTCGACGCCGAGCACCTTTAAGATGTCGTGCGGCACGCGCGGGCCGTCCACCAGCGGATCGCCCTTGCGGACGAAGTCGCCCTCCTGCACCGAGACGTGCTTGCCCTTCGGGATCAGGTACTCGGTCTCCTCTGTCGTCTCGTCGTTCTTCACGATGACGCGGCGCTTGTTCTTATAGTCCTTGCCGAACTCCACCCGCCCGTCGGTCTCGGCGATCACCGCGTGATCCTTCGGCCGGCGCGCCTCGAACAGCTCGGCCACACGCGGCAGACCGCCGGTGATGTCGCGCGTCTTGCTGCCCTCGCGCGGGATGCGCGCCAGCACGTCGCCCGCCGCCACCTGCGCACCATTATCGACCGACAGGATCGAATCAGGCGCCAGAAAGTAGCGTGCATCGGTGTTGTTCGGCAGCCGCAGCACCTCGCCCTTATCGTCCTTGAGCTGCAGCCGCGGCCGCAGATCGACGCCCTTGGCAGCCTGCTTGTAGTCGACCACCACCTTCGACGTGAGGCCGGTGACCTCGTCCATCCGCTCGACCAGCGTGATGCCCTCGATCAGGTCGATGTATTCGACCTTGCCGGCGCGCTCGGTGATGATCGGCAGGGTGTACGGATCCCACTCCGCCAACTTCTGCCCGCGCGCCACCTGCTGGCCTTCGTCAACCAGCAGCCGCGCGCCATAAGGCACGCGGAAGCGCGCGCGTTCGCGCTGCTTGTCGTCCACCAGGACGATCTCGCAGTTGCGCGCCATCACCACCGGGACGCCCTGGCTGTTCATCACCACGTTGCGGTTCCTGACCGTCACCGTGCCTTCGTGGCTCGCCTCCACGCTCGACTGCTCCGCGCCGCGCTGCGCCGCGCCGCCGATGTGGAAGGTCCGCATGGTGAGCTGCGTGCCCGGTTCGCCAATCGACTGCGCCGCGATCACGCCCACCGCCTCGCCAATATTCACCGGCGTGCCGCGGGCCAGGTCGCGCCCGTAGCAATGGCCGCACACGCCGACGCGCGCGTCACAGGTCAGCACAGAGCGGATCTTCACCGCCTCCACGCCGGCCCGCTCGATTTGTTCCGAAGCCTCCTCCTCGATGAGCGTGTTGTTCGGCACGATCACCTCGTTGGAGACAGGATCCAGCACATCCTCCGCGGATGTACGGCCCAGGATGCGCTCCGACAGAGCGGAGACCACCTCGCCGCCATCCATTACCGCGCGAACGGTGAGGCCGCGAACGGTGCCGCAATCCTCCTCGACGATGATGCAGTCCTGCGCCACGTCGACCAGGCGGCGGGTCAGATAGCCGGAGTTCGCCGTCTTCAGCGCGGTATCGGCCAGACCCTTGCGGGCGCCGTGGGTGGAGTTGAAGTACTCCAGCACCGACAGGCCTTCCTTGAAGTTGGCGATGATCGGCTGCTCGATGATCTCGCCCGAGGGCTTCGCCATCAGGCCGCGCATGCCGGCGAGCTGGCGCATCTGCGCCGGCGAGCCGCGCGCACCGGAGTGGCTCATCATCCACACCGAGTTCGTCTGCTTGCCGACCTCCTGCTTGGAGATCTCCTTCATCATCGCGCCGGCCACTTCGTCGGTGCAGCGCGACCAGGCGTCCACCACCTTGTTGTAGCGCTCGCCGGCGGTGATCAGGCCGTCCTGATACTGCTGCTCGAACTCCTTCACCTCCCCCTGCGTCTTGCGGATCATCTCCTCCTTCTCAACCGGGATGATCAGGTCATCCTTGCCGAACGAGATGCCCGCCTTGGCGGCATGGCCGAAGCCAAGCCCCATCAGCCGATCGGCGAAGATCACGCACTCCTTCTGGCCGCAATGGCGATACACCATGTCGATCACGTCGGAGACGCTCTTCTTGGTGAGCTGCTTGTTGATCAGCTCGAACGGCACATCCGGATGCCTCGGCAGGATCTGCGCGATCATCATCCGCCCAGGCGTTGTCACCACGATACTGCGCATGGTGTTGCCGCCGGCATCGATCGTCTCGTAGCGCGCCTTGATCTTGTCGTGCATGCGGACGGCGCCGGCATGCAGTGCATGTTCGATCTCGCCGATCGTGCCGAACGCCGGCGCATCCTTGTCCTCGACCTGGTGGAATTCCGGGGTGTCCAGCGACAGGTAGTAGAGGCCGAGCACGATATCCTGCGACGGCACGATGATCGGCTTGCCGTTCGCCGGGCTGAGGATGTTGTTGGTCGACATCATCAGCACGCGTGCCTCGAGCTGCGCTTCCAAGGAAAGCGGCACGTGCACCGCCATCTGGTCGCCGTCGAAGTCGGCGTTGAACGCGGTGCAGACCAGCGGATGGAGCTGGATCGCCTTGCCCTCGATCAGCACCGGCTCGAACGCCTGGATGCCCAACCGGTGCAGCGTCGGCGCACGGTTCAGCATCACCGGATGCTCGCGGATCACCTCCTCCAGGATGTCCCACACTTCGGGACGCTCCTTCTCCACCATCCGCTTGGCCGCCTTGATGGTAGTGGCGTGGCCGTATTTCTCGAGCTTCGAGTAGATGAACGGCTTGAACAACTCGAGCGCCATCTTCTT
>JBGPND010000144.1:0-13340 GCA_041487355.1 Acetobacteraceae bacterium | reverse complement strand
GCGGCCATCCTTGACCGCGCCTGCGCGCGGCACCACGAGGTGATCAGGCCGGGACGGAGAAACGGCCCTCAGCCGAACCGAGAAACATCCATGGGCCGACAGACCTCAGTCGTTATTGCCCACACCAAACAGCGAGGAGGCCAAGAAATTAACGACGACCGTCTGAATTATATTCAAGAACAAAAAGAACAGACCGAGGCAAAATTAACTGAATATGATACAATGCTCAAGAATTTATTGAAGAGGCGGAGCGTGGCGCACGCCGTACTCCAATGCATTGATAGTGGAGACCTGGTAACTGACGACCTACCTTCGATTGAAAGCGATCTCAGAGCCAAACTTCAGATGATCGACAAGCCGGGGCCCGCCGCCGCGAAATTTGCCGGAGCGATATTGCAGAAAGATCGAATTCTGTCCGCAAAGAGAGTTGCCAAAGCGGTCCAGGCAGCAGACGAACGTGAGCAAGCAATACGAATTGCCGCAGCGAGAGGCCGTTCAGGTGCGGCACGGCCACTGCGCCAGGACTAAAGGAGGGTCTGCTGGTGCAAATCGCGGCCGCCCTCATCCAATGACTAGATATATATGATAAGTTACGCGATCAAATGTAGTGCGTGATATATCGAAACAATAAGATATCGGTCAGCGCGACCGATTGGTCCACACTCGAATAACACCCGTTCCCCATACCCGGCTCACAACGGCCACTCCGCCCCTCCTCCATTGCGCCCCTCCACACTCTCGCGCAGTCTCCGCCCAACGCCACCACTCCGGACGTACCGCCATGGCTAAGACCTACGAAACGCTGCAAACCACGGAACCCCAGCCGCACACCCTGCTGGTGACCCTCAACCGCCCCGAAATCGCCAATGCGATGAACACGCAGATGGGCGTCGACCTGCTCGATCTGTTCGACTCCATCAACGCGGCGCCCAACAAGCAGCGCTGCATCGTGCTCACCGGCGCCGGCCCGCGCGCGTTCTGCGCCGGCGGCGACCTGAAGGAGCGCCTCGGCATGACGGATCAGCAGTGGCAGGACCAGCACCTGCTCTTCGAGCGCGCCATCCGCGCCATCATCCAGTGCCCGGTGCCAACCATCGCCGCGGTGAACGGCGCCGCCTATGCCGGCGGGATGGAGATCGCGCTCTGCACCGACTTCATCTACGCGGCGGAGCATGCCCGCTTCGCCCTCACCGAGGTGACGCTCGGCATCATGCCCGGCGCCGGCGGCACGCAGAACCTGCCGCGCGCGGTCGGCACCCGCCGCGCCAAGGAGATCCTGCTCACCGGCAAGCCGTTCACCGCGCAGCAGGGCTTCGAATGGGGCATGGTGAACCGCATCTGCACGTCGGAAACGCTGCTGGCCGAGGCGCTGGAAACCGCCGCCACCATCGCCAACAACGCGCCGATCTCGACGCGGCAGATCAAGCACTCGGTGAACTACGGGCTGAACATGGACCTCGCCAGCGGCATGATGTTCGAGATCGAGGCGTATAACCGCATGGTGCCGACCGAGGATCGCCGCGAAGGCATCCGTGCCTTCAACGAAAAGCGCAAGCCGAATTTCCAGGGACGTTGAGGAGGAAGCGACATGAACGTCATCACCGACATCGCATCGCAGGGCCTCACCCGCGCGCTGTCCGAACAGGCGCGCACGCTGACCTATGCCGACCTGCCGGACGAGGTCCGCGCCCTGGCCAGGCAGTGCGTGCTGGACTACGTCGCCTGCACGCTCGCCGGCGCAAAGGAAGAGCTGGCCGACATCCTGCTCGCGGAAATGGTGGAGCAGGGCGGCGCGCCGATCGCCACGGTGATCGGTCATGCCGCGCGCCTGCCGGTGCTGTCCGCCGCGCTGGTCAACGGTGCCGCGTCGCACGCGCTCGACTTCGACGATGTCAATCTGTCGATGACGGGCCATCCGTCGGTCGTGCTGCTGTCGGCGCTGCTTGCGCTGGCGGAGGAGCGCGGCAGCTCGGGCAGCGATGTGCTTGCTGCCTTCGTCGCGGGCTACGAGCTGCAATGCCGGATCGGGCTGTTGCTCGCGCCAGGCCACTACAACGTGCTCGGCTTCCATGCCACCGGCACGCTCGGCAGTTTCGGCGCGGCCGCTGCCTGCGCGCATCTGCTGCGCCTCGACGCGGAGCAGTTCGCCACCGCGCTCGGCATCGCGGGGACGCAGGCCGCCGGGCTGAAGTCGATGTTCGGCACCATGTGCAAGCCGCTGCATGCCGGCAAGGCGGCGTATCACGGCCTGCTCGCCGCGCGGCTGGCGCAGCGTGGCTTCACCAGCCGCGCCGACGTGCTGGAATGTCCGCAAGGCTTCGCCCGCACGCACAGCCCCGACTTCAATCCGGCTGAGGCGCTGGCGACGCCGCCCGGCGGCTTCCACATCCGCAACAATCTGTTCAAGTATCACGCCGCCTGCTACATGACCCACGCGCCGATCGAGGCCGCGCGCAAGCTGCGCGAGCAGCATCGGCTGACCCCCGACCGCATCGCGCGCATCAGGCTGAGCCTCGATGAAACCTGCGACCGTGTCTGCAATATTCCTGCCCCGCGCACCGGACTTGAGGCGAAGTTCAGCCTGCGGCTCACCACGGCGATGGCGCTCGCCGGCGTGGATACCGGCAGGCTGGGCAGCTACTCGGAGGAGACCGCGGCCGATCCCACGCTGATCGCGCTGCGCGACAAGGTGGAGTTCGATTTCCAGAACGGCCGGTCCAACACGATCGCGGACCTGGAACTGGTGCTGACCGACGGCAGCCGCGTCACGGCGCGCTACGATGCCGGCGTTCCCGCGACCGATATCGACGAGCAGGGCAGACGGCTCGAGGAGAAGTTCACCTCGCTCGCCGAACCGATCCTGGGTGGCGGGAAGACGCGGGACCTGCTCGGCGAGGTTGCGCGGCTCGATGCATTGCCCGACCTGCGCGGCCTGATGCGTCTCTGCGCCGCCTGACGCTCGGACAGTAGTTGGCGGAATGCGCCGCGCTTTTCCGCCCTACGCTCGGAACCCGTTACGCTCGGGACCCGTAGGGCGGAAAAGCGCAGCGCATTCCGCCATCGAGAGACTCAGCCGAACGCGGCGAAAATTTCCTCCAGCGCCTTGAGCTGATTGCCGGCAGCCGAGGAAGGCACGATCACCGGAGTGCGTACGCCGGCGGCGTACCACGCCTCCAGTTCGTCGCGCACGCGCGAGGCCGGCCCGAACAGCGACACATCGGCCAGCCACCGATCCGTCAGGTACCGCTGCACATCGTCGCGCCGGTCCTCGGCGATCGCCCGCTCGATCGCCGCCATCTCCTCGACGTATCCGGCCTCCTTCCAGTAATTGCGGTAGTTCGGCAGGAACGCGTACGACGTCAGCGTGCGTCGGCAGACCGCCTTCGCGGCTTCGATGTCGTCGCTGATGCACATCGGCAGCATGTTGCCGATGAAGAACGCGGGATCGTCGCGCTTCGCCGCCGGCAGTGCCGCAAGCGAGGCCGCCATGTGCGAGCGCGCGGCATTGGCAAACACCACGCCCTCGGAAATCTCTCCGGCCAGCGCCACCATCTTCCGGCGCAAGGCCGCGATGATGATCGGCGGAAGGTCGCCGAGCCCTTGCTGGGCGCGCAGCTTTTCCACGACGCCACGCGTGTCCAAGAGCGGCTTGCCCACGGTCACACCCATGCGCAGATGCGAAGGCGCGTGCGCCACTCCGATGCCGAAGCGAAAGCGCCCGCCGGAGACCTCGTGCATGAAGGCGGCGCTCTGCGCGAAGTCCTGCACCGTCCGCGCGTAGATCGGCGCGATGGCGGTGCCGAAGGTGATGCGCTCGGTATTCCAGGCCAGCGCTTCGCACAGCGACATGTTGCCGAACATGCTGGGCGACAGGATGCCGGCGAACCCGCGGCGCTCGATATCGCGCGCGATGTCGATGGTGAGCCGTCGGCGGCCAGGCACCGCGACCAGGCTGATGGCGGGGAGTTGGGGCATGTGTGCTCCTGTTGGGCGGCTGCGCGGCCACCTTATCGGGATGCCCGGGTGCGGAACAGCCGGGCGTCCCAATCCAAGGGCACGGGATCGGTCGGGCGGATTCGAATTGCGTCCGGATGCGCCGGGTTGATCACATAGTCCGGCTCGCGCGGCACCAACGCGGACGGTACGCGGAGCACCGCGGTCCGGCTTGCGGTGAGCCAGGTGTGGCCGGCGCGGAGTAGATCGAGGAAATTGAGGCGGCTTTTCGATGACCGCGTGCCGAACCAGGTGAACCAGTCATTGCCGATCTGTGTACACAACCCATTCTTCCCCGCATGGCGAGCGCCGGTGTCGTCCACCGACACCCAGGACGATATCTCCAGTCCGGCACGCAAAACGTCCCGGGCTTCGGTGACGAAGCCTTCTTGCCTCTCTGTCAGCAGGCTTTGCAGCTGGCGCTTCGAGATGGACACCCCAACTGACCGTAACAGGGCCGCCAGCCGGGGCAACGTTGACTGCCCCTGGTGATATTGCATCAGCACGAAGCGGCGTAACTCGGGACCAAAATGTCCCTCGATCCCCTCCGGCAACGGTGCGAGGATCGTCTGTCCATCCGGCGTGACCCAGCGCTCGCGCTGGTAACAGGTCGCACGCACCGACAGGACAATATCTTGAACCAGCAGAGCCTCAAGCTCAGCGCGGCTTAGGCCGGAAAGGTGGGGTGGCGATGACACATGCGCAAAGAATCGAACAACTTCGCGCCGGCGCATGAGAAAAATCGGGCCTTACCCACACTTTTGCCCCTGTTACGTGTTCTGGCGTCAATAGCCTCATCTCGTTCTGTATTCTTTACCTAGCACATCGATCGCTGCTTCCAATGCATCAGATGCACGCTTCATCCGTCTTGCCGCCCTTGTTTCGGATTTTCGCTCCAATTCGATCGATCGACGTGCCCAATCCGTTGAGATATCTGTTACAGTAAACCGCAGTGCCTGGACCGCCGCACCCACCTGGTGCTCTACCCTATTCCGCTTCGCGATTGCCCGCCACTCGGCGACGATGGTGCGCGCCTCCTCTTCGAGCCGCTCGCGATCGCCTACTTCTTCGGCGAGATTGGCCAACCGTCGCGCCGCATCCTCGGACCGACTGACTGGCCGCAGTCCACCGCTCTCCGCCCGCGCACCAGTGAGGTCCTTGAAGGGCACATCCAGAATGCTCGCGATCCGCTGCATCGCGCCGATGCTACCGGGCTTTTTGCCCGCTTCGATCTCGGCCAGGTAGCTCGCTGCAACCTCTGCCGCCTCGGCTAGGTCACGCTGCTTCATCCCACGCTTCTCGCGCCATACACGAGTTGGACTTTCACCATCCAGCAGACGTCGCGCCTCCTCTGCTGTCAGGTAGTTGCGCCGCGCCGTTTCCCAACCGACCCGGTCCTCGTAGTCGCGGTGCGCTTGCACTGCCGCCAAGTCAGCCGCATCCTCCGCTGCGCGCAGCAGCGCTTCGAAATCCGCACGCCTCAGAGTGACAGTCTCCTGCGTCTGATCCAGAGGCTTGATCGCACTCATCGGGATACATCCCTTCGATTCCCGACGCGGTCGACAACCACATCGTTTCCGCGTCTCCTGAACGCAGCGCGCCAATCGCCCTTTCGCAGCCGCCAGACTCCGTGCTGACCAACCATCTCGGTCACGAATGACAACCGTCTGTCTGGCTCGGCTGCAACCATCTCCAGCGCTTCCAGCAGTCGCTCGCGGTCCCGCCCGAGGACGGAAGTCAACTGCCGCAGCACATCCGGCGGAATGATCAACGCCATTCGCAGACAATATTCGCTATTGGCGAATGAGAGCCAACGGAGAAATTCGCTATAGGAGAATCACCGGCCAGGCGATCGCAGCGGATGTGGTGGGTGGGGCAAAGCTCACTCCTCCTCTTCTTCCGGATTCGGGTATTGCTCTGGTGCCTGCCCTTCGCTCGCCACCACTCTTGGATAGCGCTGCTTCGCCACCTTCTGACCCACACCGATCAATTGGACTCGGAACAGCCAGTCGTCCCCATAATCGAACAGGAACGTCATCGCGTGGCCGACGCGTGGAAACGCCACGGTGATCCTGGTTCGCTCAACACCGAGCGCACCTTCGGTCGGTTCGCCGATATCGGCGAACAGCTCATACTTTGGCAGCGCAGTCATCTGCGTTCGCTCGGTCTTGCCGCTGTAGAATCCGAACGCATGATCGAAATCGAAGTCGAACGATCGCACGATGGCTCCGGCCAGATCATAGAGCGACTTCCGGCCATCCACCTCGATGTCGCGATACACCAACGGCCTGCCTCGCAACGTCGCACGGAAGATGAGCGTGCCCTTGGCTGCCGCGGGCTTCGCCTGCGCCGCGGTTCGGGCCGGCCTTGCCGGGACTGTCATCCTGCCTCCTCCTGGGTTGGACGCCCATCGTTGAACGGCGGCATCGTGATCAGATCGGTTATGACCGCAACGACGGTCGCACGGCCGAAGCCCGCCTGCTCGGCCTCGCGCACCAGCGACAACAGGCGCGGCATCAGCCAGTCGTGGATCGGCGTCGCTTCAGCCAATCAAGCCTCCACCGCTTTCGCCAACACGTCGGCCGCATGCCTGCACTGCGCCGCATCGACGTTCAGATGCGTCACCGCGCGCACGGTTCGCGCCGCGAATGCGGAGACCAGGACACCCTGATCCTGCGCACGGCGCACGATCGTGGCCGCATCGGGCAAGGGTGCGGGCACGCGGAAGATAACGATGTTCGTCTGGACCGTCGCCAGATCGATCTCCACCCGCGTGTCCACCAGTCGTTCGGCCAGGATCCGCGCATTCGCATGGTCCTCGGCCAGTCGTGCGATGTTGTTGTCGAGCGCGTAGAGCCCGGCGGCAGCCAGGATGCCGGACTGGCGCATCGCGCCGCCGAACATGCGCCGCGCCCGCACCGCCCGCGCCATGTCGGACGCACGCCCGGCGATCACGCTGCCCACCGGGCAGCCAAGCCCCTTCGACAAAGCCACCGACACCACATCGAACGGCGCCGCCAGTTCGGCCAGCGAGCGACCGGTGGCCACCGACGTGTTGAACAGCCGCGCACCGTCGAGGTAGCTCGCCACGCCAAGCTCGCGCGCGGCTGCGCAGATCGCCTCCGCCGCGTCCTGCGGGAACACCACGCCGCCGCCGCGATTATGCGTGTTCTCCACCGCAACCAGGGTGGTCGGCGGAAAGATGATGTGCCCCGGCGGCTTGTACGCTGCACGTAAATCCGCAGCGGTGAACAGCCCGCCGCGCCCGACCACCGTGAACTGCACGCCCGAGTTCGCCGCCGCCGCACCCGACTCGTGCCAGACGACATGCGCCTCATCGCCCACCACCACGTCGTCGCCGGGCCGCGTCAGCAGTTTCAGGCCGATCTGGTTCGCCATCGTGCCGCTCGGCACGAACAGCGCGGCCTCCTTGCCGAGCAGCGCCGCGATGCGCTCCTGCAGCGCGCGGACGGTCGGGTCCTCGCCATACTGGTCGTCGCCCACCGGAGCACTCGCCATGGTCGCGCGCATGGCATCGGACGGCAGCGTCACCGTGTCCGAACGCAGATCGATCCGTTCCATTGGCCGCTCCTCCAGTCGTCAGCGCCAGGCGAGCAGCACCTTCTCCGCCCGTCCGATCAGCCACGATACCCCAAGGCCGAGCATCGACAACACCACGATGCCGGCAAGCAGGTTGTCGGTGTCGTACAGGTTGCCGGCCGACAGCACGAAGGCGCCGATGCCGCGCTCGGCGCCGATCATCTCGGCGGCGACCAGCAGCACGATGGCGATCGAGGCAGTGACGCGGAAGCCGCTGAGGATCGCCGGCAACGCAGCCGGCAGCACGATCTTGCGCACGATGGCGGCGTGGCGCAGGCCGAAGCTCTGCGCCATGCGGATCAGCGAGCGCGACACGTTGTCGACTCCGCCGGCAGTGGTGATCACCGTGGGGAAGAACACACCCAACGCCAACGTGGCGATCTTCGAGCCCTCGCCGATGCCGAACCAGATGATGAACAGCGGCACCAGCGCGATCTTCGGGATCGGGAACAGTGCCGAGACCACCGCCATCCCCGGCGAGCGCAGCAATGATGACATTCCCACCGCAAGGCCGAGGCCGATGCCGAACACGGTTCCGGCGATCCAGCCGATGGCAAGCCGCGCCAAAGACGCGCTGAGATGCTTCCACAATTCGCCGCTGACGGTCAGGTGATAGAGCGCGTACCCGATGTTCACCGGTGCAGGCAGGAACAATGTGGGGATCAGGCCCAGCGAATCGCCGAGTTGCCACAACACGACGAGCCCAAGCAGTGTCGCGGCGCCCGCCATCGGCACATTGCGCGGCGCGAAGCCGCCGCCGCGGAACGGCACGATGCCGTCAATCCGGCGCATGCTCTATCTCACACCCCGGACGCTGATCAGACGACGCTGCCCAGCCGGTAGAACCGTGCCGCGGTGCCGTGGAACAGTGCCGCTTTCTCCTCATCCGCGCATCCGGCCGCCAGGCGCTTGAATGCGTTCCACACCACGGGGTAGCTGCACATCCCTTTGTCGACCGGGAAGTTGCTCTCGAACATGCAGCGCTCGGCGCCGAACGCTTCGATGCAGGTCTCCATATGCGGACGCCACGCCGCCGCCAGTTCGCCGGACGATGGCGGCAGCACTTCCTCGTGGAACGTGAAGCCGCGGATCGTCATCGCCTGGCCGCCCAGCTTCACGTACACGTTGGGACACTTCGCAAGTTCCCGGAGGTCGCGGCTCCAGGCGGCGAACACCTCGTCTGGCCGCTCGCGATACGGCCCAATGCGGATCGGACCCCCGCAATGATTGGCCAGGATCGGCAGATCGGGAAACGCGCGCGCCAAGTCGGTCAGTTCGCGCAACTGAGGATGGTACAGCGAGCATTCATACGACAGCCCGAACCGGCCCAGCCGTCCAAGCCCGAGACGGAATGCGGGATCGAGCAACAAGCCCTGCGGCGCCGGCGAGGATGTGGTCATGATGATCGCCGCATCCCAACCCGCACTCTGGCGAATGCCCTTGAAGCGGCCGCCGCCGGCCTGGACATGCGCCTCCAACACAGCGTCTATCGGCTCGCCGAGGCGGAAGTCGCAGTAGCCGACGATGCCCGCACAGGCGCGCATGCCGGCGGCCTCGGCCCGCGCGGCGACGGCGGCGACGAACTCGGTCTCGCCGACCGGGCGCAGCTCCGCCGGGCCGTCCTTGCGATAGGCGAAGCCGCATTGGATGAACACCGTCGCCCGCACATTGTGCCCTGCTCCAAGGTCGGCGCGCAGGTCTTCGAGCAGGTAGCGGCCGGAGGGGCGCTCCCACAAATGATGGTGCGCGTCGACAATCGGCAGCGCGGGATCGATGATGTCCTCGCGCAGCTTGGCGAGCCACGCTTCGTTGACGTGCGGGTGTGGATACGCCTGTCTTTCGCCGGTCGTTACGCTCATCACGGCCTCCTGGGTTGCGCCGGTCGAGCGTAGACCCTATTGCGGCAACGGAAAAACCTGGGCGTAGCGCTTCATCAGCTCGACGGCGGTATCCTTTGCCTTCGCCCATTTCGGTCCGGTTCCCGCCATCACCGTCCGATACAGATCCGGAACCTCTCGCCGATAATCCGCATCCCGCGCATCCAACCGCCGCTCGCGCAGATCGTCTTTGAACCGCTCGCGCAGGAAGCCATACGCCACAATCTCGTTCAGCAGAATGGTGATCATGTCCTCGGCCTGGGTTGGCTCGAACTCGACCAGGTCCCTGATCGCCTTTCGCGCACTCTCGAGCCCGAGAAACTGCATGTAGACCACGCTGCAGATGGCGCGATGTCAGTCATCACTGACCGAATCTCCGGGTAGTGGCGGTCGGAGGTCTGCCAGCTTCCGCAGTGAATCCCGCATCACCTTCATGTAGGTGTAGAACGCAGTGACATTCGTGACTACGTCTGCTTCCAGCGCCTGCAGGTCCTTCACCGATGAATCGAACACCGGGAAATAGCTCTCCTGGGAGGTGAAGCGGCTGGTGTCGGTCGGCGGCTCGCCATCGATGTCGTGCGGCTGCGTGACATGCGGCCCGGTGTCGAACAACACGACGTAGCGCTGCACCATCTCAGTGACCGCGGCAACCCGGCAGAGCGTTGCGATCTCGCAGGCGAACAGGTCGACCACGCCGAGCCGGGCGCTGCCGGCCTGATAGGTCCAGGCGAGCACGCCGCAGCCCAGTGCGCCGATTGCGCCGATAAAGGCGCCGCTGTCGGCAATGGCGGAGAAGACAAGCCTTGCCCAGATCCAACCGCTGCGGCTCGACTGCACTTCCTTCCAGTTGCTCATGACCTCGTGCTCGAAGCAGAACAGCAGAGCGAGGATCGACGCCACGATCATGATGATGATGGTTACCGAGAAGATCAGTCGCAGGTCCGCAACATGCCGCGAACGACCCAGCCGTTCGAAGGTGGACGATTCTCCACTCTTGCGGAGCTGTCGCAAGATCTCGAAAGGCGAAAGTGCGGACACGATACTCATGAAACCCACCGCGCGGATCGACGCATGGCAGCATGTTTCTTGACCATCATGCTGTGAACCGCATCACGCGCGGCGGTGATTCTCCACGTCTTCAATTTCCCGCTCCGCCGCCGCCGCGTCGTCACGGATCATCCGCCACAGCGTCGCTTCCATCGCCATCAGGTCGGGATCGCCCGCCTCGCGTCCGGCAAGCGGCCGGTCGATCCGCTGGATCGCGCGCACCCGCCCCGGCCGGCGTGACAGCACGACGATCTGCTGGCCGAGCCGCACGGCCTCCGCGAGGTTGTGCGTGACATAGATCGTGGTGGTGCCGGCGCGTTCGATCAGTGCGGCGAATTCGTCGAGCAGCAGGCCACGCGTCTGCGCATCGAGCGCCGACAGTGGCTCGTCCATCAGCAGGCACGCCGGCCGCACGGCAAGCGCCCGCGCAATTCCGACGCGCTGACGCATGCCGCCGGAAAGCTGGCGCGGCCAGGCAGCAGCGAACTCGGTGAGGCCGGTCAGTGCCAGCACCTCGGCGATGCGCGCGGCGCGTTCGGCGCGCGGCAGGCGATCCTCGAGCACCAGCGACACATTGCCGGCAACCGTGCGCCAGGGCAGCAGCGCGAATTCCTGGAACACGTAGGTGAACGGGTTCAGGCAGTCATCCGCCACCTCGCCTTCACAGCGCACGGCGCCGGCGCCCGGCGACAGCAGCCCGCCCATGATGCCGAGCAAAGTGGACTTGCCGCATCCCGACGGACCGACCAGCACCATCACCTCGCCCGGTTCGGCGACGAGATCGATGTCCTCCAGCACGGCAAGGTCGCGATAGGCATGGCATACGCCACGCAGGACCAGCCGCAGGCCGGCACTCATCGTGTCGGCAGGAAACGCGTGTCGATCACCGATTGCGGATCGGCATCGCCCTTCACCAGGTCCTGTGCCTTGAACCATTTGAGCTGAGCAACCACGTCGGCCACATCCAGCGCCGCACCCTCGTCATAATAGCCGACGCCACCGATGATCTTGCCGCGCGCATTCGGGTCGCCGGTGAAGACGTATTTCGTGATCAGCGGGATCACTGCGTCGGTCGTGGCATCGATGATCGGCCTGGCTTGCGGATCAAGGCGCAGGAACGCCGTGCGGTAATCCGCCACACCCTTCTGATAGGCGCGCGCGAAGCGCTGCAGCACATCGGCGTGCTGTGCGATCATCTGCGCCGTGGTGAACAGAGCGGTGATCTGATACGGCACGATGTCACCCGCCCAGCCGATGATGTGCGCCTGACCGGACGCGGCCAGCGGTTTCGCCATGGACGCGATGGCGATCGTCGCGTCCACCTGGCCGCTGCCCACCGCGGCCACCATGTTGGCGATCTGCTGCACCGGACGCAGCGTCACGGTGCCTGCGTCGATGTGTTCCGCCTCGGCGATGCGGCCCAGCATGTAGTGGAACGACGAGCCGTACTGCGTGATGGCGAAGCTGTGGCCGGCGAGTTTGTCGAGCGAGGTCAGACCTGCCGCGTAGGCCTGATTGGATACCAGGATCGCCGATCCTTGGTAACCACGCTGCTCGTGCAGGCCGCCGCCGATCACCTTCAGCGTGCCCTTCTCGGCGAGGTTGAAGAAGCCGCCGGTCAGGGCGGTGACGCCGACATCGATGTCGCCGGAGACGGCAGCGGCGGCGATCGGCTGCGCCGCCTCGAAGAAGCGGAAGGTCAGGTCGATGCCTTCATCGCGGAAATAGCCGCGCTCCTGCGCGATGTAAAACGGCGCCGGCGAGAGCGTGTGCAGCAGCCCGAGCCGGACCGGATCAGCGGCATGTGCGGCGGAGCAAAGAAGCAGAATCACCACAAAGACACGAAGACACAAAGTTGCTTCGTGTCTTCGTGTCTCTGTGGTGATTCTTGCTGTCTGTTTCAAACCGTCACCTGCATCTCGCCGAGATACGCCTCGCGGATCAGCGGATTCTGCCGCAGTTCCGCCGCGGTGCCGGACAGCACCACCTGGCCGGTCTGCAGCACATAGGCCCGGTGCGCGATGGACAGCGCCATGTTGGCATTCTGCTCCACCATGAAGATCGTGGTGCCCTGCCGGTTGATCTCCTGGATGATGTCGAACACCTGCTCCACGAAGATCGGCGACAACCCCATCGACGGTTCGTCCATGCAGAGCAGCTTCGGCCGCGCCATCAGCGCACGGCCCATCGCCACCATCTGCTGCTCGCCGCCCGACAGGGTCCCCGCGATCTGGTTGCGCCGCTCCTTCACGCGGGGGAACAGCGCATAGACGCGCTCCAGATCCTGGTCGAACTCCGGGCCGCGCTTGCGCAGATAGGCACCCATCTCCAGGTTCTCGAACACGGTCATGCGCGGGAACAGCCGGCGTGCCTCCAGCACTGGCGCGATGCCGCGACGCACGCGTTCGGCTGTCGGCATGCGCTCGATTGCTTCGCCCTGATAGATCACCGTACCGCGCGCCGGCCGCACCACGCCCATGATCGTCTTCATCGTGGTCGACTTGCCGGAAGCATTACCACCAAGTAACGAGACAATCTCGCCTTCATTGATCGTGTAGTTGACTTTCTTCAGGACGTGCAGGTCGCCGTAGTAGGTGTCGACGTCCTTGAACTCAAGTAACATGCGCTGCTCCACTACCTAGGCTAGCGATCTGCGGCGTGCTTCTCATCGCCCCCTCCCCAACCCTCCCCCGCTGCGCGGGAGAGGGGGCGCTGAAGCCCCTCTCCCGCGCAGCGGGGGAGGGTTGGGGCGGGGGCCATCCAGCAACATGCGCCGCTCCCACGCCCGCCCGGGACGCCGCCGCGTTGCGCCCGAGATAGGCG
>JBGPND010000143.1:0-13408 GCA_041487355.1 Acetobacteraceae bacterium | reverse complement strand
GCGCTCGCTTTTCCCGTCATGGCCGGGCTTGTCCCGGCCATCCGTCGTGGCACGGTGCCACCACTGATGGCCGGGACAAGCCCGGCCATGACGGCGAGGGAGCGGCGACAAGAGTCAGCAGCAACGGCGGTTGGTATTACCAGGCGGCGATGCAGCATCTCGGCGCCGCGCAGGTCGTGCAGCTGGTGGCGATCACCGGGTATTACGTGATGATGGCGATGCTGATCGGCGCATTCCGGTTCGAGTTGCCGGAGGGTGAGGCGCCGGCCTTCACCGACTGATCGCCCCTGGGCCGAGTGGATGGGCACGGTCTTATCGTCGCGTCAGCCCTGCCTGCCAGCCAGCCTTGCGCAGGCCGTCAAGCATGTGTTCGTGGTCTTCGGGTCGGAACCATGGCGGCCGCGCGCGGACGTAGACATCGAACAGCCTGGGCGCCATGGCTGCCGCCTTGCGCAACACGTCCCGTCCTTCCGGTTGCCGCCCAGCCTGTGCAAGGGCCGCGGCAAGCCAGATGTGGATCGACGGGAAATCCGGATACAGCCGTGTCGCCTGCTCCGCCGTCTCGACGGCACTTGCGTAATCCCGCAGAAAGTAATGCACGATCGCGATCAGTTGCGTCGTCACGTAAAGGCGCGGATTACGCGGATCCAGCCGGATGCCTCGGTTTACCGCCTCAAGTCCCTCCTGGTAGCGGCCCGAATATGTCAGGCTTGCCGCCAATCGGACATAGGCATCGGCGAGGTTTGGACTGATCGCCAGCGCTCGTCGTGCCTCGGCAAGGCCAGCATCGTGATCGCCGAGTCGCCCCAGCAGTTCGGCAAGGGCGCTGTGGGCGTTCGCGTCGGCCGGATCGAGGGCGACCGCCCGCTGTGCGACCACGAGCGCGGCATCGAGCGATTCCCGCAGGTCTCGGGTCAGATACAACACCCCCTCTGCCACAATCGTCTGAGCCAGGCCGGCGTGGGCCGCCGCGAATTTCGGATCCAGCTCGATCGCGCGCTGGAAAAAGCTCCTTGCCTTCTCGTTGTTAGCCACACCGAACGAAGCCAGATGCCAAAGGCCGCGATGGTAGGATTCCCACGCCCTCAGGCTCTCTGGAGGCCGGCGCGACGACCGCTCCCGTTCCGCTTCGCGGACGGCCGGTTCGACAGCTTCGATGACCGCGTTGGTGATCTCGTCCTGCAGGACGAACACGTCGGCAAGGTCCCGATCAAGCCGTTCGGCCCAGACATGACTGCCGGACTCAGCGTCGATAAGTTGCGCCGTGACACGCACCCGCTCGGCGCTGCGGCGCACGCTGCCCTCCAGCACATAGCGGACGCCCAGTTCGCGCGCTACTTGCCGTACATCGACCGCGCGGCCCTTGTAGCTGAAGCTCGAGTTGCGTGCGATGACGAACAGTGTGCGACTGTGCGACAGCTCGGTGATGATGTCTTCCGTCAGCCCGTCGGAGAAGTACTCGTGCTCGGGATCACCGCTCATGTTGGTGAACGGCAGCACCGCGATCGATGGCTTGTCCGGCAGCGGCAATGCGTCGGGATAACCTTGCACCAGTAATTGTTCGACGGTCTTCGCTGTGCCCGCGGCATCGATGGGAGGGGCTCCAGCCGGCCCGGCGCGCGGAACCGACGGACCGCTGGCGGGGACGAGCTGGAAGGCTTGACGCTGTCGCAGCAGGCCGATGGCGATGACGGCCATGCCGATGGCGATCGGGACCGCCCGCACGTCAACGCCGGCTGCCCAGAGGTGCAGCACACTGTCGGGGATATGCAGCCCGTGCACCGTGTGCGCCAGCCACTCCTCGGGCGCGAAGCCCGTCAGCGCAAGCAGAGTGCCGCCGATCACCCAATGGGTGGCGTGCTCACGCAGCCCGTACCAGAGCTTCCGGGTCCCCTCCTTCATGCAGAGAGGATACAGGGCAGTCCCAGGATATTGCTAATCCGGGTCGCTGGGCTGCGCGTTGGGCCGGCGGCCAAGGCGGTGCTGCACGTGGCCGCCAATACCAACCGCCCAGTGACTGACGCGCCGGCGCCGCCCGCGGACAGGCTCCGGCCCGCCGGTCAGCACCGGTACGCAGGGCGCCTGCGGCGGCAGACTCCAGCCCGCATTGGCGTTGGTGAACAGCCAGCGGGTGCCGTCATCGCGATAGCTTTCCGCCGGCGCGCCATTGGCCATGAGCACGTCGTGCGTCTCAAGCTCGACATGATCGATCCGCATCCTTTGCGCAGGGTCATCCCACAGGATCGAGCGGTGATCGACCAGGAACTCCACCGGGATGAGCACATCATCGAGTAGAACGAGTGCCCCCTGGTCACTCGCAGGTCGCGCTGCGTCTGCGGCGCGGGTGAGGGTGAGGATGAATCCAGTGGCGCTCATTTGGTGAGCCCGGTGGGACTCGAACCCACGGCCACAAGATTAAAAGTCTCGTGCTCTACCACCTGAGCTACGGGCTCGCCCGCCCGCCTTAGAACGCCAAGCCGCGCCGGCGGTCAATACGCCGGCCCGTCACCCCTTCACGTCGGCCGCCACGCGCAGGTGCACGATGCGGTCGGGGTTCTGCACGGTGCCACCGGAGCCGCTGCCGCGCTTGATCTGATCGACCAGCTCCATGCCCTGCGTCACCTGACCCCAGATCGTGTACTGCCCGTCCAGATGCGGCGCCGGGGCGAGCATGATGAAGAACTGGCTGTTCGCACTGTTCGGGTCCGAGGTGCGCGCCATGGCGCAGATGCCGCGCAGGAAATGCCGTTTGGTGGAGAACTCGGCCGGCAGATCCGGCAGCTTCGAACCGCCCGTCCCCGTGCCGGTCGGGTCGCCGCCCTGCGCCATGAAGCCCTCGATCACCCGGTGGAACGGCGTGTTGTCGTAGAACCCCTCGCGCGCGAGCTGCTTGATCCGCTCGACATGCTTTGGCGCGATGTCGGGAAACATCTGGATCACCACGCGGCCTTGCTTGAGGTCGAGGTAAAGCGTGTTCTCCGGGTCGGACTTCGGCTGCGCTGATGCGGTGTCGCTCATCGAAACTCCCCATGTCAGGGTTGCGATCGCGGCGCCCGCGATCAGGGTGCGTCGTTGCATTGGCGCCCTCCTTGGAACGTGTGGTGGTAGGTCTCACCGGACTTGATCCGGTGATCAGCGGCGGATGCGTTGCAACACGCGCTTCAGCGTCAGCGGTGGCACGAAGGAGGAAATATCGCCGCCCAGCATCGCCACCTCCTTCACCAGGCGTGAGGCGATGAACTGATGCCGCTCGCTCGCCATCAGGAACACCGTCTCGACGTCCGGCGCCATGCGGTAGTTCATGCCCGCCATCTGGAATTCAAAGTCGAAATCGGACACCGCACGCAGGCCGCGGACGATCATCGATGCGCCGACCTTGCGGGCGAAGTCGATCAGCAGCGTATCGAACGGCAGCACCTCGATCTCCATGCCGTTCTGCGTGGCGATCCGCTCGATCTCCGCCTTCACCAGCTCGACGCGTTCCTCGAGGGTGAACAGCGGCCCCTTGCCGGTATTGATCGCGACGCCGACCACCAGCTTGTCGAGCAGGCGTGCCGCGCGGGCGATCACGTCGAGATGGCCGTTGGTGACCGGGTCGAAGGTGCCGGGATACAGACCGACACGCAGCTTCTTCACTGGCTCAGCCATCTAGCTTTCGTCCTCCGGCGCCGTTTCCGGCCCGCCATTCTCTTCGGTTTCGTTCTCGATCACCGGGAACACGCTGGTCACGTGCTCGCCGGCATTCACGCGGAACAGAGTCACCCCCATCGCCAGGCGGCCGGTGATGCGCACCTGGTCCGCCGGCACGCGGATCAGCCGGCCCGCATCGGTCATCAGCATCACATCATCGCCGGGCCGCACCGGGAAGCTGGCGGCCACCGCGGTGCCATTACGCGGCGTCAATATGATATTGGCAATCCCCTGCCCGCCACGGCCGGTCACCCGATACTCGTAGGCCGAGGAGCGCTTGCCGAAGCCGACATCGGTGACCGTGAGCAGGAATTCCTCCGCCTCTGCCAATTGCTGCACGCGGCTCTCATCCAGTTGCACCTCGGCCACCGGCTCATCTCCGTCGGCGGCCGGTTCGGCTTCCTCGTCCCCGTTGCCACGTCGTTTCGCGTTGGCAACCTTCAGATAAGCGGCGCGCTCTTCGTTGGTCACCGCGACATGCTCGATCACCGACAGGCTGATCACCTCATCGCCCGCCGCGAGGCGGATGCCGCGAACGCCGGAGCTGTCCCGACCGGCGAACACCCGCACCGTGTCGTCGGAGAGCTCGAAACGGATGCAGCGACCCTTGCGTGTGGCCAGGAACGCATCCTGGCCCTCGCGGCAGGTGGCAACGCCGATCAGCCGGTCGCCATCGTCGAGTTTCATGGCGATCAGGCCGGCGGAACGCACGTTGCGGAAATCCGACAGCCGGTTGCGCCGCACGTTGCCCGACGCCGTCGCGAACAGGAGATGCAGGCTGTCCCACAGCGTCTCGTCCTGCGGCAGCGGCAGCACGGTGGTGATCGTGTCGGAGCCAAGCTCGGGCAGCAGGTTCACCAGCGCCCTGCCCTTCGCGGTCGGCCCGGCTTCCGGCAGTCGCCAGACCTTCTCGCGGAACGCCTTGCCGCCGGAGGAGAAGAACAGCACCCATTGGTGCGTATGCGCATGGAAGCTGCGGGTGACGATGTCGTCGCCGCGGGTCGACGCGCCGGAGCGTCCGCGCCCGCCACGGTTCTGCGCGCGGTACGTCTCCAGCGTGGTGCGCTTGATGAACCCGTCGCGGGTGATCGTCACCACCATCTGACCCGGCTCGATCAGGCTTTCGTCGTCCTGGTCGGCCGCGGCCTCGACGATGTCGGTCCGCCGCGGCGAAGCGATCTCGGCGCGCGCCTTCGCCAGCTCGTCGCGCATCAGCTCCATGCGCCGCGGGCGCGAGCCCAGTATGTCCAGCAGGTCGCGGATCTTCGCCGCGACCTCGGTCATTTCCTCCTGGATCTTCTCGCGCTCCAGCCCGGTCAGCCGCGCCAGCCGCAATTCGAGAATGCCGCGCGCCTGATCGTCCGTCAGCCGCACGGTGCCCTCGGGGCTGATCACGTTGCCCGGCTCGTCGATCAGGTCGAGCAAGACGCCGATATCCGCAGCGGGCCAGTCGCGCTCCATCAAGGCCTGACGCGCCGCCGCCGCGTCGGCGCTGGCGCGGATCAGCCGGATCACCTCGTCGATGTTGGCCACCGCGATGGCGAGGCCGACCAGCAGATGCGCCCGATCACGCGCCTTGCTCAGCTCGAAGCGGGCGCGGCGCAGGATCACGTCCTCGCGGAACGTGATGAAGCACTGCAGCGCGTCCTTCAGCCCCATCTGCCGTGGGCGTCCGCCATCCAGCGCCAGCATGTTCACGCCGAAGCTGATCTGGAGCTGGGTGAAGCGGAACAACTGGTTCAGCACCACCTCCGGGGTGGCGTCACGCTTCAGTTCGATGACGATGCGCATGCCGGAGCGGTCGCTCTCGTCACGCATCTCGCCGATGCCCTCGATCTGCTTGGCGCGCACCAGTTCGCCGATGCGCTCCAGCAGCGTGGACTTGTTCACCTGATAGGGAATCTCGCTGACGACGATCGCTTGGCGGTCGCGGCGGATCTCCTCGAATTCGGCGCGTGCGCGGATCATGATGGAGCCGCGCCCGGTCTCGAACGCCGAGCGGATGCCGGAGCGGCCGAGGATGATGCCGCCGGTGGGAAAATCCGGCCCCGCCACGATGCGCATCAGCTCGTCCAGCGAGGTGTCCGGATCGGCGATGAGCGCGAGGGTCGCGTCGATGATCTCGCCGGGATTGTGCGGCGGGATGTTGGTCGCCATGCCGACGGCGATGCCGTTGCCGCCGTTCACCAGCAGATTGGGAAAGCGCGCCGGAAGGACCTTCGGCTCCTTCTCGGTCTCGTCGTAGTTTGGCTGGAAGTCGACCGTGTCCTGGTCGATGTCGTCGAGCAGCAGCGCGGAGGCGCGGGCGAGCCGCACTTCGGTGTAGCGCATCGCCGCCGGCGCATCGCCGTCCACCGAGCCGAAATTGCCCTGCCCGTCGATCAGCGGAACGCGCATCGAGAACGGCTGCGCCATGCGCACCATGGCGTCGTAGATCGCCGCGTCGCCGTGCGGGTGGTACTTGCCCATCACCTCGCCCACCACGCGGGCGGACTTGCGGTAGGCCTTGTCCGGCGTGTAGCCGGCGTCCTGCATGCCGTAGAGGATGCGCCGGTGCACCGGCTTCAGCCCGTCGCGCACATCCGGCAGCGCGCGCGCCACGATGACGCTCATGGCGTAGTCGAGGTAGGAGCGGCGCATCTCCACCTCGAGGGTCACAGGCTGGGTGTCCTCGGGCGGGCCGGGCGGCGTATCGTCTGGGGTGTCGCTCAAAAAGGGCTCGATTCAGTGGTTCGGCGGCGCGCGTCGGGATGCCCGGCGTTGCACCGCATCATTCGCCTTTAGATAGGCTGATTCGGCCGCAATGGCGAGGGGTGGAACCCGGCCCTTCCTGATCCGAGTGGTGGGTATCGCTGCGCTCCACCCACCCTACACACGTCGGGGTAGGGTGGGGGGAGCGCAGCGATACCCACCACCGTTCGTGAAATCGGCGCCCCCTACGGCGTGGCTTGCAGCCTCGCCAGCAGCGGCGGCGAGGGAATCCCATCCACCGGCAGCCCCGACACGCTCTCGTACTGGCTGATCGCGTTACCGGTCTGCGGCCCGGAAACCCCGTCCGCGGCGCCGCGCAGATAGCCGAGGCGGATCAATTGCACCTGCACGGCGCGCGTGAGGTCCATGTCCGCCCCGTACGGCGGAGGCGGCGGCGACTGGACCATCATCGGGCCGTAGCCGGGCACCATCTCGCCCTTGGCATACATGCACTGCGCGAAGGCATTGTCGTATTGCTGCTGGATGCTGTACTGCTCGCCGGAGCTCGACATCGCGCCGATCCCCGCGCCGCCCAGGGCGCCGCTCGCCGCACCGATCGCAGCGCCGCGGCCGCCGCCGAACGCGGCGCCAAGCCCGGCGCCGAGCACCGTGGTGATCGCCGCGGCGCCGACTGCGCGCGTATTGGCATTCTGTGCCTGGCCGGCTACCGACTGCTCCGCGAACTGCCTGCAGGACGCCTGATCGTATTGGAAAGCCTCGAAGGATTTCCCGGGCCCGGGCATGACCTGCACGGTGGGCCCCATGGGCGTCTGCGCGCATCCCGAAAGCAAGAGACCCAGCACAGCCACGCCGGACACTCCGGCGCTAGTCCAACCACGATGTTCCACCGCGCGTTTCCCTCTGGTGTTGGTATTCGGTGACTGATCGTAAGGGCTCATCCTTCGACATCGCAAGCAATCTTGCTTGCCCGCTGCCGGTTCGCTTTACCGCGCGTGCCGTCTCGGCAAGCTCCCTACGTTTTCAAGTGAGAACGATAGCCGGGCTCAGCCGCTATGCATTGATGTGGATCAACATGCCGGGTCGGCGCGCGGCATTGCGCGGCGCGCCGCCGGCGATGCTCGGGCTGATCTGGCCGTCAGAACGGAATTTCGTCGTCCAGATCGCCGCCCTTGGGGGCTTCCCAGGATGGTCCGCCGCCGCGTGCCGCACCAGCAGCAGCAGGAGCGCGCTGCGCCGGTGCGCGGTCGGCGCGGTAGCCGCCCTCGGTCGCGCCGCCGCCTTCGCCGCCGCCCGCGCTGTCCAGCAGCGTCAGTTCGCCGCGGAAATTCCGCAGCACCACTTCGGTGGTGTATTTCTCCTGACCCGACTGGTCGGTGTATTTCCGGGTCTCCAACGCACCCTCCAGATAGACCTTGCGGCCCTTGCGCAGGTAGCGCTCGGCAATATCGGCCAAGCGCTCGTTGAAGATGACCACCCGGTGCCACTCGGTGCGTTCCTTCCGCTCGCCGCTCTGACGGTCGTTCCAGCTCTCGCTGGTCGCCACCGACAGGTTGGCGATCTTCGTGCCGGACTGCAGAGTTCGAATCTCCGGATCCTTGCCGAGGTTGCCCACCAGGATCACCTTGTTGACGCTGCCCGCCATCGCTTCAATCCTTCACCAAGGGAGGCAATCTAGCCCCTGCCTCCGCACGCTGCCATCCTAAACGGCCTGGGTTAAGCAGGCCTTCCCAGTGCCCGGGAAACTGACAGTTACACCAGGAACATCCAGAGAACAAGTGCGGCGCTGTGGCATGGCTTGCTCAGGGTCCGGTCAACCGGTTGAGCCCGTCGGCACTCCACGCCTCGCTGCCCACGCCGTGGTGCACGAAGAACCGGCCGGCTGGGTCGTATTTCGCCTTCACCGCCTGCAAGCGCGGATAGTTCACTCCCCAGAAGGCGTGCTGCCAGTCGCGCTCGAAAAAGTTGCTCTCGGACACGTATGAACCCGCGTCCGGCATCAGCTTGCGCAGCTCATCCATCGCCTTGTCGATGGCGGCCGCATCCTTGCGCGCGGCCGTCAGGTCGGGTTCGTGGCCCTGGATGCCGGGATATGCCGGCGGACCCGCGCCGGCAATGATCGCCAGGGCGAACGCCGTCAGCACCGCCGGATTGGTCGCGGTATCCCGGGCGACCGCCACCGCTTCGTCTGAGGCGCCGCCGAGACCCTTGTTGAAGTGCAAGGCCACGCTCCAGTGCCGGCTCGCCGCGAACAGGGCGTCGACGGCGCGGTCCCGCTGATCCTGCTCCAACAGCGAGGCGGGCAACCAGGCGGATTGATAGCCGTGCCAGAAGGCACCGACCTGGCTCTGATCGCCTGCCCACCACACATTGCCGCCAGGCGCGCCCGGGCGGTGATCGGTTACCACCGCGGCGGGTACGTGCTCCCGCAGTATAGTCGGCGTCCCACCAGTGCCGGGCAGGCAGGCTGCCGATGCGTGCGGCCGCGGTGATGGTGAAATCCAACGGCGATCCGACGACCCAGTCGAGGAACGACCGCCAGACATCCTCCGCCTGCTGCCTGTCCAGTCCCTGGAACACCATCGAGACAGCGAGGCTGTTGTTCGGTCGAAGCGCCACGCTCTCGCCCCAGTGGGGATTGCACAGGCTGGTGGCGTAAAATCCGATGAACCGACTGACCAGACGGCGGAACGCGGCATCGGACGCCGCCTTGATCGTCACATACACGGCGCCGAACCAGGCGGGCAGTTCGTGCGTCCGGAGCGTCAACCTGGTGACGACACCCAGGCTGCCGCCGCCACCGCCTTTGATGCCCCAGAACAGGTCCGGATGGCGGCAGGCGTTGGCGATCAGCACGGCGCCGTCGGCGGTGACGATCTCGGCTTCCAACAGGCCGGCCGCAGCCATGCCATACGCCTTCGAGAAGCTGCCGAACCCGCCGCTCTGGATCAGGCCCGCGACACCGACCGTGGCGCACCCGCCGCCTTGCACGTAGCGGCCGGCCTTGGTCGTCACGGCGTCGTAGACGTGCAGCCAGATCGCACCGGCTTCGACCGTGACGGCCCGTTGCGGCGCCACCGTTCCTGCGCAGCCCTGGCCAATGAATGCGTCGTGCAGGACGATGCGGTTCATCGCCCGCGTCCAGATCAAGAGCGAGTCGGCGGCGTTGGAGGTGCCCTGGTAGCTGTGGCCACCGCCTTTGACGACCAGCCGCAGCCGGTTCTCACGCGCGAAGTTGACGGCGGCGACCACGTCGGCGGTGGTTTCGGCGGCGACCGCATATGCGCTCGGCGCCGACATCCAAGCGTCGATCCAGCCGGAGGTCTGCGTCGCACCAGGGTGATCGCCGATGAAATATGGGTTCTGCAGATCCTTGATCACCGCCTGGCAGGTGGCGCTGTCGGGTGCGGCGGCACAGCCGGCGAGCGGGGACTGCACATTGATCAGGCGGCCGCCCACGTCCCGGTTCAGCTTGTCCCAGCTTGCTTCACTCGGCCATGCCGGATCGGAGGGTCGCACGCGGCGAGCCGGCAGGCTGGCCGGCGCTCCTGTCGCGCGCGCATGCCTTGCCGGAAGTGGCCAGAGAATCGGCAGCAAGGCTAATGATGCTACCTGCGTGAGCAGGCTTCGCTTGTTCATCCGTGGCCCGCGTCTTTCTCTTGCAGGCTCGTCAGCCTATCCTACACGTCAGGTGGCGACAGGCCTTTCCAATACCCCGGAAAATTGCCATATAGACCGGGAACATCCCGAGAACAAGCTAGGACCAGCGGCATGGCCGGCTCCATCCACGTGCGCGGCGCGCGCGAGCACAACCTCAAGAATGTGGATGTGGTGATTCCGCGCGACCGGCTGACGGTGATCACCGGCCTGTCCGGGTCTGGCAAGTCGTCGCTGGCGTTCGACACGATCTACGCGGAAGGCCAGCGCCGCTACGTCGAGAGCCTGTCGGCCTATGCGCGGCAGTTCCTCGAGCTGATGGGCAAGCCGGACGTCGATTCGATCGAGGGTCTGTCGCCGGCAATCTCGATCGAGCAGAAGACCACCAGCCGCAACCCGCGCTCCACCGTCGGCACGGTGACCGAGATCCACGACTACATGCGCCTGCTCTGGGCGCGCGTCGGCGTGCCCTATTCGCCGGCGACCGGCCTGCCGATCGAGGCACAGACCGTGTCGCAGATGGTCGATCGCGTCATGGCGATGCCGGAAGGAACGCGGCTCCTGCTGCTCGCCCCGGTGGTGCGCGACCGCAAGGGCGAATACCGCAAGGAGCTGGCGGAGCTGCAGCGCCGCGGCTTCACCCGCGTCAAGGTGGACGGTACGCTGTACGAGATCGGCGAGGTCCCGTCGCTGAACCGCAAGATCAAGCACGAGATCGAAGCGGTGGTGGACCGCATCGTCGTGCGCGACGGCATCGCGCCGCGGCTCGCCGACAGTTTCGAGACCGCGCTCGCCATGTCGGACGGCGTAGTCTACGCGGAGCATGCCGATGGCGGCGAGCGCACCGTGTTCTCCTCGCGCTTTGCCTGTCCGGTGTCCGGCTTCACCATCGAGGAGATCGAGCCGCGGCTGTTCAGCTTCAACAGCCCGCACGGCGCCTGTCCCGCGTGCGACGGCCTCGGCGTGGAGAGCTTCTTCGATCCCCAACTGGTGGTGCCGGACGAAAGGCTGCCGCTGGCGGACGGCGCGATCATGCCCTGGACCGGCGCGCAGAGCCCCTACTACGACCAGACGCTGCAAAGCCTGGCGCGGCACTTCAAGGTGACCACGCGCACGCCGTGGCACGACCTGCCGGCACGCGTGCGCGATGCCATCCTGAACGGCACAGGCGAGGAGCCCGTTGCATTCACCTACAAGGATGGCGTGCGCTCCTACACGGTGACCAAGCCGTTCGAAGGCGTGCTGCGCAACCTGCAACGTCGCTGGCAGGAAACCGACAGCGTCTGGGTGCGCGAGGAGTTATCCCGATATCAGGCCGAGAAGCCCTGTGCCACCTGCAACGGCGCGCGGCTGAAGCCGGAAGCGCTGGCGGTGCGGGTCGGTGGCAAGAACATCGCCGAGGCGTCCGAACTGTCGATCCGCGCGGCGTCCGCATGGTTCGCCACCGTCATCGCCACGCTGACGCCGCAGCGTCAGGAGATCGCCCGCCGCATCCTGCGCGAGATCGGCGAGCGGCTGCAGTTCCTGGTCGATGTCGGGCTCGACTACCTGACCCTGTCGCGCGGTTCGGCCACGTTGTCGGGCGGCGAGAGCCAGCGCATCCGGCTGGCCAGCCAGATCGGTTCCGGCCTGACCGGCGTGCTGTATGTGCTGGACGAACCCTCGATCGGGCTGCACCAGCGCGACAACGAACGGCTGCTCGGTACGCTGCGCCGGCTGCGCGACCTCGGCAACACCGTGCTGGTCGTGGAGCACGACGAGGAGGCGATCCGCGCGGCGGATCACCTGATCGACATGGGTCCCGCCGCCGGCATCGACGGCGGGCGCGTGGTGGCGGAGGGGACGCCGCTCGAGGTTTCTGCAAATCCCAAGTCCCTGACTGGCGATTATCTGGCCGGGCGGCGGCGGATCGAGGTGCCTATGCTGCGTCGGCCGGTGCAGAAGGACCGGTTCGTGCGTGTGGTGAACGCGCGCGGCAACAACCTCAAGTCGATCACCACGGGATTTCCGCTGGGCACATTCACCTGCGTCACCGGCGTGTCGGGCGGTGGCAAATCGACGCTGGTGGTGGACACGCTGTACAAGGCGGCGGCGCGGCGATTGATGGGATCTGGCGAGGTGCCGGCGCCGCACGAGCGCATCGAAGGCCTTGAGCTACTCGACAAGATCATCGACATCGACCAGTCGCCGATCGGCCGCACGCCCCGCTCGAATCCCGCGACGTACACCGATCTGTTCGCGCCGATCCGCGACTGGTTCGCCGAGCTGCCCGAGTCGCGCGCGCGCGGCTACAAGCCCGGCCGTTTCAGCTTCAATGTGAAGGGCGGGCGCTGCGAGGCCTGCCAGGGCGATGGCGTGCTGAAGATCGAGATGCACTTCCTGCCCGACGTTTACGTGACGTGCGACGTGTGCAAGGGCAAGCGCTACAATCGCGAGACGCTGGAGATCAAGTTCCGCGACAAGTCGATCGCCGAAGTGCTGGCGATGACGGTGGACGAAGCGGTGCCGTATTTCAGCGCGCAGACGCGCATCCACGATCGGCTGAAGATCCTGCAGCAGGTTGGGCTTGGCTATATCGCGTTGGGCCAGCAGGCCACCACGCTGTCGGGCGGCGAGGCGCAGCGGATCAAGCTGTCGAAGGAGCTGGCGCGGCGCGCGACGGGACGCACGCTGTATATACTGGACGAACCGACGACGGGCCTGCATTTCGAGGACGTGCGCAAGCTGCTGGAGGTGCTGCATACGCTGGTCGATCAGGGCAACACCGTGGTGGTGATCGAGCACAATCTGGAAGTGATCAAGACGGCCGATTGGATTCTGGATCTCGGTCCCGAGGGCGGCGATGGCGGCGGGCGCATCGTTGCGCAGGGTACGCCGGAGGACATCGCCGCGAATCCCGGGAGCCACACCGGTCGTTTCCTGGCGCCGCTGCTGATGCGCGCCGCACCCAAGAAAGCCCGCCGCCGCGCCTGAAGCGTACACCAACCGTCGAAGATGTTGACTCGTCGCTTCGCCGTTTCTTTATCGTCATGGCCGGGTCAAGCCCCATATGCGTCAGGATAAGGGCCTCGGTAGAGGCGAACGTCCTCTCCCCCCTCATGCCCGGGCTTGACCCGGGCATCCGTTTAATACCAACCGCCGTTGCTGCTGACTCTTGTCGCCGCTCCCTCGCCGTCATGGCCGGGCTTGTCCCGGCCATCAGTGGTGGCACCGTGCCACGACGGATGGCCGGGTAAATCCCGGCCATGACGGTAAAAGCGAGCGCTGACCAAGGGTCATTGATTCGGGCGGTTGGTATAAGCACCTCTGCCGCGATAGATGGCCGGGTCAAGCCCGGCCATGACGTGGAGGG
>JBGPND010000142.1:0-13422 GCA_041487355.1 Acetobacteraceae bacterium | reverse complement strand
CGCGAACCCGCTGTCCTGCTCCAGCCGCTCCAGATCCTCCACGCAGTCGCCGCCAGCCAGGTTCAGGAAAATCACCGCCAGCACCATCTGGATGTCCAGCCACCCTTGTCGGCCGGCAACCTGTACGTGCCGGCGGATCGCCGCCGCCAGCCCGCTGCTGTGAACCAGGTCCAGATACAGCGGCAAACCCGCCAGCGATGTCAGGCCACCGCGCGAACGCTCCGCCTCATACTGGAACCCCAGCACGCCTTGTGGCAGCATCCTGCACCCCGTTGGTGATCGTTTGTGATTCGCAAACCCAGACTATCTCCCTGATTCTTCAGGACCAACGGGGAACTCAACTTTTTTTGGCGCGGAATTCAGGGCACCACAAGCGGATCGGCACCAATTCCTCACGCGATCAGTCCCGGCGAGGTGCTCTCGTCCAACGGCCAGATCGGCCGCTGAACTTTGGTGTAGGCGATCTTCCGGTAGTCGCGGCTGAGCGGGCCATCGGAATCGACATAGATCACCTTCCGTGCGATCGGCCCGAACGCTGCCATGAAGTGATTGGTCGACTTCACCACCACCAGCTTGCGATCGGTCGGCTCGATGCCGAGGTTGCGGAACAATTCGAGCCCGAGCGCCTGCGTGCGGTTGGAAATCAGCACCACCTCGACGCCGCCGACCTTGATGGCGGCACAATCGCCAAGCGGCACCTGGGTGGGGCCGAAGCTCTGCCAGCAGTCGCGCTTCAGGCCGGTCACGCTGACCATCGCATCCACCGGCTGGCCCGAAGCGGGGCCGATCTTGCCGCCGAAGCGCAGCGGGAAACTGGCCGCGAGGCCTGCGTCGAAGCAGAGACGCACGGCGATCGGGTCCCAGATCGGGCCGAGCGCGGCGCTGTGCACGTTGCGTTCCATCAGGCGGCGCAAAATGGTGGTGTTGTCGGTCGGTGCGCCGCCGCCGGCATTGTCGGCCGGATCCGCCATCACCACCGGGCTGCCGTTGAACGCCAGCGCAACCGTGATGCCCTCGTCGGCTTCCAGGTAATCGGGCGCCGTGCGGCCGCGCATGGCGATGAACTCCTGGCCGATCTCGCTGGCCAGCCGATCGGCCTTCGCCTTGTCGTTGTCCGTGATCACCAGGATGCGGCCGGTGAGTTCGGGCACGTCGGCGTACGGGAAGCAGTGGCCGATGGAGACGGAAAGCACGCCATCCTTGCCCTCCATCGCCGCGGTCTTGTCCACGAAGGCGCGCATCAGCGGCAGCGTGGTCGGATAGCTGCCGATCTGCCGGCAGTCGTACAGCGATGTGGTCGGCCTGACCTGCTTGCGGATCGTGCGCAGCACCAGCGTCAGCAGGTCCTCGGCGCGCTCCACCACGTCCGTGTGGGGGAATTCCTTGTAGAGGATGGTGATGTCGGCAAGCTTCACGCGCCTGACCGTGAGATGGCAGTGCGGATCGAGCTCGACGCCGATGACGCAGTTCGGCCCGACGATGGCGCGCGCGCGTTCCAGCACGTCGCCTTCCACATCGTCGTAGCCGTGTGCGACCATGGCGCCATGCAGGCCGAACAGCACGCCGTCGAGCGGCAGCGCGGCCTTGAGCTGCGCCAAAATCTCGTCGCGCATGAACTCATAGTCGGCGCGGTTCGTGGTGCCGGCGGGGCTGGCGGCGAAGCAACTTCCCTCGATCAGCGTGAAGCCCTCGGCGGCGGCCCGGCGGCGCGCGACGAACAACGGCGCGGTGCACATGCGCGGAGCGTCCGTGGGGTGCTCGCCTGGGCGGAGAAACACACTCTCCTTGTAGGCATCGAGACTGGTCGGCAGCGGCGAGAAGGTGTTGGTCTCGGTGGCGATGGTGGCGCTGAACAGGCGCATGGCGAGTTCCTTCGTTCAGTTGGCGCGCAGGCGTTCGCCAATGGTGCGGGCATGCTCTGGCGCGAGCGACACCGGCGAGAACAGCAGCACATTTTCGTGGCGGCGCGCGAGCGAACAGAGGATCGGCGGAGAGCCCGAGGCCAGCCGTGCCGCCAGAGCATCGGCATCGTCGGTCCTTACCTCGAGCAGTGGCACCGACCGATCCAGGATGCGCAGGTTCATGCCCCGTACGGGACCGGCGGCAGCGACGATCTCCTCCAGCGTCTGTCGCCAGGGGGTGCTTCGCGCATCCTCCTCGCCGGCGACGAAGCGTTCCAGTGCGACGAGCAGGCCGATGATCTCCTCTTTTCCCACCTTGCATGACCGGCCGATGCCGTGCCGCGGCAGGCCGGGTAGCTGGCGCAGCGGCGCGAACTCCGCCGGCGCCTGCCAGATGTCCGGGAACACATCCAGGTCCAGCATCTGCAGCAGCGCCGAAGCGACCAGATCCGCGCGACCGCACAGGATCCCCGAGGCCTGCGGGCCGCCGATCGCCTTGCCGCCGCTGAACGCGACGAGATCGGCGCCCTGTTCGAGAAAGCGGCGCAGATTGTGCGCCGGCGGCAGTTGCGCGGCGGCGTCGACCAGCAGCGGGATGCCATGCTCGCGCGCCACGGCGGCGACTTCCACCAGAGGCGGCAGCGATTGTGGATGCGCGAGATAGTAGATGGCAGCGGTGTCCGGTGTGATCGCCGCGGCGATCTCCCAGGCAGCGGCATCACGCACGCCCGGGCCGGAGTAGCGGTCGGGAATGCCGACCTCGACGATGCGGCCGCCGGCCACCACGACGGCGCGGTCATACATGTTGCGCTGGCTGCGCACGACGATGAACTCATTGCGCCCGTCGGCAACCTCGGGAAGGCGGTTCATCCGTGCCGGATCGAGCCCCGCCAGGCACGCGGCCGCGCCGAGCAGCACCCCGGCGGACGCGCCCGACGTGACGATGCCGGCCTGGGCGCCGGTAATTCGTGTGATGACGCGTGAGGCGCCTGCCTGCAATGCGACCATGTCGACGCATTCGCTCGAGGCTGCGGCCATCGCGGCTGCAACTTCCGGATGCATGCGTCCGCCCGACAGCCGCGTGACCGTGCCGCAGGCGTTGATGACCGTCGGAACGCCGAAGCGCTGGTAGACACTCATCGAAGCGGCGCCATGAGTACACCTCGCCCGCGTGCGGGAGAGGTCACCGCGCAAGGCGCGGTGGGAGAGGGTGCCGCGATAGGCACGGATTCTCTTGCACCCTCACCCGCCGCGCATGCGCGCGGCGACCTCTTCCGCACGCGGAAGAGGTGTACAGCGGCAGCAGCGTGTGTCATCATGCCGCCATTCGCAGTTCCTGCCGCACCAGATCCGCGGCCTTCTCGCCGATCATGATCGTCGCGGCATTGGTGTTGCCGGATATCACGGTGGGCATGATCGACGCGTCCACCACGCGCAGGCCCTCGATGCCGTACACGCGCAGTTCGGGATCCACCACCGCCATGGGATCGGCGCCCATCTTGCACGTGCTGGTTGGATGAAACACCGTGCCGCCGGTGTTCCGCGCGTGTTCCAGAAGCTGCTCGTCGGTCTTCACCGCGGAACCGGGCTGGTATTCCTCGGTGATGAAATGCTGCATGTGCGGCGTGGCGAGGATGCGCCGGCCGATCTTCAGGCCATCGACGATGGCGCGGCGGTCGGTCTCGGTGGCCAGGTAGTTCGGGAACATTGCCGGCGGATCGGACGGGTTCGCGGATTTCAGCCTGATCTCACCGCGGCTTTCGGGGCGGAGCTGATAGACGGTCAGCCCGAAGCCGGACCAGGGATGCAGCCCATCCTGCAGCTTGTCGGAACTGAACGGCGCCACCGATATCTTGACATCCGGCGAGGCAAGCTCCTCACGCGTGCGCACGAACAGCGCGGCCGGGCCGGCCGCCATGGTTAGCGGCCCGCTGCGGAACAGGTAGTACTGCAGCCCCACCTTCAGCTTCTTCAGGTTGCTCTGCATCACGTCGTTGACCGTGATCGGCAGACGGCACTTCAGCTTGACGGGCGCCGAATAGTGATCCTGCAGGCTCTGGCCGACGCCTGGCAGATGGTGCACAACCGCTATGCCGAACTGTGCGAGCTGATCCTGCGGACCGACGCCGGACAGCAGCAGGAGCTGTGGCGAATTCACCGCGCCGCCGCACAGGATCACCTCGCGTGCGGCGCGCACAGTGCGCGGCTGGCCATGTTCGCGGAATGCCACGCCGACCGCGCGCTTGCCCTCGAACAGGATCTTCTCCGCCAGCGCGCCGGTGACGACGCGCAGGTTGGGCCGCTGACGGACCGGGTGCAGATAGCCGACCGCGGTGGAACAGCGCTTGCCATTGCGCGTGGTGGTCTGATGATAGCCGACACCTTCCTGGCGCGCGCCGTTGAAGTCGTCGTTACGCGGATAGCCGAGTTCCATTGCACCTTCGATGAAAGCCTCGCAGATCGGGTGGTGCTCGGTCGTGTCGGACACGCAGAGCGGGCCGCCGGTGCTGTGAAACTCGTCCGCGCCGCGGGTCTGGTGTTCGGCGCGCTTGAAGTAGGGCAGCACGTCGGACGATGACCAGCCGGTGTTGCCGAACTGCCGCCACAGGTCGAAATCCTCGTGCTGGCCGCGGATATAGACCATGCCGTTGATGCTGGACGAACCGCCGAGCACCTTGCCGCGCGGCCAGAAGATGCGCCGGCCGTTGGCACCCGGATCGGGCTCGGCTTCGTAGCACCAGTTCACCGAGGCATCGGCAAAGGTCTTGCCATAGCCAAGCGGGATGTGAATCCAGCGGTTGCGGTCCTCGCCGCCGGCTTCCAGCAGCACGACGCGTGTTGCGGGGTCCTCGGACAGCCGTGTGGCCATGACGCAGCCGGCGGAGCCGGCGCCCACCACGACGAAGTCTGCCTCGATCACGTCCTGCTGGCCGACCATGCTGTTTCCCCCTGTTGTCGTCGTTCGATCGACCGGGAGATTGCGCGGCAGGCATCGTAGCCTCAAGCCCCCGTCGCCACCGTGCCGCGACAGGCCCAAGCGGTGGCGGCAAAGGAGCGCGGGCCGTCCGGCCGGTTCGATAGGTAGCCGCGCTGCACATGCTCGCGCAGCGTCGCCAGCGCCGCATCGGACAGGCTGGCCATGAACTCGCCGGTGCCGCCTTCCCCGGTGGTGAACGGCTGCCAATAGTCCTCGAAGGAGGCGAAATCCATGCGGATGGTCAGGCTGGTCTGCTCCACGTCGCGCAGGCCGAGCCGGCGCCACAACGAGGCCATCTCGTCGGGTGCGTTCAGGGCGCGGAACAGCGATCTTGGCCGGGCGGCAGACGGATCGAGCACGGCGGCGGTATCCCACATCAATCGCTGATGCGACACGCCGCCGAACGAGTCCCACACCGCGGCCGTGACGCTGCCGCCGGGCCGCACGACGCGGCACATCTCGGCTACCGCGCGGTCTGCGTCGGGAATGAATTGCAGAACCAGCATCGAGAACGCCCGATCGAACGACGCTGCGGGAAACGGCAGCGCACGGGCATCCGCCTGCTGGAAGCTGAAGCGTGGATTGTCGGCGCGGCTACGGGCGAACGCGACATACACCTCGGCCTGGTCGATGCCGGTCACGGCGGCGATGTTCGCCGTCTCCGGCAGCGCGAAGCTCAGGCTACCGGTGCCGCAGCCGACGTCGAGCACCCGGTCGCCGTCGGCGAGACCGCCAAAGCGGATCAGCAGCGGCGCCAATCGCCGGCTCCAGCGCCCCATGACCCGCTCGTATGCATCCGCGTTGTGCGCCGCGAACCCCGATGCCGGCGCCGTCTTGGGATCGAAGGTGGACGACATCGCGAGGCACTCCTTTCAAGCGGCGAGGCGGACCTGCTGGCGCATCAGGTCGGCGGCCTTCTCCGCGATCATGATCGTCGCGGCATTGGTGTTGCCGGACACCACGGCCGGCATGATCGACGCATCGACCACGCGCAGATTGCCAATACCGTGCACGCGCAAGTCCGGATCCACCACCGCCATCGGATCGTTGCCCATCTTGCACGTGCTGGTCGGGTGGAACACCGTGCCACCATACTGCTTCGCATAGTCCAGCAGCTCATCGTCCGTCTGCACCTGTGGGCCCGGAATGTACTCGGCGGTGATGAAATGCTGCATGTCGGGCGTGGCGAGCAGGCGCCGCCCCAGCTTCAAACCGTCAATGATGGTGCGTCGGTCGGTCTCGGTGGCGAGGTAGTTCGGATGCATCGCCGGCGGATCAGCTGGATTCGCGGTCTTCAGCTTGAGCTCGCCGCGGCTCTCCGGACGGAGCTGATAGCCCACCAGCGAGAAGCCGGAGAACTTGTGCAGTCCCTCGGCCGGGCGATCGGCACTGAAGATCACAGTGGCGTACTGAATGTCCGGGGTGGCGAGCTCCTTCCGCGTGCGCGCGAACAAGCCGGCCTGCGCGGCGGCGATGGCAAGCGCGCCCTTGCGGAACAGCAGGTATTGCAGGCCGGTCTTCATCATGCGCGTCTTGCTCAGCATGATGTCGTTCACGGTGATCGGGAAGCGGCACTTGCAGACGATGCGCGCCTGATAGTGGTCCTGCATGCCCTGGCCGACGCCGGGCAGGTCATGCGCGACGGCGATGCCGAGATCGGTCAGATGCTGCTGCGGCCCGATGCCGGACAGCAACAGCAGTTGCGGCGAGTTGATCGAGCCGCCGCACAGGATCACCTCGTGCGCGGCGCGCACGGTGCGAAGCTGGCCGTCCTGGCGGAATGTCACGCCGGTGGCGCGGCGGCCTTCCAGCGTGATGCGCTCGGTCAATGCGTTGGTGATGACGCGCAGATTGGCGCGCTTCATCGCCGGGCGCAGGTAGCCGACGGCGGTGGAGCAACGCCGACCATTGCGCGTGGTGAGCTGGTAGTAGCCGACGCCTTCCTGGGCGGCGCCGTTGAAGTCGTCGTTGCGCGGATAGCCGAGATCGAGCGCGCTCTTGATGAACGCCTTGCTGATCGGGTCGTAGTCAGGCATGTCGGAGACGCAGAGCGGTCCGCCGCTGCCATGCAGTTCGCTCGCGCCACGGGTCTGGTGTTCCGCGCGGCGGAAATACGGCAGCACGTCGTCGAACGACCAGCCGGCGTTGCCGAGCTGGCGCCATTGGTCGAAGTCCTCTTTCTGGCCGCGGATATAGACCAGGCCGTTGATCGAGGACGAGCCGCCCAGCACCTTGCCGCGCGGCCAGAACACGCGGCGGCCGTTGAGGTTGGGTTCCGGCTCCGTTTCGTAGCACCAGTTGACGCGGGGATCGGTGATGGTCTTGCCGTAGCCGAGCGGGACGTGAATCCAGAAGTGCCTGTCGTGTCCACCGGCTTCCAGCAGGACGACGCGCGTCGCCGGGTCTTCGGACAGGCGCGCGGCCATGACGCAACCGGCGGAACCCGCGCCAACCACCACGAAGTCGGCGTCGATCGTTTCCTGTCGCCCGGCCATTGTTGCTTCCCCCGTTCGCTACCATGTCTCCACCGTCATGGCCGGGCGCGTCCCGGCCATCCGTACCAGCACCGGTGCCGCGACGGATGGCCGGGACCTGCCCGGCCATGACGGTGGGGCTCAACCCGTCGCCCGCATCTCCGGCTCGGTGCGGAACGCCGGCATCACCTCCTTGGCGAAACGGCGCAGATTTTCTCGCGACGTGCCGCCGCCGTTCAGCAGGATGTATTCCACACCCATGTCGCGCAGCCTCTCGATCTTGCGCGCGATCTCATCGGGAGTGCCATACAGCGCGCTCTCCTCGCTCGCCGCGCGCGTATCGGAGAAGGCCATGATGCTGGCGGTGTTGTTGCCATCCGGCCGCTGCGAGATCGCATGCAGCCGGCGCTGCGCGGCCAGACGGCGGTCCAGCGCGGCCTCCTTCTCCGCACTGTTGCGCACCACATAGAAGGCACGCGCGACACCGACCTGCGATGGATGGAAGGCAAAGCCGTTCGCCTGCATGGCCTCCCGGTAAAGGGCAAACCGCTCGCCAGTCACGTCCAGCGAAGCGAACTGGTCGAGCAGCAGGTTGTGGCCGCGCCGAGCGACCCGGCGGATCGATTCGGGATGGCCGGCGCCCTGCCAGAACGGCGGATGCGGCTTCTGGTTGGTCGGCGGCTCGACGATGATGTCGTCGAACTGCCAATACTGGCCCTGCCAGGAGAACCGCTCGTTCGACGTCCACGCCTTGGTGATGATGTCGATCGATTCCTCGAACCGCGGCTGCGCCTCCTCCATCGGGATGCGGAAGCCGACGAACTCATTGTGCCGGTAGCCCTTGCCGATGCCGAAATCCAGCCGCCCCCCGGACAGCAGATCGACCGTCGCCGCCTGTTCGGCGAGCAGCACCGGGTTGTGCCAGGGCAGCACGATCACGGCGGTCCCCAGGCGAAGCGTGCGCGTGCGGGCGCCGATCCAGGTCAGCAGGTTGAGCGTCGCGGAGACCTGGCCGAAGCCGGTGAAATGATGTTCGACGATGAACGCGCTCTGGTAGCCGAGCGCCTCGGCTTCGATGACGTACTCAATGTAGTCCTTGAAGCCCGCCGCGCTGTCCACATCGGGCCCGCCGCGCTGCGCCTGGGCTGCGCCAAAAAGTCCAAACTGCATCGCCGTTCTCCTGGATCCCGCCCGGGTCTGGTATCACCTGGACTTGCCGACAAGTTTGCGTAACATCAGGCGATATCACAAGAGGCGCAAACCAGGCGTGACGATCGGGGGAGGAGTGCCGGCGAGGGATGCTGGCCGGCATGGTCGGTGGCTGCAGGTCGTGCTGCCGGCGACCAGCGTGGTGATCGGCGTTCTGCTGATCACGGGACCGTTCCTGGCCACCGTGATCCGCAGCCTGCTCGAGTGGGGGGCGGACGGCCCGCAACTCTCGGCCGCGAATTTCATCGGCCTGTTCAGCGATCCGCGCTTCTACAATGCCGCTGTCAACACGGTGATCGCCGGCGCGAGCACCATGATGCTGAGCCTCCTGCTCGGTTTCAGCCTGGCCTGGGTGGTGGCGCGAACCGACATGCCGGGCCGCACCTGGTTCGAGACGCTGAACCTGGTGCCATTCTTTCTGTCGCCCTATGTCGGCGCGCTCAGTTGGATCTATCTGCTGGCACCGCATAGCGGATTGCTGCAATGGGTCGCGCGGACCTGGTTTGGCGTGTCACTCGACGCGATCGACATCTACAGCGTAGCTGGCGTGGTCTGGGTGCTGACGCTGTTCTACACACCCTACGTCTACCTGTTCGTCATCGGGCCGCTGCGCCAGATGGACGCGGCATTCGAGGATGCGGCGCGCGTGCATGGCGCCTCGTTCTGGTACACCATGCGCCACATCACGCTGCCCTTGATGATCCCGGCTCTGCTGTCGGCAGGCCTGATCGTGTTCGTCACCAGTGCCGGCCTGTTCGATGTTCCGCTTGCGCTGGCGTCGCCGCGCGGTATCCGCATGATGCCGACGGAAATCTTCTCCCTCGTGCAATACCCGTCGGATCTCGGGCGCGCGGCGGCGTTCGGCATCGTCGTGCTGATCGTGACGATCCTGCTGACCCTGCTGCAGCGCCGTCACATCGGCCAGCGGCGGTTCGATACGGTCACCGGAAAGGGCTACCGGCCGCGGCGGATCCGGCTGAAGGGCAAGGGCCTGGCCGCCGCTCTCGCGCTGGAGGTGTGCTATATCGGCGGCGGCGTGGTGCTGCCGGTGATTGCCTTGCTCATGGTGTCGTTCTCCCGCCTGTGGACCGGGCGGTTCCTGCTGCGCACTGCCTCGATCGGCAATTTCGACTACGTGCTGACCCGCTACAACCTGACGCAGCAGGCAATCGTCAACAGCCTCGAGCTGGCGCTGGTCGGTGCCACGCTCGGTGTCGCGCTCAGCATCCTGCAGGCCTACTACCTGACCCGAGGCAATCCGCGGCGACGCGCCCTGGTCGATGCGCTGCTCGCCCTGCCGCTTGGCATACCGGGCATCATCCTTGGACTCGGTTTCCTGATCCTGGCAATCCGCACGCCGCTCTATTCCACGCTGACGATCATCCTGATCGCCTATATCGCGCGCTTCTTTCCGTTCGCCACACGCACCATCGCGGCGATGTTCCTGGCGATCAACCCGGAGCTGGAACAGAGCGCACGCTCGTCCGGCGCGAGCTGGTTGCAGACCATGCGCCTTGTCGTGCTGCCGTTGCTTCGCCCATCCATCATCGCGGCGTGGTTGATGCTGTTCGTTATCTTCATCCGCGAGCTCGGCGCGACAATCCTGCTGTATGGCCAAGGCACTGAAACGATCAGCGTGACCATGGTGATCCTGAGCGAGCGGAGTTCGGGCTACGTCGCGGCGTTGGCGGTGGTGCAACTCGTGCTTCTGCTGGTTGCCTTCACCATCTTCCGCCTCACCCGCACATCGATCGTGCAGGCGTGACCATGGCAGACGCAGGATTCGTCCACATCCGCAATCTCACCAAGCGCTTCGGCAATCATGCGGCGGTGAACGACGTATCGTTCGACGTCGCCGAAGGTCACACCCTTGCGCTGCTTGGTCCATCGGGTTGTGGCAAGACCACGATCCTGCGTTGTCTCGCCGGACTGGAAACCCCTGAGGCTGGCACAATTGAAATCGCCGGACGGATGGTGTTCGACAGGACACGCCATGTGGATTTTGTGCCGGAGAAGCGCGAGCTCGGCATTGTGTTCCAGTCCTATGCTGTCTGGCCGCATATGAGCGTGGCGGAGAACGTCGCCTTCCCGCTGAAGGTGCGCGGCATGCCTCGGGCGGAACGGCTGAAGCGCGCCAGCCGCATGCTCGAGACGGTCGGCCTTGCCGGGTTCGAGGATCGTCCCGCCACGCTGGTCAGTGGCGGCCAGCAGCAACGGATTGCACTGGCGCGGGCACTGGTGCACGAACCTCGCTTGGTGCTGTTCGACGAGGCGCTGTCCAATCTCGATGCGCAGCTCCGCGAACAGATGCGGCTGGAGCTGCGGCTGCTGCAGGAGCGGTTGCGCTTCACCGCCATCTACGTGACGCACGATCAGGCGGAGGCGTTCGGCCTGGCGGATACGGTGGTGCTGATGAACCACGGTACGGTGGAGACGATGGGCTCGGCGCGCGACGTGTTCCACCGCCCGTCCAGCGCGTTCGCCGCACGTTTCTTCGGCCTCAACGTGCTGGAGGGCCGGGTGAGCCGGACAGCGCCGGACGGGCAGCATGTCGAGGTGGCGCTGAACGGCCGGCTGACGATCCGGGGGCGACCGGCCGACGGCGTGAACCTGGCAGAGGGAACGCCGGTTCTCGCCTGCATCCGCAAGGAATACGTCGGGATCGAGCGGTCGGACGTCCAGGATGATGCGACAGGCACAATTGCCGCGGCTTCGTTCCTGGGTGTGGCTGAGGAGTGTGTCGTCGATCTGCAGGGCGTGATGCTTCGCGCCACGCGGCCGGCCATCGGGCTTGCGCGTGGCGATCGCGTCCGTGTTGCATTGTCGTCGGATGACTGGATCGTGCTGCCGGCTTCGAACGAAAGGGGAGACTTATGAAACACGTCTTGCTCGCCGCTATTCTGTTGCTCGGCGGACTGGTGACCCGCGCTGTCGCGCAGGATCCGCCCGCCATGCAGGCGGCTGCGCCACAGGATCGCGAAGCCTTGCGTGCAACAATCGAAGCGGCGAAGCGCGAAGGCACTGTCAGCTACTGGGACACCATCGTCCAGCCGGAAACGCATGAGGAGATGTCGGCAGCGTTCCACAAGTACTATGGGCTGCCCAGCGGCTTCTCCGTCAAATACACCCTGAGTGCCACGCTGAACCTTGTCACCCGCGTGGAACAGGAGGTGGGATCGGGCAACGTGACGATCGATGTCGCGTCGATCGCCTCGCCGCCATGGATCTCCGGGCTGGTCGCGGCAGGCCATGTGATGAAATACGACTCGCCAGAATATCGCGCATACGACCTGGCGTTCGATGCGGGGCTGGGCAAGCCATCGTACTTTGCCTTCAATGGCGCCTATCTGTTCGTTCCGATGTGGGACAGCGACCATCAGGAGTTCAAGGGCAAGTCCTGGAAAGACGTGCTTGGCGCAGTGCCGCCCGGCCGGATCAGCCTGAATGATTCGCCCAATTCGGCAACCGCGCTGCTCACCTATATCGGCCTGCGCTCGATCCTTGATCTGCAGTACTTCCGCGATCTTGCCAGGATGAAGCCGGCCTTCATCGTGCGTTCGGAACAGACCGCGGAGCGGCTGGTGTCCGGTCAGGATCTGATGGCGTTCGGCGGCATGCCGACCCGCGCCTATCAATACAACGAACGCGGCGCGAGCCTGAAGATTCTGTTCCCGGAGGAGGGCGTGCTGCTGCTCGGACAGGGCAGCTTCATCCTCGCCAAGGCATCGCACCCGAATGCGGCGAAACTCTGGCTCGATTTTACGTTGTCCGAACCGGGGCAAACCATCCTGGCGACGCGAGAAGCCCTGATCTCCGGCCGCGCCGGGTTCAAGAGCCCGCTGCCTGACTATGCACCACCGATCGACAAGCTGAAGCTGATCAAGATGGACTGGAACAGCATCACGCCGGATGATCTGCGCAAGGCCAAGGCGGAGTGGCTCAGCGTGTTCAATCCATAGCGGAGGAAGCAATGGCCGGACAGAACGGGGGACCGCGCCGCGCCGCGCTGGTGACGGGAGCGTCGTACGGTATCGGTTATGCAACGGCGATCGGACTGGCGCAGGACGGATTCGACGTCGCGGTCACCGATCTCACGACGGATACGCTCGCGCGCACGGTGGCGGATATTACCGCGGCCGGCGGCAAGGCGGTGGCGCTGGCGCTCGATCTGCGAGTGCAGGACAGCGTGGAGCAGGCGATCGGCGACGCGGTCGCCGCGCTCGGTGGGTTGGATGTGCTGGTCAACAACGCCGGCGTGCCGTCGCTGGGCAAGCCGGCCGTCGAGATTACGCGCACCGAGTGGGAGGGCAATATCGGGATCAACCTGACCGGCACGTTCTTCATGAGCACGGCGATGGGCCGCTACCTGATCGGTGCGAAACGACCGGGTTGCGTGATCAGTCTTGCGTCCACGCATGGCGTCGTCGGGTTCGCCGGTGCATCCGCCTACGGAATTGCCAAGGCAGCCATCAGCCACATGACGCGGATGCTGGCCATCGAATGGGCGCCGCACAACATTCGCGTCAATGCCGTCGCACCCGGGACCACGCAAACCGAATCACGGGCGCCCGGCTTGGCCAATCCCGCGCGGCGCGAGGTGATGCTGAACCGCATTCCGCTGCGCCGGTTTGGCGCGCCGGAGGAAATGGCGGGCGCGATTCGATATCTCGCGAGCCCATTGGCGTCCTATATCACCGGTCAGACGCTGCTGCTGGATGGCGGGCTCACCGCCTACTGAAACCGTTGCTCAGAAGACATGACCCACCGGCCCTAACCCCGACGTCATGGCCGGGCGTGTCCCGGCCATCCGTCGCGGCACCCGTGCTGGTACGTTTGGCGGGGACACGCCCGGCCATGACGG
>JBGPND010000141.1:0-13777 GCA_041487355.1 Acetobacteraceae bacterium | reverse complement strand
CGAATGCGTCTGCCTGCACGCCTTCGAGACGGGTTCCGAAGCCAGGGCGGGGTTGGCGCGGTGGATTGGCTACTACAATGCCCAGCGCCCACACACCGGCCTGGGCGGGCGGACCCCGAACGAGGCCTATGCCGCGATCGGGGCAGGAGAGGAGATGCGATTGGCGGCTTGAGCGAAATCAGAACCAAGCTTAACGCAGCCGCCAAACTGTCCAAAGAGGGGGGACCACCTCAGAATTCACCCGGCAGCGACTGCCCCTTGGTGTATGGCAAGGCGGAAATGCCATACTCGCGGCTCTTGGCCAGCACTTGCCCGACAAGCTGGTTGGTCGGCGCCAGATAGAGGACCGGCTCGCCGATGTCGTTCATCACCGACTGGGCCATTAGGAGCGCCACGAGCGTCTTGTCGCCGCCCGTATGCAGCTTGACCACGACATCCTTGTCGGTCCGGCGCGCGAACCAATTGTCCAGCACCTCTGCTTGGCTGGCATAGAGATCGTTGATGCCTGGCGGCTTGGGCAGCGCATTGAAGATTTCGCGCGGGTTGATGGGCTTCGGCTTAGCCTTGGCTTCCCGCAATTTCTTGAAGTCAACCACGTCGCGATGCTCTTTCACCTGATGATTGGTTGAACCCGCGTCAACCAGGAAGTATCATATCGCGTCTCGCCGCTGCGAGACAGCGACGGCGTCGTCAAAAGACCGGTAGCGGTCCGGCGGTCGACTTGGCTTGAACGCTTCGCTTCAGGCAGCGAGTTTATCGGCAGTGGCTTCCTCTCCGGCGAGCAGCCTGGTCACCATCAGCACGTCACCGGCGGCGAGCTGGTCGAGCGCCCGCCGAAGCCGGCTGCAGTCGGTCTTGGCCCCGCTCGCCACCTCGCGGAACACCTTCTTGCATCCGACACGGGTGAGCTGGCGCACCTGCGCCTCGACGCTCTGGCCGTCCGTGGATACCCGCGCGTAACCTCATGGTGAGCGCTCCCGTGGAGCCCGCGCCGCACCGCCGCAGCGTGCCAATTTTTTGCCCCGCGCCGCCCGCACACTTCGGGCGTTCAGGGTAAATCGGCGGCCAACTGGAATCTCACCGAAACCGGCACTATCAGCTTGGAATTGTAATGGAAATTCGCAGAGGGTGGGTCCCGGTCGGCGCCGGATGATCCTGGCAAAAGGCATGTTTGCCAAGCGAATTCAATACCTCCACCTCGGTCGGTGGCGGGAGTCCCAATTAGATGCTGATTTGCATCGAGGGCCTTCAAGCATCAGCAGTTCTTCGATCCAAAATGTAGTTAGGCACCCCGCGGCATAATATTCCGAACTAACAACCAAGCAGTAGCCAGCCGAAATTTGGCATGCCGCGCGGCACGTGCTATAATATTACCAAATAACGTGCGAGTTTGTACGTTGGCGGGCACGCAACCTACAAGGCTGGCACTAGCAGCTGCCGCATCTTAGGACCGGTAAGACGGAAAAATCGTCATGACCTGACTACGACCATGCCCGACTGATCTACCACGCAAACCCTGGGACCCATGTGCGGGTCCCTTTTGATTCCGGAAGGACCATCAATGAGCACATCCACCAAAACCACCCCGCTCGTCAGCCCCGCGCTGATCGTGTTAGGCACGCCGACCGGGACGAAGGAGCCCCAGGCGGCCTGGTTCCGCGCCGAATATGCCGAACGCGCCAAGTCGGCAGCTCAGCGTCAAGGCCTCGCCACTATATTGGTCAATTCGAACGATACGCGTGCCGCTGCCGCCGCGCTCAAGGAGGGACAAATGAAGGCCGGCGGCCAACTGGTGATGCCGAGCGTATCGCAGGAGACGATAAGCCGCCTGCCGTTCCAAGAGGCGCGGGGAACGCGTATGGTGCTCCGATTATCCGTTGAACTGGGAGGCCGTCATGCGGTTCAGAACAACCGGAATACTGCTGCTCGGCGCGATGGCACTTGCCGCCTCCGCGGCCGGACAAACCACGCCAACTCCACCGGCAATTGCCCGAACAGTGGTCGCCGCAACCAAACTGCCGACCGTGACCGACGTGCCGCTCCATTTCAAAGCCGTGAGTGTCAGTCTTCCGCCGGGCGAGAAGAGCGGCGTCTCTGCGGCCAACGGCATCCTCTACCAGATTTCAGGATCGACTGAGGTCTCGCTCGGTGGCGAGGCCAAAATGCTCAGCGCCGGAGAGGGGCTGTTCATCGCCGGCGGGGAGACGGCGGTGCTGAAGGCGGGCAGCGCAGGGCCATCGACCTTCCTCCACTTCTTCCTTGTCCCCACTGTGGACTTGGATCGGCTTGCCGAGACGGCACCTGCCGCCGTGAGAGAATTATATCGCGCAGCGGCACCGATCCCCGACCTGAAGCCAGGCGGTTATGATCTCAATCTGACACGAGTCACATTTCCGGCGCAGATGCCGTCTAACCCGCCACACCATCGGTCAGGAGCGGCGCTGTACTTTATCATCTCCGGCACGGGGGCCAACACGGTCGACGGCAAGACAACGGTAAGGGGACCGGGTTCCTTGATCTATGAACCGTACGGCCTTGTGCACCAATGGGGGAACCCAGGCAACGAGCCGTTGACATTCTTGGCCTTCAACATCAATCCGGAAGGTGTGGCAGCCGTGCTTCCGGGCGCACCAGCGAAGAGTCAATAGCTAACGACGGACGGCCCGCTAGTTAGCAGGTTCGGGCCGCTCGGCGAGCGTTCGTTCGGGCGTTGGCAGCCGCATCTCGCAGGTACCATCCGTCTGATTTTCACCACTAGATACCCGGCCGTCGGCGCGCGCCCGAAAAGAGCCCCGCGGAAACTAAGAATCTAGGGCCTGTCGTCAAATCGGAAGGGGGCTTCCGGCGCGGTGATTTCTTCGATTCATAGGGGGTCAGCTCTATCGAAGGCTGACCAATGCGCCACCACCGTCTACGCGATGACCAATGGGACCGGATCAAAGACGATCTGCCCGGCAGGGCGGGTTCCGTCGGCATAACGGCGGCGGATAACCGCCGGTTCGTGGACGCGGTGCTCCACCGTTACCGCACCGGTATCCCCTGGCGCGATCTCCCGGAATGCCTTGGTGATTGGAACAACACCCAACGGCGATCCAGCCGCTGGGCCGTGCGCGGAGTGTGGGCCAGACTCCTCGCCCTGCTGGCCGTGGATGCCGACAACGAATACGCGATGATCGACAGCACGATTGTACGGGCACACCAACACAGCGCCGGCGCCCCCCAAAAAGCCGGTGAAGATCAGGCGATTGGGAAAAGCAAAGGCGGCCTGAGCACCAAAATCCACGTTTTGGTGGACGCTTTGGGCAATCCTCTGAAGATCATCCTGACAGCCGGACAGGTCCATGATCTGGCCGGGGCGGATGCGCTGCTGCCCGCGATGGAGGCGGAAGCGTTGCTCGCGGACAAGGCGTTCGATGCGGACAAGCGGGTGATCGAGCCGCTGGAGGCGGCGGGGAAAACCGCCGTGATCCCGCCGAAAAGCAGTCGAAAGAACCCGAGAAAGTATGACAAGGCGCTATACGAGGCCCGGCATTTGATCGAGAATTTCTTCTGCTGAGCCAAACAGTTCCGGGCTATCGCGACACGTTATGACAAGACCGCCAGAAACTTCCTGGCCGCATTCCATATGGTCGCCGTGCTCTGTTGGCTCAATTGACGACAGGCCCTAGTGAAACATAAAGCATGTTATGTTCCGGTTAACCACCGTCAATGATCTGCGCTGTCGTCCAGGGCGCCCAAGGCGAAACATACTTGCCCGACGCAAACGGGCACGGAGCGCGTCGTGCGTTGCATGGCGCGCCCCGGAATTGCTCCCTCGACGTTAAGTTTCGACCTCTCGCCGAAGTTGCTTAGCCGCCGCAACCATGTTCACCAGCGCCGGCCTAACCTCGCCCCATCCTCGGGTTTTTAGCCCGCAATCGGGGTTCACCCAAATCTGCCAATCCGCCAGGCGTTCACGTGCGAGCTGTATCAGCTCCACCATCTCAACAGCACTCGGCACGCGTGGACTATGGATATCCCATACGCCTGGCCCTATTTCGTTCGGGTAGGCAGCTCTGTTGATACTGAGGCTGTCATTGCCGGGGTCATTGGGCGCGAAAGCTTTTAAGAGCTCCATGTGGCTGCGGGTAGTCTCGATACTGATCGCATCCGCATCCATAGCCGCGATCGCCGGCATGATGTCGTTGAACTCCGAATAGCACATGTGGGTGTGCACTGCGGTCTGGTCGCACACTCCGCTGCTGCAAAGTCGAAAGCAGGACACTGCCCAGCGCAGGTAATCCGCTCGCTCTGTCTGGCGCAACGGCAGGCCTTCCCGGAATGCCGGCTCGTCGATCTGGATCACAGCAATGCCGGCCGCTTCCAGATCAACCACCTCGTCGCGAATTGCGAGGGCGATTTGCCGGCACACTGTCTCGCGCGATAGATCGTCGCGCACGAAGGACCACTGCAACAGGGTCACCGGCCCCGTCAGCATGCCCTTCATCGGACGGCCCGTGCGCGACTGCGCGTAGGCGGACCAGCGGACTGTCATCGGCGCGGAACGTGACACGTCGCCCCAGATGATTGGGGGAGCCACGCAACGGCTGCCATAAGACTGCACCCAGCCGTGCTGCGTGAAGGTGTAGCCCTCAAGCTGTTCGGCGAAGTACTTCACCATGTCGTTGCGCTCGAATTCGCCGTGTACCAGCACATCCAGCCCGACCTCATCCTGCCAGCGCACGGCGTCATCGATCCAGCCAGCGATGGCTCGGTCATAGTCGGCCTCCGTCATCTCACCCCGGGTCATGGCCGCTCTTGCTTTCCGGACCTCTGCCGTCTGCGGGAACGACCCTATCGTGGTGGTGGGGAACAGCGGTAGGCCGAGCCGCATCCGTTGCTGGCCTCGACGGATTTCGAACGAACTGCCGCGCCGCTCCATCTCCGGCGTGATGGCAGCGAGGCGCGCGGCAACTTCCGGCCGCTGTACGCGCCCGTTGTGCTGGCGCGATTGCATCGCCTTATCGCTCCGGGCCAACTCGGCTTTGATCGCCGCCTCCCCCTCTTCCATACCGCGAGCCAGCACAGCCACCTCGCCCAGCTTCTGTGTCGCGAAGGCGAGCCAGCCTCTGATCTCCGGGTCGAGCTTGGCTTCCTGTGCCAGATCCATTGGAACGTGCAGCAGGCTGGACGATGGTGCCACCATCAGACGCTCTATGCCGTGTGCGTCAGCCACTCGTCTCAACATGTCCAGTGCGGCACGCAGGTTGGTCCGCCAGACGTTGCGTCCGTCTACCACTCCCAACGACAGCCAGAGGTCCGGCTGCACCTCGGCTAGTATGTCGGTGAGCTGCTCCGCCCCACGCATCAGATCAATGTGGAGACCCGCCACCGGCAGACGGGCAGCGGTAGAGAGGTTGTTACCGAGTGGCCCGAAATAGGTAGCGAGCAGAATGTCCGGCGCCGGGCCACGTGCCAGCACGCTGTAGGTCAGCGCTAGGGCTACCCGGGCCTTTTCGGGAAGGTCAAGCGCCAGGACCGGCTCGTCCATCTGCACCCAAGAGGCCCCCGCCTCGGCGAGTTCGCGCAGGATTTGACCATAAAGCGGCAGCAGTCGATCCAGGAGATCGAGCGGATCGGAGCCGTCCGCCGCCTTAGACAGCAGCAGAAAGCTGACTGGACCCAGCAATACGGGCCGTGTGCGAATAAAGAGCGCCAGCGCTTCTCGAAAGGTGGCGAGCGGGCGATTGCTGGTCAACGTGAACTGCTGCCCGGCAACTAGCTGTGGCACAAGATAATGATAGTTCGTATCGAACCATTTGGTCATCTCAAGGGCGGGAAGACCCACGGGGATGCCAGCTTGCCTCTCCGTTTCGATGCCTCGGGACCCACGTGCAAGGGCAAAGTACGTCGCCATCGACACCGGTCCGGCGTTCCAGCCGTAATTTTCCGGGATCGCGCCCAGCATGCAGGCTGTGTCGAGCACATGGTCGTACATTGAAAAGTCGCCGCTTGGCACATGGCTGATGCCGAGACTGGCTTGCAGATGCCAGTGTGTGGCGCGCAGCCTAGCTGCCTCCGTTTCCAGGCGAGCCTTATCCAGGGTGCCAGCCCAGAACCGTTCCAGAGCGACCTTCAGCTCGCGCCGAAGGCCAATCCGGGGGAATCCGAGATTGCTCGCGATTGTCATGCGGGCCTCCCGCCCTGCCGGGCAAGGATATGTGCATAGGGGTGAACGGCGATTTGCGAGATTGCGCACGCGCGGCCCAGATGGCCGCCGAGAGTTATCGTCATGTTCGTCTCCTGCGTCCGGTGCACCCCGCCCGGCAGCGGTTGGTAGCGCGACGCCGGTAGGTCTCCTGGCTCACGGGTCAACGCCACCGGTCCTGCCTTCCCGAGCCATGAAGCTCAGTGGCCCGCTCTCCCCAACGGCAAGGCGAGCGGACGGACCAGCGGCTCGCCGCTGACAGTTGCGGGGGCAGCCGCCGACTTGCCCCCGGACCAAAGTCCGGCCAGGGCGTACGGCGTTCCCTTTTTCACCCGCTCGCGCGGGACCGACGACACATAAGCATGTCCTTATGTTGGGGAGGGGGTCAATAGGTATTGTGAGAGCAGGCGCCGATCTTTACCGCCCAAATTCGCGACGCTTCCACTGCTACAGCCTGATCCGCTCTACCTCGTCCTGCGTGAGGCGCTCCTTCGTCCGATCGTAGAGCTTGGTCGTGCGGGGGCTCTCGTGTGCCGCCATCTCCTGGGCGTGCTCCAGCGCGCCGCCGTTCGACAGGTAGGCGGTGATCCCGGTAGCGCGAAAGCTATGGTTGCCGATCGGCGCCATGATGCCCGCCGCCACGGCGCGCCGGCGGATCATCCGCCAGGTGTCCGGCTGACTCATAGGCCGGTCGGATAGGGCGGTGGCGGTATGCCCGCGCGATGTGCGGGACAGCCAGCCCTTGCGGTCCTCGGCAATGCCGGCTGCGTCGATGTAGGCACGCAGTGCCTCGGCGAGCGCGTGGTGGCAAGGCATGGCGTGATCCTTGCCGCCTTTCTCATGGAGCCGAACCTGCCAGCCGGCACCCTGGGGTCGGAGATCCTCCGATCCACAGACCAAGCGCTTCCTTGGTGCCGTCCGGCCGGACGCCGAGCGCCAGATACATCGCCTTGTTGCGCACCGTGCCTTCGTCGCGCACCTTCATCCGCAGCGCGTCGAAGAACACCGAGGCGTCGAGCGGCTCCAGCGGCCGGTTCTGCCATTCGTTCACCTGCTCATGCACCGCGTCAGTGACGGTGCTGATCAGTTCGGGCGAGACCTCAATGCCATACAACTCCCGCAGTTAGCCTTCGATCTCGCGCATGCTCAGGCCGTGGGCGTAGAGCGAGATGACCTTGTCATCAAAGTCGGGAAAGCGGCGGCGGTATTTGGCGATCAGTTGCGGCTCGGAGCTTGCCTGGCGGTCGCGCGGCACCGCGATCTCCAGCTTGCCCCTACCGCTCAGTACCGTCTTGTGGCTGTGGCCGTTGCGGTGGTTGCGCGACCCCTCCGCTCCCGCCTCGGCCCGTTCGCCGGCCAGGTGTTGGTCCATCTCGGCATTCAGGATGCGCTCCGCCAGCGCCTTCTTCAACGCGTCCAGCAGCCCGTTCTTGGTGAACACTGCCTTCGGATCCTGGCCCGACAGCAGTTCATCAATCAGTTCGTCGCGGATTGTCATACGTCCCCCAAGCCCAATCCAGGGCTATCGTATGACCCTCCACACAGGATTCGGTCCCCAGCGTTTCACAACTGCACAGGCAACTGCTCGGTCAGATATCCATCAGCTTCTACCACGGTGCCCCGAGGCCAGTGATCTGCAGATGCAGCGATGCATCGCGTCGAACAGGCGATCCTCCCCCGGCCACCCCCATGGACGCGCATCCGTACACGGGGATAATGATCTACCAACAGGTAGGCTGGCGCGGCATAATGCACCAGCCGCAATGGGAGGGGACGGGAATGACACAACAAATTATCCCACGCCGCGCACTCATGCAGGGCGCCGGTGCGCTCGGTTTGGCAGGCGCATTCGCCGGATCTGCCGCCGCTCAGGGCAAGGAGCCACTCAAGCTAGGGATTACCGAGCCGCTGACTGGCTCGGAAGCCGGCTACGGGGCCGACTTCGTCACCGCCATGCGCATGGCGACGAAAGATGTGAATGATGGCGGCGGCATCAATGGTCGTCCGCTGGAACTGGTGGTGATCGATACCCAGGCTTCGCCGCAGCTCGGCATCAATTCAGCCAACCGGCTCGCGACCATCGACAAGATCCCGATGTTCATCACCGCATGGAGCGCAGTGGTGAAGGCACAGGCGCCGGTAGCCAATCGCGAGAAGGTGCTGGAACTCTCGGTCGGCGCCAATGCGCCGGACATCGCGAAGCTCGGCGACTATGTCTATACGCTGTTCCCGCTCGCCGAGGTCGATATCACCGCGCTGGCGAAGTACACTTACGATAAACTCGCCAAGCGCCGCGCCGCGGTGCTGTTCATCAACAACGAGACCGGCATCGACGCCGCCAAGCTCTACAAGGCGACGTTCGAGGGCGCCGGCGGCCAGATCGTCCTGTTCGAGGCCTATGATCCCAAGGCCACCGAGTTCTCCGGCATGCTGCTGAAGTTGCGAGCCGCGAACCCCGACATGGTGCATATCCATGGGCTGCTTATCGATACGCCGCTGATCATCGCACAGATGCGGCAGTTGGGCCTGACGCAGCGCGTCTCGTCCTATTCCGCGGGCTACAATCCCAAGTTGCTCGCTCAGCTTGGCTCTGCGGCGGAAGGCTTCATCGTTACCTCGCTTGCGCCGGGGCTGGACGACAACAAGAACCTGCCGGCCTTTCTGGAACGCTGGAACGCCGAGGTTAAGCGGCCGCCGAATGGGCTGCCGTATCTCCAGTACAACTACGACTCCATCCTGATCGCCGCGAAGCTGTACAAATATGTTCTCGACAAGAACCAGGCCCCGACCGGCGACACGTTGCGCGACGCACTGCTGGCGATCCGGGAATTCGATGGACCACTGACGGGCAAGACGTTGGTCGATGGTCATCACGTCAAGAAGCCGGTGTATCTGCTGACGGTCGAGAATGGGAAGTTCGTGCCGATGGCGAAGATCGACTAAGCACGACACGCCAATGCCGAGCAACGAGACGCGGGGCGGGCAAGCGACGCGATGACAGACCCGATCGTTCTCTTGCAGATCCTGTGGACCGGGGCAGTCACTGCCTCGTCCTACGTGCTGCTGACCGTGGCATTCTCGCTGACGCAGAAGGTCACCGGCCTGTGGAACTTCGCCCAGGCCGGCACCATGGGTATCGCGTTCTACGCGATGTTCTTCGTGCTGAACGACCTCAGCCTGCCGCTGTTCGTCGCTCTGCCCGTGGGCGCCGCCTGCGCGGCCGCCATCGGAATCGCGATCGAGGCGTGGGGGCTCGATGTGCTGCGCGCGCGCCGCTCCGGCAATCTGACGTTCTTCATCTTCACGCTGATCCTGGCCGAGTTGGTGATCTACATCCTCACCCTCCTGTTCGGCACCGAGCCGCAGACGCTGTTCGCGACCATCCTCTCGCCGGTGCATTTCGTCGGTGGCATTGCGGTCAGCGATTGGGACCTGCGTGCCGTCGTTGTCACCGTGGCGGCGCTGGTCGCGTTGCAGCTCTTTCTGCGCTTCGGCAAGGAAGGCCAATTCCTGATCGCCGTCGCCGATAACGCCAAGCTGGCCGAGCTGTACGGCATCAGCGCGCGGCGGGCTTATTGCGTCACCGCGGCGATCGCCGGGATCTTCATCACGCTTGCGATGTATCTGGCCGGCGCCCGCAGCGGCATCACACCCAATTCCGCGATGGAGCTGATCCTCACCGCGGTGATCGGTACGTTGCTCGGTGGCATGGGACGCGTGTTCATGGGCGGCCTTGCGTCGCTCGTGCTGGCGCTGATCCAGAGCTATTCGGTGCTGGTGATCGGTTCGCGCTGGCAGAACCTGCTGATCTACGGCTTCCTGTTCGTCACGATCGTCGTGTTTCCGCATGGCATCCACCTGCCACGCCGCCGGCTCCGCGCACCCGCGCCGACAACGCCGGCGCAAGCGGCGACGCAGGAAGGCTGACGGGCACCGGGAGCATGGAATATTTCCTGTCCGTCTCCGTGATGATCGCAATCTTCGTGATCCTGGCAGCGAGTTACAATCTGGTGATCGGCTATGGTGGGCTCGCCACCGTCGCGCATCCGATCTTCTTCGCGCTCGGCGCCTATACCGCCGCTCTGCTGGCGATCTACACCGGTCTCACCGCGCCGCTCTGCGTGCTTGCCGGCGCCGTGGTGGCGATCGTCGCGTCGATATTGCTCGCCGCGTCCTCGCTGCGCGTGTCGGGCGACTATCTGTTGATCGCCAGCCTCGGCTTCCAGCTCGGCCTCCTGCAGGTGATCCGCAATTTCGAATGGACCGGCGGCCCCGGTGGATTGACCGACATTCCCTCCACCATCACCGGCGCGGCGCGTACTCCGGCTTATCTGGTGATCTGCAGCGTTCTTGCTGTAGCCACCGTGGCGTTCATCGCATGGATCGTCCGTGGCCCATATGGCCGCGCCATCACTGCAATGCGCGACGAGGAACTGGCATTCACCGCCCTTGGCCGCAACGCCATGAGCATGAAGATCGCGCTGTTCGCCATCGGTTGCGGCATCGCCGGCATAGCAGGCGGGCTCTATGCCTTCTACTTCCAGTACCTGAGCCCCGAACAATTCGACGTGCTGCAATCGGCGGCGATACTGACCATGGTGGTATTGGGTGGCATGGGGACCACCTGGGGCCCGGTGGTCGGTGCGGCACTGCTGCTGGCGGTGCCGCAGGCAATCACCTTTCTGGATCTGCCGCCGAGCATCATGGCGCCGATGCAGGGCATCATCTTTACCGGCCTGGTGCTGCTGTTCCTGTTCCTGCGCCCCGCCGGACTGATCGGTGCGACCGGCCGCGGCAAGCTGCCAGCAGCACTGGCCGTGCACGACCACAGCGGCGAAGGCGCATGACCGAAGTCCTGAGCCTCTCCGGCGTCTGCAAGGCGTACGGTGGGATCGTGGTTGCCGACAAGGTCAGCTTGTCGATCGATGCGGGCGAAGTCCTCGGTCTGATCGGGCCGAACGGCGCGGGCAAGACGTCGCTGTTCAACCTGATCTCCGGGGTAGTGCGACCCGATGCCGGGCGGATCGTGCTGCAGGGCAAACCGATCGATAGTTTGCCGCTGTATCGCCGCGCGCGCGCCGGCATCGCCCGCACTTGGCAGAACATGCTGTTGTTCACCTCGATGAGCGTGATGGAGAACCTGCTGATTGCGCCACGGCTTTATCCGGGCGAGTCGGTGCTCCGTCTGGCACTCGGGCGCGCCGAGGTCCGCCGCGCCGAGGCGGACTTGCGTATCCGCGGGCAGCAGATCCTCGCACGCATGGAGCTGACCCACGCCGCGGACGCGATAGTGACCGATCTGCCGTTCGGCCATCAGAAGCTTGTCGGGCTGGCCCGGACTCTGATGAACGATGGCGCATTGCTGCTGCTCGATGAGCCGATGGCCGGTGTCGAAGGCGCTGCCTACGAAACGATGCAGCGCATCGTACGGGAGGAGGCCGCGTCTGGCCGCGCGGTGTGCGTCATCGAGCACAATGTATCGTTCATCAAGGACCTCTGCACGCGCGCGGTGTTCATGGCCCAGGGACGCATCCTGCAGACCGGCTCCGTTGATGAGCTGCTGGCCAGCAAGGTGCTGACCGATCTCTATTTCGGGGTGTAGCTGTTGTTGACCTATTTCAATGTCGAGGCCGGTTATGGCGGGTTGCCGGTGCTCAAGGACATTTCGTTCACGGTGAATGAGGGCGAGGCGGTGGCCATCTTCGGCCATAACGGTGCCGGCAAGACCACGTTGCTGAAATGTTGTGTGGGCGACGTGACTGGCATGAAGGGCAGCGTCAGCTATCGCGGTGCGCCGATCACCCCCGGCGCGGTGTTCCTCAACGTGCGGCGGGGCATTGGCTTCGTCCCACAAGGCCACAACGTGTTCCGTCACCTGAGTGTGCGCCAGAACCTGGCGATCGCGGGGTTGGAGCATGGCGGAGGCGCGCTCGATCAGGTCTATCGTCTGTTCCCGATCCTCGCCGAACGCGGCGCGCAGATTGCCGGCTCGCTGTCGGGCGGGCAGCAGCAGATTCTGGCGCTGGGCATGGCGCTCATGACGAAACCCTCGATCCTGCTACTCGACGAGCCCTCAACTGGCCTCGCCCCGGTGATAGTGCGCGACGTGATGGCGAGCCTGGCCGCAGTCAATCGCGAGGCGGGGACCACGGTGGTGATTGTCGAGCAGAATATCCCGGCTACCCTGAAGATCGTCTCGCGCGCCATTGTGCTGAAATCTGGCCGCATCATCTTCGACGGGCCAGGCGGAGAGCTGGAACGCAAGGAAGACCTGTGGGCGTTGTTCTGAACGGCCTGCACCTAACAATGCCCATACAGCGCACGGTTCTGCCGCCCTTGGTAATGGTCTCTAAAAAATGCCCCTCTCAGCCGCGTTCCATGAGATGACGAGGCGTCCGAGCTCGCTCTATTCGACAATCAGATCCTCGATCCGTATGCCGAGGCGTTTCGCTAGGCGGGCATACACCGTGATGTCCGCGGCCGACTTCTTCCCGCTCTCGAGCTGAGCGATGTATGGCTGGGTGACCTGCGCAGCCTCGGCCAGTGCGGCCTGCGTCAGGCCACGGTGCTTTCGCCAGAACGCAAGCGGCGTGGGCGCCGCCAGGTAGGCGTCTACGGTCGGCATCGGCCACAGTTGGCAATGCGCCGGCGGCCACCGCTCGCATTGCGACGGCGTAGTCGCGAGCGTCGATCAGGTCCTGGTATTCCTCGCGCGTCATTGCCACGAGCGCCTCGCCGTCGGGCGAGGTAAGAGATGGCTGGCTTCGTCGAGACAGTGTTTCGTCCTCGATAAGTGGAGCCTCTGCCGGCTGGTGTTGTGGTGTGCCGTTGTCGGGGCGTCGCGCGGGGAGGGCGTAGCCCGACCGGAGCGACGCCCCGACAACGGCGGCGAAATTCATGCTGCCGCGACCTGCGGCAGGTGGTTGAAGTAGGCGTTATCCGGCGTTCGCGCGTCAAGGCTCGAATGCGGTCGCTTGCTATTGTAGAAATCCAGATACCGGCCGAGCGCGGCACGCGCCTCCGCAACACTGTCGTAGGCTCGCAGATAGACATCTTCGTATTTGACCGACCGCCACAGCCGCTCGACAAACACGTTGTCACGCCAGGCGCCGCGGCCATCCATGCTGATGGCGATCGCGTTCTCCAACAGCAACCCGGTAAAAGCGGCGCTGGTGAACTGGTTACCCTGATCGGTATTGAAAATCTCCGGCTTGCCGTGCCGAGCCAGCGCCTCCTCGACCGCGTCGAGGCAGAATTCGACCTCCATCGTAATGGAGACCTGCCAGGAGAGTACCCGCCGGCTGAACCAGTCCACCACGGCGGCCAGGTAGACGAAGCCGCGTGCCATCGGAATATAAAGCCTGCCCTCGGGCTTGACCCGAGGGTGATGTCCATGGCCCACACTTGGTTCGGCCGCAGGACCTCGCAGCCACGCAGCAGATAGGGGTAATACCAACCGCCCTAAACATTGACACACGCCCAAGAGCGAGAGCCGATGGATGTAATCCGTGCTGGGTCGTTGATGAGGAAGTGCCATGCGTCCTTGCAGGCCGCGACGATTGCCCCGTAGCTGTCCCAGACGAGCCGGCT
>JBGPND010000140.1:0-13792 GCA_041487355.1 Acetobacteraceae bacterium | reverse complement strand
CCGCAACGAGGCGATGTATCGCGCCGGCATGCAGGGCCTGGCGTATGAGATCGTGATCAACTCCAATCCATGCATCAGCTACATCATGGAGGAGAACACGGCCACGATGCAGACGCTGGTGATCGCCCACGCTGCGTTCGGAAACGGCAACCGGCGGCGGGGAAATACGACCTGCACAACACGGTCGGCACTAAAGCCGGCGCCAGAGATGATCTAGCGGCGTGCCGCGTAGAATCTGGGACGCCCGGTCTGGCGGTGAGCAGGTAGCCTATTCGTCGGCAGTTATCGCATCCTCGTCAGCGACGGCGTCCCCGGCGATGCGCGTCGCTGGCTCCAGAGCCTCCGGCTTGAACATATGATGCTTCACGTCGTTGCCAGCGAACCAGACGCACACAAAGCCGCCGGCCTGGGCTTTTTCATTGATTGTCATGACCGGACCGCCGGACCTGAGGCGTACGGTGTCGCCGACATTGAACGTTTGGGTCATCGTGGCTCTCCTGTAGAGCGGCGCTGGGAGCCCGTGAGGCGTCCCACAAGAACGCCGACGCCCAGCGCGAGAAGCGGTGCCATGACCGGCTGTCCGGGTATCGTGTCTCTCAGTCGCCCGGCATCTTCGTTGGCATAGCAGGCGGTGGATCAGGCTCGCTCAATGGCTTGGCGCAGGCTGGGGCCGATGCTGCCGCAAGTGCAATTGTCTGCCTCATGGCCGCACGTCTTCTGTGGTGGTTGTGCTCTCCGACCCGGCTCAGGACCGGTTTCCGCTGATAGGTTGATATCGCCCCCAGAACCTGACATGGCGTCCTCGCCGGTATGACAATGCTACCAAACTGCCTTCAGACAACGGAAGGCATTGACCTGAATCAAGCCTCGTCCCCCCACATCCGGGGAGGCGCTCTCGGGCGTCAGAATGACCGCGACGAGAACAATGATCCAGATGGCCGGATGCTGGCATTGGTGCAAACGCAGGTCGCGCTATACGACCTCGTGCTAAAGGGCCTCTTTTCTGCCTCTTCGATGCAGTCGGACATGGAAGGTGGCGCTGTCATCCTGGTGAAGCACCAGGTCGTTGAGGATGCCTTTCGGCATGGATTGGCTGCCGGCGATCGCGTCAAGCTCAACCGGCCGGTCGGCGACACCGGCAGACCCTTGCTGCCGTAATAGACGAGCAGGACCGCCAGCACAGCAAGGTCTATGCATCGGAGGAGCGCTCCGTCGCACCGTGCGATCCGAACGCGATCGGGTTTGCACAAGCGCTAGGCATGCTTGATGCCATCTGGGCTGAGATGGGTCTGCGCTTTCCGCCGAAGATCGAGCGCCTTCGCTTCCTCCAGCAGATGCGCGCGCATGCTCACATGCCAGAGTTCAAGATTAACGAGAACGTCTGCTTCCGAGCCGGAGAACATGGCTTTGTTGAAGGTGTGCTTACACTCTATAATTTGACGGTCATCGCGGACAACGGCCGCCAGTGGAATGTCACATCAGGCTGGTTGCCAAAGGGCGCTTCGCGTGGCAGAGGCTGACATGCTGGACGTTATTTGGCTGAAATAGGCATGACCGGCGAGAGAACACGTCGGCGCTGCATTGCGCTCTGGCCATGACCGCCTGCTTGCTCTCGGAGCACGAGCATCGGAGACGCCGTCGGATCATCGCAGGGGCCTTCGGAAAAGCCATTAGGCTGCCGTCATGGTCCGTCCGTAAGATATGTGTGAGCCACTATGGTCGGCCAGCACCTTGAGGCTGCCTATCGGCGCGGGCGTGCTTGATCGCAAGACGCGGTACCACGAGGCTGCTTGGCATCTGGTCGGTCGCACGAAGGGTCCCGGTGATCATATCATCCCTCCTCTGGCTGAATGGCCGTCATTGGCGAGGGGCGGCTGCGCGCGCGGACAATATACTTGTCGATCTCCACGGCTGCGAACACGATGCTCGACAGCGCGACACACGCCAGCAATTCCGCCGCTGTCAGTGGTGCGGTGCTGAAGATCGTGTTGAGCGGCGGGACATAGATCACCATGAGTTGCAGCACGGATGTCAGCAACACCGCACCCAGCAGCGGCATATTGGAGAGCACGCCCTGTTGGAACAGGGACTCGTGGTCAGAGCGGATCGCCATGACCTGCCACATCTGCGCCAGGGTGAGCACGGTAAAGACCATGGTCTGCCAGTGATCGCGCGCGGCGTGCGCGGCAAACGCCTGCGTCAGCAACGTGATCGCCGCCATCAGCAGCCCCACCCAGATCACCTGCCATGCCATGCCCCGGGCGAGCAGCCCCTCACGTGGCGGGCGGGGCGGACGGCGCATCACGTCCCGCTCGGCGGGCTCGGCTGCCAGGGCGAGGCCCGGCAATCCGTCGGTTACCAGGTTGATCCAGAGAATCTGGATCGGCAACAGTGGCACCGGCAGTCCAAGGAAGGGAGCGAGGAAGATTGTCCAGATCTCGGCCGAATTGCACGTGACCACGAAGCGGACGAACTTGCGGATGTTGTCGTAGATCCGCCTGCCTTCGCGCACCGCCGTGACGATCGTCGCGAAATTGTCATCGAGTAACACCAGGCTGGCAGATTCGCGGGCAACATCGGTGCCCACCTTGCCCATGGCGACGCCAATATCGGCGCGCGCCAGAGCCGGCGCGTCATTCGCCCCGTCTCCAGTCATGGCGACGATCTCGCCCTGTGCCTGCAGCGCCGCAACGATGCGGATCTTCTGTCCTGGATCAACCCGAGCGTACACTCGGATTTCACCTGCCCGCCGTTGCAGCGCCTCATCGGACAGCATCTGCAGCTCCCGTCCGGTCAGCACCGCGTCGGCAGCGTCCAGGATCCCGAGCTGCCGGGCAATGGCACGTGCGGTCGCCGGATGGTCGCCGGTGATCATCACCGGGGTGATCCCGGCGGCACGGCAGGTCGCCACCGCTGCCTTCGCCTCGTCGCGCGGTGGATCGAGCAGTCCGACCAGTCCCAGCAGCGTCAGATCGCGCTCGACCACCTCGGGCTCGCGACGGGCTGGCAGTGCGTCCCAGCGACGGCACGCAATGGCGAGCACCCTCAGACCATCCTGTGCCATGTCTTCTGCGGCGCGCATCGTTTGCATCGGGCTGAGCGGCACCACGCCTGCCTCGGTCGCCATCGAGGTACAATGGGCGAGCATGGTCTCCGGCGCACCCTTGGTGTACGCGACGAACCCGGACCCATCGGAGTGCAGTGTCGTCATGCGCTTCCGCTCCGAGTCGAACGGCAGTTCCCACACGCGATGCGCACGCCGTTCGTACGCGGCCTTGTCGATCCCGGCCACTGCGGCCGCCTGCCACAGCGCCACCTCGGTCGGGTCGCCAAGCAGCCGGCCGTCCGCGGCGCGCGAGACATCGTTGCAGAGCGCCAGGGCAAGCAGCAGGGTTCCTGCCGGCTCATGCGTTGGATCGAGCCCGGCGACGGCGATACGCTCGCCCGCAATGAACGCTTCGACGGCGCGCATCTCGTTGCGCGTGAGCGTGCCGGTCTTGTCCGAGCAGATCGTCGTCACGGAGCCCAGAGTCTCGACGGCGGGAAGCCGGCGGATCAGAGCACGCTCGCGTGCCATCCGCGCGGCGCCCAACGCCAGCAGCACCGTCACGACCGCAGGCAGCGCCTCGGGTATCGCGGCCACCGCGAGGCTGAGCGCGGTGAGTAGCATAAGGACCGGCGGCTCGCCGCGCACCAGCCCGACGGCGAAGATGAGCGCGCAAATCGCCAGCGCGGCAGTGGCGGTCTGCCGCCCGAACACAGTCAAGCGTTGCTGCAGCGGCGTCCGCGTCTCGCCGGAGCCCTCGAGCATGCCGGCGATCCGTCCGAGTTCCGTTTCCATGCCGGTGGCGACGGCGATGCCACGACCGCGGCCGTATGCGACGACAGTGCCCTTGAACGCCATGTTGTGGCGATCCGCGATCGGCAAATCGGGATCCTCGCGCGGGTCCACGCGCTTCTCCACCGGGAGCGACTCGCCAGTGAGTGCCGCTTCCCCCAGCTTCAGATCGGCCACTTCCAGAACGCGAAGGTCGGCCGGTACCACGTTCCCAGCCTCCAGCAGCACGATGTCGCCGGGCACGAGCGCTTCGGCGGGCACGGCCTGCCGTTGCCCATCACGAACCACGACGGCGCTGAGCGCGGCCAATCGCTTGAGTGCCGTCATGGCGCGCTCCGCCCGGAATTCTTGCACGAAGCCCACCGTCGCGTTGAGCACCACGATACCAAGGATGACGACGGTGTCTTCCGCATCACCAATGAAGCCTGAAACCATGGCGGCGGCGATCAGCAACAGGATCATGAAATCGGTGAACTGCGCCAACAGCATGCGGAGCTTGCTCCGCGGCGCTGCCTCGCGGATCGCGTTCAGGCCGTACCGCGTCTGCCGTTCAACCACCTCGGTTTCGGACAGACCGCGTGCCGAATCGGAGCCCAGCCGGGCCACGACGACGTGACTGTCCAAGGTGTGGCAGACGCGTGCCGACGGCCGAGTTGTGTCAGGCGGCATGACGATCGAGCACGCAAGAATTGGGCAGATGCATCGGCGTCGGGATTGGCCTCGCGCTACCTGTTGCGTACATACTGTCCCGGTGCATTACCGAGCGCGGGGAAGCCGCGCGCGGGAGCACCAGTGGACGGCGGCGGCACCAGCCGCTTTGATCCGGCGGCAACCAGCCACGCCTCCCAGGCCGGCCACCAGGATCCGTCATGATGCGGCGCCTGGGTGGCCCACGTGTCGGGGTCCATGTAGCGCTGCCCGTGCCGGCGGGTCAGCAGCTGGAACGACCCCTTGTCCTGGTCCGGCGGATTGACCACGCCGACATTGTGCCCGCCGGACACCAGCGCAAACGTCACATCCGTGTCGGCGAACAGGCTGACCTTGTACACCGATCGCCAGGGGGCGATGTGATCCCTCGTGGTACCAACCGCGAAGATCGGCGCGCGGATATCGCGCATCGCGATGACGCGGCCGTCCACGGCGAAGCGGCCAGCCGACAGCCTGTTCTCCAGGAACAGACCACGCAAGTACTCGCTATGCATGCGCGCTGGCATGCGCGTCTGGTCGCTGTTCCACGCCATCAGCGCGCTCATCTCGTCGCGGTCGCCAAGCACGTAGGTGCGAATCAGGTGCGACCAGACCAGGTCGTTGGAACGCAGCGCCTGGAACGCGCCGGCCATCTGGCGCGTGTCCAGATAGCCCTGGTCCCACATCAGGTCCTCGAGCAGCATCAGTTGCCGTTCGTCCAGGAACAGCATCAGTTCGCCGGCATCCGCGAAATCGGTCTGCGCGGCGAGAAGCGTGAGGCTTGCGAGGCGGTCATCATGATCGCGCGCCATCGTCGCCGCGGCGATCGTCAGGATAGTGCCACCGAGACAGTAGCCACAGGCGTGCACCTTGCGGTCCGGCACGATGGCGGAGACTGCTTCCAGCGCTGCCATCACGCCGCGCCGGCGGTAGTCGTCGAGGCCGGTTTCACGATCGCGTTCGTCGGGATTCTTCCACGAGATTATGAACACGGTATGGCCATGGCCGATCAGCCAGCGCACCAGCGAGCTCTCGGGCGTCAGATCGAGGATGTAGTATTTCATGATCCACGCTGGGACGATCAGGATCGGCTCGGTGTGAACAGATTCCGTCGTGGGGTCATACTGGATCAGTTCCATCAGATCGTTGCGAAAGACCACTTTGCCGGGGGTGACCGCCACATCACGGCCGACCCGGAAAGCCTCCGCGCCGACAGGTGGCTTGCCGGCGAGCTGATGGTCGAGGTCCTCCAGCCAGTTCGTCACGCCGCGCAACAGGTTGCGACCGCCCTCCTGCGCGGTTCGTCGGAGGATCACCGGGTTCATCCACGGCATGTTCGCGGGCGAGAACACGTCGATGAGCTGGCGCATCATGAAGCCCATTTCCGTCTCGTGATGCTGAACAAGGCCTGGCACCTGGCGTGCCGCTTCCAGCCACCACGCCTCGGAAAGCAGATGGGCCTGAACCAGCACGTTGAACGGAAATTGCAACCAGGCGGCATCGGTAAAGCGCGTATCGCCTGCCGGTGGCTGTGCGGGCGCTTCGCGTGGCCTGCCAATGGCGGCGCCGGGCAACCACAGGCCGAACCGCGCCAGCATCACCGAGGCGCGCAACGCCAGGGCCAGTTGCTTGCCTGGGGCAGTCATCAGGTGCACAGCCCAGTCCATCAACGCGTCGCCGATGGCGGTCGGCGACACACCCTGGGTGACGCGCGCCTGCACTGCGCGCAGCATCCGATCGAACGTGCGGAAGCTCGGCAGGTCGGACGGCTCGGCATCGTCGCGGCGCCGCGGCAGCACTGGGGCGGCACGCGGAACAAGCCCCATAGGAGGCTGTGCGGCGGACAGGGTCGGGTGTGGAGTCTTATCCGGACCCGTCTCATCATTGCGTAATGTTTTCATCGTCCGTCCCAGCCGCGGCAAGAACACCGCGTGTCTTCCTCTGGCCGCGGAGCGCCGTGTGCTGTCTGCGATGTGCGACTTAGGCATCGATCTTGGTGGCGCGGCGGGATACAGGCTCCTGGCTGACCACCACCGGTGCTGTCTGCAGCCACCAACAGCTCATCTCGTTCAACAGCACCAACCCAGCTGATTGCCAGCAGGTCGCATCGGCCACGACCCGTCGGGTCGCGCCGGTCAGCCACTCCTGCTGCGCCTTCAGAACCTCCGACGGCTCGCGCGCAAGACGCAGACGCTCCACCAGATGCTGCGCGGCCGCGCACCCGGCGCGCCGGCGTTGCAGGAATTCCGCTGTCAGGATTTCGACGCGTTGCAGGCAATCGGCCTGCGCGCCGAAGGCGTTCGACACCCCTTCCAGCAGCGGCATGCTGAATGACGTAGCGGCCGCCAGCTGCTGCTCTGTCAATCCGGTGAAATTCTGCAGATCCGACATTTTGTGCTCCGCTGCATCGCCTGCTGCCGCTGCTGCCTCGTGGCACAGAAACAGCAGCTGCCTGCTGGTGAATGGTCGACCACGTCAGGGTCAGACGGGCCGCATTGTCTGGCGGACGACGGCGCGCCAGGAGCCAACAAAATTACAAATCCCATGTTGTGTCTTGGCGAGCTTTGATCCAGATCAATGAAACCTTCAGTGTCTGAATCTCTGACGTGGCGTATCATGATCGGCCGCGCGGATAGCTGACGGGCAATTTTCTTGACAGGCCGTAAAACCCCATCCATAGAGCCATCGCATAATGATCCGGGCCCCTCTGACAGGGACGCCAGTTCGGTTGGCCAACCCCGTGATGTCGGATCGTCGGATGCCACGCCTGAGTAATCGGCGGCGCGGTCGATGTATGGGGCATGATCGGACCAGCTTTCCCGTCACCATACCGCCCATCTCCTCCGGTGCTCATACGATGTAGCAACCCTAAAGAGGAGCAACGTGATGCACGTTCAGAACGCTTCCTATGTTGCCGCGCCAACCCTTGTCTCAGGCGACAGTAACGCAGACGGCGGGGCGCACTTCGTGCAGTGCATGGCGACCGCGGCCGCGACCGTGGCGTGCGCGGATGGCAGGCTGCACCCGGCCGAGCGGAGCGAACTTGTCGGCTATGCGCGCCGATTCCTCTCGCGCGGGGCCGCTCGGCGATGGGACGTGCTTGCCATGTTCGACGAAAAGATGCGCCGATTGCAACGTGATTCGCGCCAGCGGGCACAATTCCTGCAGGAGTTGCACGTGCTGGCCGGTACGCCCCGCGCGTGGATCGTCCTGCGTGCGGCGGAACTGGTCGCTGCGGCCGATGGCGACGTCGGCGAGGCCGAGATTGCGGCCTTGACCTCCATACGCCGCAGCCTTGGCATCTCGTCAGGCATCCGGGAACGCTTCGCGGCATGCACGTTGTGGGGGTTTCCGGCTCCGGGCGGTTCTCCCCGGCACCCTGCGATATGAAACAGGATGTCGTCCCCTTCTCCGTGCCGCTCGGCTTCTCGGCTTGATAGCGGGACGGCCTTTTCAGGCCCTTCAGCTGCGCGATCTCCTCGCGCTGCTTGGATAACCTCGCTTCAGCTCCACAATTTCGCCCAACATGTGTCCGGACCCCAAGCCTAGCCACGCCCGGCCGTCCCATGCCCCACAGGATCTTTTCCGCCCGCTGCCGAGACGTTGGCGCGAACCGTGGTGCTATCGATGTTGTGGGGCCCGCTCTGCGCCATCGTCTCGGCGCGAGCGATGGCGACGCTCTCCCAGATGCCCGACACGGTCCATCGTCGGAAGCGGCGGCAAATCGAGTTCCAATCGCCGCATTTCTTGGGGGCTATGGCGCTCCAGTGCGAAGTCGCCGCAGGATGCCGTTGATAATGTTGCAGGCCCCGTCGCGCATACTTTGCACACGGCTCCGTTGCACATGGGGCTATCCTGCGGGGTCCGCAATCGCCTCGTATTGTTTGGCGTGCGCGCAGTCCGGTCATGCAGGAATACGCGGCATAGTGCCGGACTGCAGGCAAACATAGTCAGACTTCCTTTCGGCTGCTCACAGGCGCGATTACCCTCACCGCGCTGACCAACAATGATCTGAGGAGTGGCCATGACCCAAGACCAGATGCAGGAGCACTTGCAGCGGGCGAGCGATGCCGTTGATGACCACGACGCGGAACTCGCGGTGCGCCTGCTGATTGAAGTCGTCCGGGCGCTGATCCCTTGTGGTCGGAAGTCACCCCCATAGCGTTGTGCAGCCCCAGTGGAGCACTTCACAAGTCGACAAAATTGGCGCTGCTCGCTCTGCCATGCCCGTGAAGTTTCATCGCACGGCCTATATAGATCGGCGCAGCCGACAGACTAGCCTTGTTCAGTCAAATATAAGATTGCCCTTCGATGAGCCTCGGAGTTTTCGCCGCGTCCGATCGTTCCATCGCCAACATGGCTCAGCCCATCGAAGGCCACTGCGTCAACTTTGCCGCGCGTTCACCGTCTTGGGTATTTTGGAAGCCGCCTGACACGATCTCCTGCCTGGCGACTCCCGCGGAGCCGACCTGGCGTGCGTACTGACAGAACCGCACCGACAACACGCTGGTTTCGGAGGTCAGCCCGCCGATGCGGCGTGAGCGGCCTCTGGGTGCCCGTGCGTAGTGACGGCCTTGAGCACTTCCGCCGAGACCCTACCCGGAGCGTGCTGCGAGATGTCTCCCAGAGACAGAATCCCGACCATGCGCTTCTGCCGGTTGAGAACTGGCAGCCGGCGAATGTGCTTCTCCTCCATAAGATGGGCCGCTTCACTCACGTCCTGGTCATCGAAGCAATAGGTGATCCCGCTGGGCATGGCGCCGCGCACCGTCGCCCTTCCGGGAGCCCTCCTTGCGGCAAAGCCGCGACAGGCAATGTCGCGGTCGGTGATCATCCCGACCAGGCGGTCGTTCTCTCCAACCGGAAGGCAGCCGATGTCGAGATCACGCATTTTGGACGCGGCGTCGCGGAGTGACAGCGTGGGGCTGACCCACTCTACTTTTTTGGACATAAGTTCGCTGACTCGCATTTCGCGCTCCACAGACCTGAGTGACATGGTGAGACGCTGCAAGAGCCCAGCCGATGTTTGGAGCAGGGCCACGCAATTACCCACTCTGCGACCTCCTGCGGGACATTGATCTAGATCAATCGTCGTAGCGCACGGCCCTTCTGATAATTCTGCCGATACGACGGGTCGATCCGTGGCCGCTGGCGCGCCGTCGTCCTTTATACCGCCGCCGCTTCGCCTCCTCGAACAGCCGAGAGGCATTCCACATACGTCGCGAGAATCCGCCTCCGATCCGTAGGTGTCATTTCCGTGTCCGGCTTGGTGTCGCACTGCGGGCGTTCGGGTCTCGCAACGCGCTCCAACAAGACGAGCGCGATAACTTCAGGGCTATCACCACCTGGGTTCACCATCTGCATCACACCAACCAATGGTGCTCTGGTCAGCGCGGGGTGGATATTTCTATGTGCATGTGCCGCAATGTACCATTGCGACAAATCAAAGCGAAAGGCTCGGCGACGCGATTGGAGGTACTGGCCAGCGCTGCGCGGTTCGGAGCTGAAATCCCGGTACGGCCTCTCAATGACGACAACAGCTCGCCGAACCAGAAGTGAGGGATCACGATTTTGTCATAGTCATCGTGCCCTCAGCCGTGCGCATCAAGCCAGTCACTAATATCCGGCCAGACCTCGGCATGGGCGCGGGATCCAACGAGTATAGCGAGGTGTTGCATGCCTACGCCGGTCTCACCGGGGAACTCGAGCAGGCGCACATCCCGCCCCGGTATCTGATCGAGGAAAGGCTTGACTGACGCACGGGGCGCAATCTCATCGGCAGCGTTGACGACGGCAAGCGTGGGCACTCGGATGGTGGATGGCCCCACAGTTCTGTCACGGACTCGGAGGGTTCCCTGGCAAAGCCGGTTTTCCTGATAGAACCATCGCAGCACCTGGCGGACAAGCATGCCCGGGAGGGCGACTTCGTCGAGAGCCCAGCGCTCTACCCGCGTGTGAATCTCGGTTGCCCGTATGTCGGGTAAACTGAGAGTTGCGTCGATCACTCTCGACCAGATGAATGTGCCGGGCGACGCCAAAGCGCTGAACTGCGAGACAGCTGACCCCGGCACGATGCCGGTTTCCATCGACAGCGATGGTGCCAAGGCGACGACGGCATCACGAAACTTGCTCGACCCCGGCTGGAAACTGAGCGGTGCCCCGAGAAGCACAAGGCCGCGGATGCATTGCGGGTCCAGAGCAGCGAATGTTGCCGCTAGCGTGCCCCCTAGCGAGTGGCCGATCAAGAACGGCGCCTGTCCGTCCTGCTCGGCCGAGATCCGCGCCACGCATTCCGCTATGGCGCGGTCGCCATATGTTTCAAGGCCGGCACTTCCATCACCGAACGGAGGTGGTTTCCATTCCAGCAGGTACACGCGCAGGCCCCGGTGCAGACAATACCGCACAACGCTCACCGACGGCGCCAAGTCCCAAATGTATGGCCGCTTGATGGGTGCCGCAATGATGAGCAAGGGCGGCCGCGCAAGGGAGCCGCCGTAATCGCGCAATCGCCAGTTTGGCGCGGAGGCGATTACACGGTACGAGCACTCGCTAGGTCCGAAACCGAGCAGGTCCAGAGCATTGCCCTGGGCGCGTCGCACGACGTCCGTTAATGCGAAGATGGACATAGGCCCAGTTTTACTGGGACGGGTGGTCATGCACAGCAGAGTGGCGTCGCACGGCTGCTCGGATTTCTCGGCGGAGGCTTCAGAATTTGTCAGGATGGAACCGGTCGGCGCGTGGCTGCCGGCCTGGGCGACTGCCGAACATGGAGCGAGGGAATCTAGGCCGACTTGTGTCACTCCCAAAGAGGCCCCTCCCGTTTGCCCGATTCCTTCATCGTCAGGAGCAACTCCCGAAGGATCTCTCGCGTTGCCGCATGCGTCGTATACGCGTCGCCTGTCGTCTGGTACTCGCATAACCTGGCTCCTGGGCGTCCCGTAAACTTCGCCGTCATCCGGTTGAGCGTGGCCAGGTATCGTCCGAGATGGCGCCGTCCTCCTCCAGTGCCTCGATCATGCGGTTTCTCGACGGTGGCTTGGTGGCATCGCCGTAGGCAAACCGCTCAAGGATTACCCGCAGACGAGCGCGTGCGGGATGGAAACTGACTTCGCGCAGAAGGGCGATTGCGTGCTCGCGCGTGAGCGGAACGCCTTCGGCCTTCTCGAGTTCGCGAGCCCCCCGGTTCCAACCAGGTAGAGCAATAGCTGTTTGCGTAGCGCGGCCGGCATCGCGTCGAGATCGGCTTGCGCAAGAACGAGTTCCGTTCGTGTCCGTTCTCTTTTCTTGTCGGCGCGCGAGGCGTCCATAGTCAGCATCGCTCCTCGGGCTATGTCTGCTCCGCCGGAGCGAATTTTCGTGCCGCTTCGAGCAGGTGGATCACTTCATCGTCCTGCAATTGGGGAAAACGGCGGTAGAATTGTCCAACGGCCATGAAGTCTGCCGGCGTATCCAGACAGACGACCTCATCCGCGTCTCCTCGCATCCGGTCTAGCGCGTCGGGGGATGCCACAGGTACCGCCAGGACGAGACGCGAGGGTGCGCGCCGGCGGGTGGCGCGCAGCGCGGCCAGCATGGTCGCACCGGTGGCGATGCCGTCATCAACCAAGATGACAGTCCGCCCGCGCACCTCCACGGGTGTGCGATCGCCGAAATAGAGCTTCCGGCGTCGCTCGATTTCCTCCAACTCACGCGTCTTGGTTGCTTCGAGGTAATCCGGCTGGACCGCCAGCCAGGATGCAAGCTGCGGATCGGTCACCAGCTCGGGATGTTCCCCATTGGCCACCGCGCCGATCGCCAGCTCAGGCTGATCGGGAGCGCCGATCTTGCGCACCAGCACGAGACCGAGCGGCGCCGCCAACTCGCGCGCAATCTCGTAGCCCACCGGCACGCCGCCGCGTGGCAGCGCCAGGACAACCGGATGGTGCTCCTTCAGATGCGAAAGTTGCTTGGCGAGCAACCGCCCCGCCTGGTGCCTATCAGTGAATTGCATTTCAGTGTGCTGCTTCGGTCGCGATCAAGTGTTGCAGGAACCACGCGCGCGCAAGCGCAACAACGGATTCCAGTGCGCCCGTTTCCTCGAACAGATGTGTCGCGCCCGGGACAACCTCCAATTGGCATTCGCAGCGCAGAAGGCGCTTGGCCTGCCGGTTCAGTTCCAGGACCTCGAGATCCGCGCCTCCCACGATCAGCAATGTCGGGGGCGTGACCCTGGCGAGCGCGTCGCCTGCCAGGTCCGGTCGGCCGCCCCGACTGACGACGGCGCGCACGTCCTGTCGCTGCGCTGCCGCGACCAGAGCCGCTGCGGCACCTGTGCTGGCGCCGAAGAAGCCAAGAGGAATACCTCTGCCAGCCGAGCAATTGCTTGTCCATTCGGCCGCCTGAAGCAACCGTTCGGCGAGCAGGGGGATGTCGAAAACATTGTGCCGCCGCGCCGCCTCTGCGTCTGTCAACAGGTCAAACAGGAGCGTTGCCAAGTTTGCCTGCTGCAACGATTCGGCAACCGACGCGTTGCGCGGACCGAGCCGGCTGCTGCCGCTGCCATGCGCGAACAACACGATTCCCTTTGCCTGGCCCGCAGAAAGGCCGAGCAGACCCTCCCCACCATGCGGAGGCAGAGTAACCGAGACAGTGCGGCGCCGTGCAATGGCCATGGCCCCAATCCCTGTACTTGGACAAACAGACTGCGGCGGCGGTGATCGCGCATTGATCGAGATCAACGATGGCCATCCCGATCGGAGCCAAACTGACGTTAATAAGGGGAGACGACACGACTATGATCGGCTTGGTGCCCATTATCGGCCAGGATGGCGTCACTCGGCATGTGCTGGCCACGGCCGATCTGCCGTTGCCGAGAGCACATTAGGTCTGCGCCGTGTGGCGGGCGGGTCGGGACGGGGAACTGCGTCTTACCTTTCTCGGCACGCGTGGCGAGACCGGCCAGCGGTCTGCCCGCCACCAATGGCACAGTTCCTTGCTCGTGCAATGCGCAGAGTGCCGGATCATGGTCGACTGCGGCCGAGACTGGCTTGGCCGGCTTGGACGCGTCTCTCCCACCCTCATTCTATTGACACACGCGCATCCGGATCACGCCCGCGGTTTTGCCGAGGGTGCGCGCTGGCCGGTCTATGCAACAGCGGAGACCTGGGCGCTCATCGGCCACTATCCGTTCGCCGATCGAAAGAGCGTCGAGCCAGGACGCAGTTTTCGCTTGGGCCCCCTCGTGTGCCGAGCCTTCGCGGTTGAGCATTCCGTCCGTGCACCGGCGGT
>JBGPND010000139.1:0-13824 GCA_041487355.1 Acetobacteraceae bacterium | reverse complement strand
GTCCGTCGCGTGCTTTGGTCGCCGCAGGATTTTTCCATGTCCCGGCAAGGCAGTGATACCGTCGTAATACCAGTCGCCTTGCTAAACCGATTCGTGGAGACTCTATGTCTCGCTGCCTGAATTGCGGAAAGTCGAGCTCAGAGGAGCTTTGTGAACCCATCTTCCATGCTGTCGGCGAATATATGGAAGTCGTCAGCAAATCGACAAAATGGGATCCGCTCCAACTTCAACAGTTGATCGACCTGATTTAACACGAGTTCTGACAGAAGCCGAGCGGCCGGGCCACCAATCGGCAATCCGAATGACGCCGTCCCTGAGAAATTGGATAGAAACTCCCTTAAGCGCCATGGCGTATCTGCCTGCAGGCCAAGGTGAGCCAGCGCGTTTTCGAGCCGATGGTGGCCAAGGCGCGGGTAAAACTCTGATATGTCGCAGGCGACAACAAACTGATGATGCTCAGCGTTTTGGAGGGAGCGCTCCATGAAGGTCCGCCAGTTGTAGTCGGGATCAAAGATGTCGCAGGTTTCGTCGTTCCATCTATAACGATAGGAGAATATGCACTGCTCGGTCGTAGGAATGCGCTGGCTCTCAATGGTTTCGGCAATTGAGAGAACGAGTGCTAGAAAGTAGAGGTTCCAGAGAGGGTCTAATTGATTGGCCCACCGGAATCCTGTGTAACCTACCGGAGCAAGGGCACCTTCGTGCTCGGGCGGGAAGGTCGAAAGCCAAGACTCGAATTTGCTGTGTAGTTCCTTCAGCAAGTTGACCGTTTCCTGTTTGCAGTCGAAGAACACGTGGTTCTCGACCGGAAACGGGAAGATGTCCGTGTCGCCGTGCCGTGCCGCGTTCGCGACTGCTCGCTCGAAGTAGATTTCCATTGACACTCCTGCGCCGCGATGCCCAGGCGTCCCGCCCGAGCGGGAACCAGCGGCGGACGTCTCATGCTGCCACGGCCTCGGGCCTTTCGCCAACTGATTACGTAATGAGCCCGCCTATGAGCTAGGCGGCACAGCGAGCTGCCTCCCGTCTGCCTCATCGTCTTCGGGACCACGTCGCGACGGCGTCCTTAGCGGTTTGTTCAGTCCGGTCACGCTCGACTGGTCTGCTCGCCCCAGCATCGGAAGGGGCCGGCACATCTATTGCACTGGGCAGTGCGCACCAATTCTGGTACATAGGGGATGCTAGCGTTGCCTCTACGGCCGCCGCGTACCGTGACAGCCGAGTTCTACCGGACCGAAATCGGCAACGAACCGGTGCGAGTGTGGTTGAAGACGTTGTCTCCGGCCGAACGTCAGGCCATCGGCAAGGATATACGGAAGGTCGAATACGGATGGCCGACATGCGACGCAATCGGGCAAGGCCTGTGGGAAATCCGCACGCATCTGGAGAACCGCATCGCGCGGATCTTCTTCTGCAAGATCGGCAGAAGCTTCTGCAAGGTCGGCAGAAGCGCGGTGCTGTTGCACGGGATCATCAAGAAGTCTGGCACGGCGCCGAAGGTGGACCTAAACACAGCGCGCGTGCGCAAGGCGAGCCTGGAGGCAAGGCTAAGTCGCCTCCCCGTCGACGCGCCGGACAACAGCACATGACCGAACGCCGCGCCATCCATCCGATCGGCTCCAGCTTCGAGAGCTTTCTTACCGCGGACGGCATCCTCGATGTCGTCGAGGAGGCTGCGGTAAAGGAGGTCATCGCCTGGCAAGTGGGCGAAGCCATGCGCCAGCGCGGCCTCAGCAAGACCGCGATGGCCGAGGCGATGCAGACCAGCCGCGCTCAGCTCGATCGGCTGCTCGATCCCACCAACACCGGCGTTGCCCTTCACACGCTGTATCGCGCGGCTTCCGTGCTGGGCAAGCACCTGAAGATCGAACTGGCCGACGCCGACTGACCGCGAGCCGCGTGCACCGTCACTGCCCCATTGACTTCAAGTTCATCTTCATGCCGTTCGGCCCGACCATGTCGCCCGGCTGCATATCGGCGGGACACGCGCCGGTCCACTTGGCCTCCTGCGTCATCGACGAGTCACTGCGGCCCATCATCGGCGGGTCGAAATGCGACTGGATGTCGGTCTTGTATGCTGAGTCGCCGGTGAACGTGACCACCGCGTGCGACGTCATCTTCATGTCACCCATCTTGCACTCCGAGTCCACAATGGCGACGTCGCCGCTGCGGTGGATGTCGTTGCGGCTGCACATGCCCTGCGCCGCGTTCATGCCGAGCTTGTACATCGCGGCATCGGTCGCCGCGTCGATGCAGAGTTTAGTCACCTGCGGCGGCATATTTCCCCTCGCCGTGTGCATGGTGACCTCCCACAGGCCGGGCTTGCGCTTCGGCAGGTCATCCGCCCGCGCGCCAGTGACGGCGCAGGCGAGACCGCCCAGCAGCGCGGCAGCGCAGGCCGTGATCGTTGTCCGCATATGATGTCCTCCGTGACGCCGCGGATGTTTCGCTGGCCCGACCGTAGAGCGGGACGCAGCCGCGGCACAACCGGCCCCATTTCGCGGGAGCCCCGATCCGGATCGGCATCGACATTGACGCGACTCGGAGCCTCCGCAGCGGCTTCAGCCGCATACGCGACAGGAGAGGCCCATGCGTTCGATGGAGCCGCCGATGCGTGCCGTTCTCGGTTTCGTCGCCGGAGTGATCTCCGTGCGCCTGACCGCTCATGACTGTGTGATCGGCTTGTTGTCGTCCGAACCCGGCGGCTTGACTGCTCCCGCGTGGTTGCCGTGACGCTCGCCGATATGGCTGTAGGCCACGATGCCGGCCTTCATCCTGGCGAGCGTATCGTAGTCGGTGCCGTGGATCGGCGGGACGATGGCCGTGGCTGGTGTCGGGCTGTTTGCCGACGCGGCACTGCCGCCGCTTCCCGGCAAGGTCTGCCCGGCAGCTTGTGCCGCAAGCGCCGCCTCGAACGGGGAAACCTTGGCGTCCGTCTGTGGCTTCGCTGCGGCCTTGCCGCCTGCCGAGGCTGCCTTGGAGGAATCGAGATGGTCGGAAAGCCAGGACGCTCCCTGGATGGCCGAAACCACCGCGCCGATTACGCCGCCGATGGCGATGAGTGGAAACATGAGGTGCCTCCCGCAGCTCGGGTTTGAAACTGCGGGAGGTCCAGCACGAAGCGTGCCAGAAGCCGGCGGCTACTTCAGCGGCGAGAACGCAGCCGGCACCACCAGCATATTCTCCTGCTTCAGCAGCACGCCCGGGGTCGAGCCCGGCGGCCAGACGCCCTTGCTGACCGCCTCGCCACGGATGCGCTGGCGCTCGGCGGCGTCCTTGTACGCCCAGATGTGCACCCACTTGTTGAGCGAGCCGAGCTCCGAGTACCAGGCGCCGACCAGCGGCGACAGCTTCACGCGCTCGCCGATCTTCTCGCTCCAGCGCTCGATCACGCCGGGGATCGAGCCAGGCGCGTAGGTGTACATGCGGATCTCGTAGATGTTGCCGAGCTGCCGCGGCTCGAGCGGCGGCGAGAACGGCGCGGGCAGGAAGATCTCGCTCTGCTGCGCGATGGTGAGCTCGCGCGTGTTGGGCGGCCAACCTTCCGCCTTCGTGGCCTCGGCGCGCACGCGCGTGCGTTCCTCGAATGACTCGTACGGCCAGACGTGGATCACCTGATTCAGCGGGCCGACCTCGGTGTGCCAGAACGCGGCCAGCTTCGAGAATTTCTGCCGGATGGCGAGCGCCCCGCCGAACCGCTCCTCGAATGTCGGGATATTCCCCGGCTTCAATGTGTAGGTCCGCATTTCGATGATCATCGGTCGCCTCCCCTGTCGATTGCAGCGCGGACGTTAGTGCCCATGCCCTCGACTCCGCAAGCTGGCTGCGGTACGGCCGATGTTATCGGATCGAACTGGAGGGAGGAGGTGGCAAATGGCGGCTCCGTCGGTGGCAGACCGGCTGATGATCAACGACCTGTTTGTTCGCTACACCATGGCGCTCGATGCCGGCGATGTAGAGACAATCGTCGGGTGCTTTACCGAGGACGGCGCATTGGAAAGTCCCGCCGTCGGCATTTATTCGGGGCGTCAGGGCATCCGGGACTTCGCCGTCCGCTTCGCGCGGTTCCGCGAGCGCGGGTCGCAATTGCGCCACTTCATCTCGAACCTGGCGGTGCAGGTGGACGGCGATCAGGCAAGGGCGACGTGCTACCTGCTGAATGTCATCACCCGGAACGGCAAGACCGAGCTGCTGGCGCCTGGCCGCTACGATTGCCGGTTGGCAAGGGTCGGTGGCGAGTGGCTGTTCAAGTACCGGCTCGTGGTGCTGGACCACGAGGTCGCGTTGGACGGGATCTGACCGTTCGATCGGCCAACGCCCCCCTTGTCATTGCGAGGAGCGCAGCGACGCGGCAATCTCGATCGTCAGTGCGCGCCGACCACGAGATTGCTTCCCGCCACGCTTCGCTCGCGGTCGCAATGACAGCCGGACGTGGCTTTGACCGGTCAGCGGAAGCTGGCGAAGCAGAGCCCGGTGCCGCTGAGCGCCGGCGTGCGATAGCCTGGCACATAGCTCGCCCACGCAAGGTCCAGTGACCCGAGTGTTCCGGCTAGGCAGATCCAGTTGCGGATCTCGGAACTGCCCGACATCAGCTTGCTCAGCGGCGCATTGCGGAAGAATACAGCATCCTTGCGGCGCAGCGCGTCGATCAGCGCGAGGTCGAACGTTTCGTCCACCACGAAATGGCTGAGTCCGCCCGACGCCATGACGCCGATCCGCAAGTCCTGCGGGAACGCTTCGATCGCGCGTTGCAAGGCTTCGCCGAGGGCAAGGCAGCGCGCAGGCGACGGCTGGTTCGGCGGATAATATGCGTTGAGGAACACCGGCACGATCGGCACGGCGCCTTCCGCCAGGTAGAACCGGTGCACGAAGGAATACGCGTGACCCTCGCACTGGCCCTCGGCGAGTGAGCGCATGACGGAAAGGTCGAAACCATCCTGCTGCAGTACCGCGATCAGGTGGCGCGCAAGGGCGGCGTGACACGGATAGTCGGCTTCCTGCACCGCCTTCTGGTAGGGCAGGCGTCCGCGGATCGTCTCGCCATAGTAGATGCCGATCGCCGGCATGTTGTCGTGGTGGAACAGCTCCTCCTGGTCGTCGCCGACGACGATCAGCGCGTCCAGCTTCGCCGCCGCCACATCGTCGTGCAGCCGCGCCATCGCTGCCATCGCCTCGCCGTGGCGCCGCGCAAGATGTTCGGGGGCGATCCGCTGCAGCGCGTCCGCCGGCGCACGCGCGAGCAGCTCGTTGTAGCTACAGGGGTTGCCGTCGAGGTCGACAAACTGTCGCGCCTGATCGCGGGTCAGGAAGCCACCCTGCCAATCCTCGATGCGCGAGGCAAGCATCGGACTGTGTGACGAACCGAAAGCAGCCACCAGTCGGGCCATGGCACGTCCCTCCTGCCTGCATCCTGGTGTGGCGACGGCGGGGCCGTCAATGACAGGCGGGGCCGACCGTGATGGGTATCGCTGCGCTCCACCCATCCTACGGTCTCCGGCGCCGCGGCGTAGGATGGGTTGAGCGCAGCGATACCCATCACGGCGGGATTACAGTCATGCTGAACGTGCTCTAACATCCGGGCGAGGGAAGCGGAGGAACGATCATGGGCAAGACCCGCGGCACCGGGCTGCTGATGGCCTGGATGGATGTCGATCCGGCCTACGAGGACGAATTCAATCGCTGGTACAACGAGGAGCACATCGGCCGCCTGCTGGAGGTACCGGGTTTCCTCAGCGCCGGCCGCTATGTCGCGTTGCGCGGCGGACCGAAATACCTGGCGATGTACGAGCTCGAGGACCACAACGTGCTGCGCAGCGCGGCGTTCCTCGACACCGTGCGCTATCAGCCTTCGCCGGGGCGGACCAAGGCGTCCGGCGGATATGTCGGCCGCAACTATCTGCTCAATGGCTACCGCCTGATCTTCCCGGTGAAGACCAATCCGATCGACAACACGATGGGTCCGGCGCCATTCCTGCAAATGGGGCGGATCGATATCGCCGCCGCCATGGAGGAGGAATTCAACGACTGGTACAACACCAACTACATCCCGGGCTATCTCACCGTGCCCGGCTGCATCCGCGCGCGCCGCTATCTCGCCGTTGAAGGCCAGCCGAAATATCTGACGGTCTACGAGTTCGAAAATGCCGGCGTGCCCGACTCTCCGGAGTGGGCCCGTGCCCGCACCGGCAATCCGTGGAACGCGCGCATGCGGCCACATGTGCGGCTGGACGAAGGCTCGCCTGCCGTGTTCCGACGCATCTATCCGGCATGACGCGGAGGCGCGGCGGCAAGACTCGCGTCCGGGCCGTTGCGAGGATGCCGCTATGCGGCACGCGGGAGGTTTCGCACCTCCCGCACCCACCGCGGGATATTTGAACAGGGAAATTGGCAGTGCTACGCTGCGCACACGTTGCAGCCGGGGACGGCGATGACCGTCAAGGAAATGCCCGGCGGCGCCTCGGCTCCGCCGGTTGCATCGAGAGACCGCAATGACGACGACACTGACAGACGATCCCGTGCTGGTCCGCTTCCGCGAGGCGCTGCGCGAGATATACGGCAGCCAGATCGAGCGCGTGGTGCTGTTCGGCTCACGCGCGCGCGGCGAGGCGCATGCTGAGTCCGACTACGATGTGGCAGTGTTTCTGCGCGACATGACCGACCGGTTCGCGGAAATGAATCGGCTGGCCGACCTGAGCACCGACATCCTCGACGAAACCGGCGAGTTCGTTCATGCCATGCCCTACCGCGCCGGTTCCTACAACGAGCGCACACCGTTGATGCTCGGGATTCGCACGGACGGCATCGACCTGTGAAGCCTGAGACCGCCGCATTTCTGGACAAGGCCCGCGAGTGTCTCGCGAAGGCGGACGGCATGCTGGCCAACTGGCCCGACGAAGCAGGCCGCGCGGCGTATCTCGCGGGCCTGCACGCCGCGCAAGCGTTGATCGTTGAGTGCACCAACAAGGTCGTTAAGACGCATAGAGGCGTGCAACGCGAACTTGGACGGCTGATGAAGGACGAGCCGCGCTTTGATATGGAGCTGCGAGCCTTCCTCGGCCGTGCTTACAACCTCAAGGCCATTGCCGATTACGAAACCGGCCCCGCTTCCAAGGTGTCCCCTGAGCTGGCGACTGAGGCGATCGAGACAGCCACGCGCTTCGTGAACTGCACCGCCAGCCTGATCGACGCGAGATGACAGATGTGTTCAGCTCAACCGTTTCATCGCTGCGGCGCGCGTTGGAGGCCGCGCCGTCGCCGCGTTGAACGCGCTGCCGTCCTGCCTGCGCGAATTTCCCCTGACGCGGGTGGTGGATCGCGTGGCGGCCCCAGCACCAGCGATGCAAATTGTTGCTTGCCGCGATCCACAAGCAGGCCGGATTATAGGAGCTGGCAATGCGCTATCCGATCGCCATCGAAATCGGCACTGAAGCGGCAGCCTATGGCGTCGTCGTGCCCGATCTACCCGGCTGCTTCTCGGCCGGAGACACAATCGACGAGGCCGTAACCGACGCCGAGGAGGCGGCCGCGGCATGGATCGACGCAACGCTCGATGCTGGCGGCGCGGTGCCTGCGGCTTCCTCGATCGAGGCAGTGCGTGCGCGTCCGGATTATGCCGGGTGGGCATTCGGCGTCATCGCTGTGGGCCCCGCCGCACTCGACAGTACCGTCGAGCGCGTGAACATCACGCTGCCCCGCTGGGTTTTGCTTCGCCTCGACGCCCAGGCACGAGCCGCCGGCGAGAGCCGTTCCGGCTATATCGCGCATCTGACGATGGAAGGACGCGGCGACCGGCACCCGTGATGGGATGCAATGACATCCTCCCCGCCCTCGCGCTCCCCGCAGAGCCTGCCCCTGCGAAGGCAGGGGATATTTGAACAAGGAAGTTGGCAGTGCTACGCTGCGCACACGTTGCAGCCGGGGACGGCGATGACCGTTAAGGAAATGGGCCGGCGCGGTGACGTGTCGGCCCTTTTCGTTGGCGTGTATCGGAGCGCTGGCTATGCCATAATGTGTAGCATGATAACATACGGTGTTGTTCAGAATCGGGTCGGCGACGTGTGGGGCTGGTCCGTTCACATGCTTCGTGATGGCAAGCCGGATCAACGATTACCGTTACGCGCAGGAGTTCCTGGAACTTGTGCCGATGCCGCCGCCGGCAGGCTTCCCGTTGCACGGCAGCGGCAGCACCGAAGGTTTCCACGGCAACGGCATCGTCTCGTCGCGGCTGATCGAAGCGCCGGCGGTCATCCGCCTGGACGAGATGGCGGACTGGTACGCAGCGCCGCTCGGCAGCCAACGGCGGATCGGAAACCGGATGGCCGTCGCCGCCACCTTCAACGCCGGCATTTCCCGCTTTGTCGCCTGCTCGGTGCACCTGGAAAACCGCACCGACGGAACCGGACGCGCCAACCAGATGCGCACTCTGCTCGATGCGCTCGATGCCTATGCCGGGTCATTGCCCATTGTGATCGGTGGCGACCTGAACACGCATGTCGGTCCGGGAGGCCACGACGATGCGAGCGAACCGTTGTTCGCCATGGCAGTGGCACGTGGCTACGATTGGGCCGCCTGCAATCTGGCGCAGCCGACGACGCGCACCAGCACGTGGAGTCAAAGCGAGGGCACGCGTCAGCTCGACTGGTTCTGCGCGCGCGGCTGCAAGGTGCGTGACCCGGCGGTAGTGCCGGCGCTCGGCGAGGATGCGAGCGTGTTGAGCGATCACGAGCTGATTCTTGTCACGCTCGAACTGAGCTGAAAGCCTGTGAAGGGGGAAACAACCATGCAACAACGACGGATCGACCATGCGGCATACGTGCTTGCCGCGTCATTGCTGACGGCGATGCTGCCCAGTGCGGCACGCGCCGATATCGTGCTGTCGTCCAATGACGGGCACACGGTGCAGGACGAGCAGAAGGCTCTGGTGGCGCCGAAGGACGTGCATCCCGATACGATCAGCGTCATCGACGTCAGCCATTATCCGCCGACGATCAAGGCCACGGTCGAGGTGCCGGGCAGCGTGGTCGGTCCGCCGACGGCCGCATGGGTCGCCAAGGATGAAAGCTGGGCGATCGTTACCTCTGCGACCAAGGCGGATCCGCAGGGCAAGGGCGGCACCGGGCCGGATGACCGGGTGAGCGTCATCGACCTCACCAGCAACCCGCCGAAGATCACCCAGAGCCTGACATCCGGCCTCGGCGCCACCACGGTACGGCTTTCGCCCGACGGCAAGCTGGCGCTGATCGCCAACCGCACGGAAGGCACGGTCTCGGTGTTCAGTGTGGCGGACAAGCGGCTGACGCCGGTGGGCAAGGTCGATCTCGGCAACAAGGCGTCACTGCCGAGCGGCATCGTGTTCGCGCATGACGGCAAGGCCGCGCTGCTGACCCGCGGCGGCGACAACATGGTGAGCGTGCTTCGTATCGACGGCACCAGCGTCACGGTCGATCCGCGGCCGATCACGACGGGGATGGCGCCCTACACGATGGACATCAACGCCGCCGGAACGCTTGCCGCCGTGTCCAACATGGGCCGCGGCGATGGGGATCAGGATTCGGTGAGCCTGATCGACCTGACGTCGAAGCCGTTCCGCGTGGTGGAGACGGTCGGCGTGCCGGCCAGTCCGGAGCCGCTGAAGTTCTCGCCTGACGGCAAGTATCTGGCGGTCGGCGCCGAGTACGGCACGACCAAGCCGCCGAGCCATCCGTTCCACCACGACAAGGGCCTGCTGACCATGTTCGCGGTGGAGGGCAAGACGCTGAAGCGGCTGGATTCGGCGCCGATCGGTCCGTGGAACGAGTCCATCGCCTTCTCGCGCGACGGCCGCACCATCCTGGTGCAGAGCATGGCAGATCGCGAGATCAATGTGTTCCGCTGGGACGGTCACAAGCTGACGCCAGGCAAGTCGCTGGTCATCAAGGACGCCGGCCCGGAGTCGTTCGCCACCGCGTGGCCGTAGCAAGCGAAGGTTCCAGTCGGGGAGCGCGGGGAACCAAGGAGGGGCTGGAGAGGGGCGCGTGCGAAGCGCCCCGGTCCTTCCGTCGTGCCTCCCCATGTCCCCGGACGGCCGGCATCGAGCCCCGCTATACCGTCGAGCGGGAGCGATGACGTGTCCTCGTCATGCCAACGAACCTGCTTGTGACGACATCGGCCAATCGCCCCCCTGTCATTGCGAGAAGCGAAGCGGTGGCCGGGCTTGACTCGGCCAAGCAATCTCCTGCGGAAAACGCATATAGTCATCGGGTGCGTCTCGCCGTACGCGATCCCGAGTGTCGCGGTAAAGGCAGGTGATTCCGGCGCGAGCCCGAGAGCAAGTAAGATTTCTCAACACGGAGAAAAAGGGAGGACCACGAAGGGCCACGGAGTTGAATCTTTTGGCGCTGCGCGCCGGAATGCGATTCATCGCCGCGCGAAGCGCATAAATGCCTTCTCCGTGGCCCTTCGTGGCCCTCCCTTTTTCTCCGTGTTAGAAATGCTTTCTTGCTTAACCTTACTGGGCCTGCGACGGCACGTTGCCGCCCGCGTAAGGCGCTGATGCCAAATGCGATCGCCAGCGTAAAACGCCCATGGGGGATTGCTTCGCTCCGCTCGCAATGACAATCGCATGTGATGCTCGTCGACTGGCGTCACACGCTCTTGCGCGGCAATGGCGATTACAAGCCAAGACCTCTCCGCTCGGCGGTATTATACGCAAACTGCGGGCAGCGTATAATAGACCTTGCCGAGCATCAGCCGCGAGGCTCTCGAGGATCACTCCGGTGCTGACGGTCTCGACCGGAGTGGTCGTCTGAGGATAACCCGCCAGCACAGTCCGACGTTCGAACGCTTCGCCCGGATCAAATATCTGACCTGGCCGATCGAGGAGCCAGGTAGCGTTTTGATCAGAACGGAGGACGTCGATAAGCTCGCGCGTTCATCAAGGCGATACGTGGCTGGCTAGGCGCCGTTTCGGACGTCCCCTCTCGCCTACGCCGTGCGGCGCAGGGCGAGACCGAATTGCACCCAGGAGACGCCGTGCACGATCAGCTCCACGGCGATCAGCGTGCCGACAACCCACAGACCGGACCAGGGCAGCGTCAGGTAGAGCATCAGGCCGATCAGCAGGCTGATCACGCCGCCGGCGAGCAGCAGACCCCAGCCCGGCATGTGGCGGTGCTGGACGGCGATGACGATGCGCAGGATCCCGCCGATGGTCAGGGCGGCGGCCACCAGGATCGTGATGACGACGGAGCCCTCCAATGGTTCGGCCATCAGCAGGAAGCCGCCGATCACGTAGAGCACGCCCACCAGCAGGTGCAGGACGAAGGCAACCCATTCGCGGTCCATGAAGGCGTGGATGATCTGGAACACGCCGGCCACCAGCAGCAGGGCGCCGATGAAGATGACGCCGGCAATGGTGAAGGCGATGACGTCGAACCAGGCGATGATGCCGAGTACGAGCTGCGCGATGCCGAGGGCCACGAACCAGCGCCAGCCGGTGCGCGGGCGGGATCTGTCGTTGGACGCGGTAAGGTCGCTCATGCCGCCGATGCTAGCGAACGGGCGGGCCACGTGGCAACCCGCCCCTGGTCCAGGCGCTTGTTTCCGGCAGGCCGGGGGCGTATGCGTCCGCCGCCCGGGCCAACGGGTAACAGGCCAACGGGTAACAGGGTCGTGCAGGGGCAACCCATGATCGGAGCGTCTATGGGCCGGCTCCCGCCGGGGGTCCCGCAATGACCGTGGTGGCCACCGCCGGCAAGCTGCGCAAGCCGGTGCCGGCAGTCGGCATGCTGCTCGCCGTGTTGGGCGTGGTCTACGGCGACATCGGCACCAGCCCGCTTTATGCCTTCAAGGCCAGCATGCAACTGTTCGGCGGCGTGCCCGTCGCAACGGCCGAGATCATGGGCATTCTCTCGCTGATCTTCTGGTCGCTCGTGCTGATCGTCACGGTGAAATACGTGATGCTCATCATGCACGCCGACAACCGCGGCGAGGGTGGCATTCTGGCGCTGATGGCGCTGGCACAGCGTGTCTCGGTTGGCACCGGTATGCGGAACACCGTCGCCCTGGTGGGCATCGCCGGCGCCTGTCTGTTCTTCGGCGATGGCGTGATCACCCCGGCGATATCAGTGCTGTCGGCAGTCGAGGGCCTCGAGGTCTCCACGCCGGAATTGCAGCAATACGTGCTGCCCATCAGCGTCGTGGTCATCGTGATGCTGTTCGCGATGCAATGGCGTGGTACCAGCAGCGTCGGTCGTGTGTTCGGCCCGGTGATGGCTCTGTGGTTCGTGGTGATCGGCGTCCTCGGCATCATCGAGATCGTGCAGCACCCTTTCGTGCTGCTGGCCATTTCGCCAAGCTACGCGGTGGAACTCTGCATCCTGTACAAGGGCCTCGCCTTCGTCGTGCTCGGCGCGGTGGTGCTGTGCGTGACCGGGGCGGAGGCGCTGTATGCCGATATGGGGCATTTTGGCGCGCACCCGATCCGGCTGATCTGGACGTTCTTCGTGCTGCCCAGCCTGGTGCTGAATTATTTCGGGCAGGGCGCGCTGACGATCAGCAATCCGGACGCGGCCCGGAACCCGTTTTTCCTCATGGCACCGGACTGGCTGCGCCTGCCGTTGGTGATCCTGGCAACGATGGCGACGGTTATCGCCAGCCAGGCGGTGATCTCCGGCGCCTACTCGATCGCGCGTCAATGCATGCAGCTCGGCTTCCTGCCGCGCATGACGGTGCGCCATACCTCCATCACCGAGGAGGGCCAGATCTACGTGCCGCAGGTCAATGCGATGCTGGCGATCGGCGTGCTGATCCTGGTGCTGGCATTCAAGACCTCCGACAATCTGGCTTCGGCGTACGGCATCGCGGTCACCGGCACTTTTCTCTGCACGTGCGTCCTGGCGATGGTGGTGTTTCGCCGGCAGTTCCACTGGTCGCGGTCCGCCGCGGTGTCGGTGTTCGGCCTGTTCTTCCTGATCGATGCCGTGTTCTTTTCCGCCAACACGCTGAAGGTCCTGGAAGGCGGCTGGGTGCCGCTGGTTCTCGGCATCGCGCTGACCGCGCTGATGACATCGTGGAAGCGCGGACGCGACCTGCTGCTGGCACGCTGGAAGCAGGACAGCCTGCCGCTTGCCCCATTCCTCGCGCGACTGCCGCAGTCGCGCACCATCCGCGTGCCGGGCATGGCGGTGTTCCTCACCGGCAATCCCGACTACGTGCCGACCTCGCTGCTGCACAACCTCAAGCACAACAAGGTGCTGCATGAGCGCGTGCTGTTCGTCACCGTGCAGAACGTGGACGAACCGGAGGTGGGGCCGGAGCGGCGCACCGAAGTATCCGAGCTGGCGCCCGGCATCCATCGTGTCATCCTGCGCTACGGTTTTATGGAGAGCCCCAACATCCCGCGCGATCTGGAGGACCTGAGCAACCGCGGCGTCGCCTTCGATGCGATGCAGGCCAGCTACTTCCTCGGCCGCGAGGTGCTGGTGCCGGCGATGGTGCCGAAGATGCCATGGTGGCGGCTCTGGCTGTTCCTGGTGCTCGCGCGCAATGCCGTGCCCGCGACCGAGTTCTTCCGTATCCCGTCCGACCGCGTGGTGGAGCTCGGCGTGCGCGTGGCGATCTGACCACGGACTTGTCCGTGGTCTTGGTTGTGGTGTCGCGACACTGGCCGGTGTCTAGAGCGTTTCCAGTCACCCTGAAAATGCTCTAATACCATCCGTCCCAACCCTCGACTCATAGGGGCTAGGAATCGCCCCCGAACTCCGATTCGCTACGTCCGTTCATCGGGTCGCGACGACGGAGGCTTTGATGGGAGCGGCGGTCAAGATCACCCGGACGGATCACACG
>JBGPND010000138.1:0-14040 GCA_041487355.1 Acetobacteraceae bacterium | reverse complement strand
GGGCGCCGGTCGGCAACAATATGGCCCGGCCAGACAATGCAGGGAGTATGGGGCGGTGGCCAACATCATTCGTTCCGCGTCGCGTCGCGACGTGCTGAAGCTCGGCGGGCTCACCGCCGCGGGCACCATGGTCGGCGCCGGCCAGGGACGCGCCGCAACCAAGACGCTCAGCTTCATGCACGAGAGCTCGTTCATCCCGACTTATGATGACTTCCTAAAGAAGACGCTCGCCGCCGAATACCAGAAGGCCACTGGTATCGCTGTGGACTACCAGTTGATCAGCGTCGGCAGCTTGCAGACCCGCATAGCCACTGCCGCCGAGACCGGAAACGGTCCTGACGTGACGTGCATATACTTCTCCTGGCCATTCCTGTTTGACGACAAGCTGATTGATCTCACCGATATTGCCGAGGAGATCGGCAAGAAGAACGGTGGCTGGTACGATTCCATAAAGGAGGCGGTAGTCGTCGACAACAAGTGGAAAGCGATCCCGTTCGGCAACGTCGGTCAGCTCATGAACTGGCGCTCCGACTGGTTCGCGGAGGTGGGTGTGAAGGACTTCCCCGATACCTGGGACGAGCTTTTGGAAGCCGGCACCAAGCTGAAGAAGGCCGGCCACCCGTTTGGCTTCGAACTCGGACATGGGTTCGGCGACAACCATGGCTGGCTGTACCCGCTGCTGTGGTCGTACGGCGCGCGCGAGGTGGAGCCGGACGGCAAGACCGTCGTGATCGATTCCGATGAGACCGCCCGTGCAGTTGATTTCTGCCGCAAGTTCTTCCTTGCGACCACGCTGGAAGATTGCCTCGGCTGGACCGATGTCAGCAACAACAAGGCCTGGATGAGCGAGCAAATCTCCTGCACCAACAATGCAGAGAGCATCCTGTGGTTTGCCAAGAAACAGTTTCCCGACATCGCCAAGGTGACCGAGCAGGCATTGAATCCGCAAGGCCCGAAGGGCCGGTTCCACATCCTCGGGCCGTGGAGCCATTCGATCTACAGCTTCTCGCCGAACCAGCAGGCGGCAAAGGATTTCCTGGTCTGGCTGATGGACCCGAAGCAGGTCGAGCGCTGGTTTGCCTCGGCCGACAGCTATTACGCGCCCTTCCTGCATGCCTATGACGACTCGCCGTTCTGGCACGTCGAGCCGCGCAATCTGCCATACCGCGACTCGCTCAAGACATCGCATCTGCCCGGCTGGCCGGCGCCGATCGGCCGGCCGCAGTCGGAGAGTGTGGCCAAGTACGTCGTGGTGGACATGTTCGCCAAGGCCTGTGCCGGCAAATCGACCAAGGAGGTGATCGCCGACGCCAACGCGCAGCTCAAGCAGATCTTCAAGTCAGCCTGATCGTGTCGGCGCACTCGCAGGCCATCGCATCCACGGCGCTGCGCCCTCGCGCAGCCTTCAGCCTGCGCCGCTGGACCGAGCGCGAGGCGGTGTTCAGTTGGCTCATGGTCATCCCGCCGATCCTGTTCCTGGTCGCGCTGGTTGGCTATCCGTTCGTCTACGGCATCTGGCTCAGCCTGGAGGACCGACCGGTTGCCAAGCCGGGCGTGTTCATCGGGCTGGGCAATTTTATCTCGGACTTTCATGATCCGGTGTTCTGGCAGGTGGCACGGAATACGTTCGTGTATACGTTTGCGGCGACAGCCCTGAAGATGGTCGGCGGACTGGCACTGGCCCTGGTGATGAACCAGGACTTCCGGTTCAAGAACCTGATCCGGGCGATCATGCTGCTGCCGTTCATCGTGCCGACAGTGCTGTCCACCATCGCCTGGATGTGGATCCTCGATCCGTCGTTCAGCGTGATAAACTGGTTCCTGATCCGCTGGGGCATTGCCAATCCGGGGCCGTCCTGGCTCGGCAATCCGAACCTCGCCATGTTCTCGCTCATCATGGTCAACACCTGGCGCGGGCTGCCGTTCTACGCCATCACGCTGCTCGCCGGCCTGCAGACCATCTCGCCGGAACTGTACGAGGCCGCGACCATCGATGGAGCGAGCACGTTCGCCCGCTTCCGCTACGTCACCATGCCATTGCTGAAGCCGGTGATCTTTATCGTCACCATGTTCTCGGTGATCTTCACCTTCTCCGACTTCCAGCTCGTCTACGTGCTGACGCGAGGCGGACCGGCCAATGCCACGCACCTGTTCGCCACCTATGCGTTCGACATGGCGATGAGCGCCGGACAGTTCGGTCTGGGTGCCTCGATCGCACTGTCCATGCTGCCGCCGCTGGCGCTGCTGATCGCCGGCATGGCGTGGTACATGCGCGGTGAGAAGACATGACCATCCACGAATTGCTGTCCCTGCGTGAACACGTGGATGGCCTGCCTGCGCAGGCCACGACGTGATGGTCGAACACCGCGGCTTTCGCGTGAAGGCGCTGAAGCTTTGGCTTCCGCTCGGCTGCTTCCTGGTCTTCACGCTGTTCCCGTTCTACTGGATGGCGATCACCTCGCTGAAGCCGAACAGCGAGCTGTACAGCCGGAAGATCATGCCGCTGATCGTCTACCATCCGACACTGCAGCACTACGTGGATCTGCTGACCGAAACCAACTTCCTCACCTGGACCTACAACACGATGCTGGTCGCGACCGTCTCCACCGCGATCTCGCTGGTGTTCGGCGTCATGCTGGCCTACCCGCTGGCACGCATGAAGTTTGCCGGCGCCGCGCTGGTCTCGTTCGCGATCGCCGCGACCTACCTGGTGCCGCAGCCGCTGCTGTTCATTCCGCTGGCCGACATCATCAACCATCTCGGGCTGGGCGACACGCTGACCTCGGTGATCCTGACTTATCCGACGCTGTTGATCCCGTTCTGCGCCTGGCTGCTGATGGGCTACTTCAAATCGGTGCCGCACGAGCTGGAGGATGCCGCGCGCATCGATGGGGCCACGCGACTGCAGACCATGTTCCGCATCTTTCTGCCGCTCTGCATTCCAGGCTTCATTTCCGCCGGCATCTTCGCCTTCACGCTAGCGCAGAATGAGTTCCTCTATGCGCTGATCTTCCTCACCAAGACCGATGTACGCACGGTGCCGGTGGGCGCGATCGCCGAGCTGGTGCGCGGCGACGTGTTCTACTGGGGGCAGCTCATGGCGGCGGCGCTGCTGGGCTCGATCCCGGTCGCCATCATCTATTCGTTCTTCGTCGAGCATTACGTGGCGGGACTGACCTCCGGATCGGTCAAGGCGTAACCTGCCGATGCATTGATTCTGCGCGGCGGCATGCCTAGCTTGCCCGTATGATTGATCTCTTCGCCCCGGAAGGCGGCTGGCACGTGCGCATTCTCGATCTGTCGGGTGGTGCGGCCGACAATATCGTCGAGGAGATCGGCGGCTTCGAGACGCTGATGCAGGCGAACGCTTTCGCGCGCCGCTACGTGCGCGATTCGGTGGAACGATGCCGCGTGCCGGGTGCAACCGCGAAAGACCTGCTGGCGGCCTGGTTTGCGTTCGGCGAGGATGCCGAGGTGATCGATGCCGGCGATGCCGGCTGGCGCAGCGCAACCGAACTTGGCGATTTCGTCGACAACCCGGCGGGCTCGGAGGATCGCGATTGGCGGGCGCTCGATCCACGGCGGATGGATGTGGACGACGAGGATGAGTGAGTCCCCGCATCCTCTGGCATGATCAAGGTCCGCTTCGCGGCGAGCCCGACCGGTCACCTGAATGTCGGCAGCGCACGCGGCGCGTTGGCGAACTTTCTGTTCGCGCGGAAACTCGGTGGTCATTTCCTGCTGCGTTTCGATGACGCAGAGCGCGAGCGTTGCAAGCCCGACATCGCCGAGGCGATCGCATTGGATCTGCGATGGCTCGGCATCGATTGGGACGCAGCCATCCATCAGTTGGACCGGCTTGCGTTGTACGAGGCCGCCGCCGAACGGTTGAAGCAGGCTGGCCGGCTGTATCCTTGCTTCGAATCGGATGAGGAGCTGCGTGCGAAGCGCGACCAGCGGCTGAGACGTGGGCAGCCCCCGGTTTATGACCGCGCAATGCGGCGCCTCACTCGGGCGCAGCGCGAATCGGCGGAGGCTGGCGGCAAGCGTCCGTACTGGCGCTACCTGCTGTCTGACCGTGTCGTGGAATGGCATGACATGGTGCTCGGGCATCGTGAGGTGAAGCTGCCAGCGGTTTCCGACCCGGTAGTGATCCGCGCCGACGGAACGTTGCTGAATACATTTACCTCAGCGGTCGATGACATCGATACCGGCATGAGCCACCTGATCCTCGCCGAGGGTCAGATCACCAGGACCGCCATCCAGCTTGACATCTTCTCTGCGCTCGGTGCCGCGCCGCGGCGCCTCGGCATTGCGCACTTGCCGATGCTGACCGACACCGGCGACGACAAGCCGTCGAAGCGGCTGGACAGGCTCGCACTGCGCAGCCTGCGCAACGACGGCATCGAGGCCGCGGCCATTGCTGCGTATCTGGCACGGCCTGGAACGCCAGACGATCGGCAGCCGCCGCCGACGGCGGAGCTGGTGGAAAGCTTCGACCTTGCGCATTTCCTCGGTTCCGGCACACGGTTCGATGCAACGCGCTTGCTGGCGTTGAATCGCCGCGTGCTGCGGCACCTGCCGTCTGCCGCGGTGGCCGACCGCTTGCCGAACGGCGCGACCGAGGCATTCTGGCTGGCGGTGCGCGGCAGTCTGGATCGCTTGACCGAGGCACGTGGCTGGTGGGATGTGGTCGCCGGCACCATTGTGCCGCCGGTGATCGAGGGCGAACGCGAGTTCCTGCACACCGCACTCGACAAGCTGCCGCAGGAACCATGGAGCAGCGCGGTGTGGACGACATGGACCGAGGCGGTGAAGCAGGCGACGGGGCGCCAGGGGGACGCTCTCTTCCTGCCGTTGCGCCTGGCACTCACCGGCGAGACCGAAGGGCCGGAGCTGCGTGATCTGCTGCCGCTGATTGGCCGCGTGCGCACGGCGAACCGACTGCAAATTGCCGCAAGTTGAGCAACGAGGTCCATCATGCCGGTATATGAGTTCGTCACCGTCGATGTGTTCACCGATCGGCGATTTGGTGGCAATCCACTTGCGGTGTTCCCCGATGCGCGCGGGTTGACCGCGGAGCAGATGCAGGCGCTGGCGGCGGAGTTCAATCTGTCCGAGACGACATTCGTGCTGCCGCCGGACAATCCGCAGCATCATGCGAAGGTGCGAATCTTCACCCCGCGCGCGGAGCTGCCGTTCGCCGGCCATCCGAATGTCGGCACTGGCTACGTGCTGGCCCGCCGGGCGGAGAAGCCCCCCGAGCATTTCGTGTTCGAGGAAGGCGCCGGCCTGGTGCGGGTGCACATCCTGCGTGGTGCGAACCATGCGATCAGCGGCGCGCGGATCTCCGCGCCGCGTGCGTTGTCGATCGACATCGGCATCCCGGAGGATGTCGTGGCGGCGTGCGCGGGGCTGGACCCGCAGGACATCGCTACCGCAGCGCACACGCCGCTTGTCGCTTCGGTAGGTACACCGTTCGTCATCGCCGAAGTAGCGAGTCTCGAAGCACTTTCGCGTGCCAGTCCGGACCCTGCGAAGTTTCGCGCGGCTGGCGAGCGTTTTCCGGATCTGGCAACTCGCTTCTCCCTGCAGCTCTATGTGCGGCGCGGCGGTGATGCGACACGGCCGCGCGTACGCATGTTCGCTCCGCTCTATGGCGTTCTGGAGGATCCTGCGACAGGCAGCGCCGCTGCCGCGCTCGCGGCGTTGCTGACTTCGCTCGCACCGGGGGAGAATGTCGATCTGACCTACGACATCGAGCAGGGCGTGGAGATGGGCCGTCCCAGCCAGATCATCGCCACCGCGCGCAAGACAGCCGAAGGTCCGGTGCTGGCAACAGTCGCGGGAAGTTGCGTGCCGGTGATGCAGGGGACGGTGGAACTATAGCAGGGAGCCCACGACCAGCTCGGCGATCGCCGCACGCAGCTCGGCAATCCCCTGACCGGTCTCGCTGCTGGTGACGAACACCTCCTGATGCGCCGCCGGATGACGACGCGCCAGCGCTGTCGCCTCCGCAAGCTTGCGCGCTAGTGCGTCCGGCTTCACCGAGTCCACCTTGGTCAGCACGAGCTGGAAGTTCACCGCGGCGCGGTCCAGCAGTTCCATCACCGCGGTATCGGCGGCCTTCAGCTCGATCCGCGCATCCAGCAGCAGCATCACGCGGCGCAAGGTGGGGCGGCCGCGCAGATAGTCGAACATCAGGCCCTGCCAATCCTGCTTCACCGCCTTGCCGGCACGCGCATAGCCGTAGCCGGGCATGTCGACCAGCGTCAGACAGCCGGCGAGATCGAAAAAATTGAGCTGGCGCGTGCGGCCAGGCTCGGTGGAAACCCGCGCCAGCGCTCGCCGGCCGGTCAGCGCGTTCAGCAGCGATGACTTGCCCACGTTGGAACGGCCGGCAAACGCCACCTCGGGTCCGCGCGGCGGCGGCAACTGATCGAGGCGCTGCGCGGCGTGCACGAAGCGGCACTCGGCGGCGAACAGCTTCCGCCCCGCCTCGATCGCAGCTTCTTCCTCGTCCGTCAGGTGCGTGCGAGTCCGGGCCGCGCCAGCCGCGTCCGCCGCATGATCAGCCATTGCTGCGCGATCGACAGCAGGTTGTTCCAGCTCCAGTAGATCACCAGGCCGGCCGGGAAGTTCGCCAGCATGAAGGTGAAGATCACCGGCATGAACTGGAACAACCGCGCCTGCACCGGGTCGGGCGGCGGCGGGTTCAGCTTCTGCTGCAGGAACATCGTCAGGCCCATGATCAGCGGCCAGGCACCAAGATGCAGGAACGGCGATATCGTCGTCGGATCGAACGGGATCAGCCCGAACAGGTTGAAGATGTTCGTCGGATCCACCTGTGACAGGTCGTGAATCCAGCCGAAGAACGGCGCCTGGCGCATCTCGATGGTGACGAAGATCACCTTGTAGAGCGAGAAGAACACCGGAATCTGCACCACCATCGGCAGGCAGCCCGAAGCAGGGTTCACCTTCTCGGTGCGGTACAGCGCCATCATCTCCTGCTGCATGCGCTGCGGCTCTTCCTTGAAGCGTTCGCGCAGCGCCGTCATCTTCGGCGCCAGCAGCTTCATCTTGCTCATCGAGCGGTAGGAGTAGTTGGCGAGCGGGAAGAACAGCGCCTTGGCGAACACGGTGAACACCATGATCGCCAGGCCGAAATTCCCCAGCAGGCCGTTCAGCCAGTCGAGGCAATAGAAGATCGGCTTGGTGAGGAAATAGAACCAGCCGAAGTCCACCGCCTTGTCGAAATTCGGGATGTGGTCCTCGGCCTGATAGCGATCCAGCAGACGCACGATTTTGGCGCCGGCGAACAGGCGCGAGGGCAGCGACGCCTCGCCGCCCGCCGTTACCGTCTGCGGCTCCTGGGTGACGTAGTCGACCTGGTAGTGGTCGCCGTTCTCCGAGACGTGGCGGAAGTTGACCGTGGATGCGACCGCCTGATCGGGCACCAGCGAGGTCAGCCAGTATTTGTCGGTGATGCCGGCCCAGCCGCCGGTGGTTGCGGCCTCGTAGGCGATGCCGTTCTTCTTCTCGCCCTCACTCTTGGCGCTGGAATAGGTGGTTTCCTGCAGCCTGCCATCGACCACGCCGAGCAGGCCTTCGAACAGGATGTAATAGCCTGCCACCTGCGGCGTGTAGTCGCGCCGGATGCGCCCCCAGGGGAACAGCTTCACCGGCTGCCCGGTGGCGTTCTTCACCGACTGCTGAACGGTGAACATGTAGTCGTCATCGATCGATAGCGTGATCTGGAAGGTCAGGCCGGCACCATTGTCCCACGACAGAGTGACGGGATGGCCAGCGCTCAGCGTGTCGGCCGAACCGGTCCACACCGTGTCGTTGCCGGGCAACTTCACCTGCTCGCCAGGTGCTGCGCTCCAGCCATACTGCACGTAATACGGATGCTCGTCCGAACGTGGCTCGAGCAGCCTGACATTCGGCGAACCAGGCTCCAGCGTCTCGCGGTAGTCGGTGAACACCAGATCATCCAGCCGCGCGCCGAGCAGGCTGATCGACCCGCGCACGCGATGCGCCGAGATCTTCAGCCGCGGTACCTCCTTGGGCACCGTCGGGCCAGCGGTCGCCGCGGCCGCGCCTGACGAACCCTGAGCGGGGACCGTGGGAGTCTGCGTTGGCGTGATCTCGTTGCTGGCGGTCTGCTGCTGCGGCTTGGGTGTTTGCGGCAGATGCGGCGCGATCAGCACCTGGAAGCCGAGCAGGATGGCAACCGAGATCGCAATCGCAAGAAACAGCCGCTTCTGGTCCATCACCGCCCCGTTCGGCAATCGCAGGCGGGGACCGGGTCGTAGCCGCCCGCGTTCCATGGATTGCAGCGCAGGATGCGCCGCGCCGCGAGCCCGCCGCCGCGCAGCGCGCCGTGGCTGCGGAACGCCTCGACCGCGTAGTCGCTGCAGCTCGGGAAGAAGCGGCAATTGGCGCCGATCACCGGCCGGATGGTCCACTGATAGGCGCGTACGGCACCGATGGCGAGATGAGCGGCGGGGGTCATGCGACGCCTGTTTTCGCCAATGCCCGCCGCAAGTCGTCCTGCAGGGCGGCGAAGTCGCGTTTCGCGGTGCCTTCGCGGCCGATCAGGACAAGGTCGACGCCGGACACCGGCTGCTCGGCCAGCACCAGCCTGGCGGCTTCCTTCAGGCGGCGGCGGGTGCGGTTGCGGATCACGGCATTGCCGATCTTCTTCGTTACAGTGAAACCCAGCCTTGCCGGAGCATTGTCGTTGCGTGGCAGCGCCTGCAGTACCAGCCCCGGCATCGGCGCCTTGCGTCCCTTCGCCGCCGCAAGCAGGAACTCGGCGCGACGCGTCAGGCGTCCGGGCCTGGGCAAGCTCGCCCCGGTTCAGGCCGACAGGCGCTTGCGGCCCTTGGCGCGGCGGTTCGCCAGCACTTTGCGGCCTCCGACCGTCGCCATGCGGGCGCGGAACCCATGCCGCCGCTTGCGGACCAGCTTCGACGGTTGGTAGGTGCGCTTCACGGCCAGATCTCCGATGACTGCGGGTTCCCGCACGAACGCGGGCACGGGCGCCAAACCCGGTGCCCGTCGCAGGCGGCGGCTTATAGGCGGCGCTCCCGGGGGCCGTCAATCGCACCGCGCTGACATCTGACGGCGGGCAGCAGTCCCACATTGTCACGCGACAGCGAGCGGAAAGCCACTACATGATTGCGCCATGCGCTTCCTCCGCCGATTCTGGCCGCTTGTCCTGTTGCTTGCGGCAGTCGCCGCTGTCTGGGCGAGCGGCCTGGCGCAGCAGATCAATTGGGCTGCGCTGGCCCGCAATCAGGCGGTGCTGAGCGCCTGGGTCGCATCGCATCCGATCGCCGCGCCGGCCCTCTACGTCGTGATCTACGCCGTCGCGGTCGCGCTCTCCGTGCCGGAATCGGCCGTGCTGACCGTGGCAGGGGGCTTGTTGTTCGGCACCCTGCTCGGCGGCATTCTCGCGGTCGCCGGGTCCACGGCGGGCGCGGTCGCGCTGTTCCTCGCCGTCCGCTACCATCTGGCCGATGCGATCGCTGCCCGCGCCGGCCGGTTCCTCGACCGCATTCGCGCCAGGCTGGAACGCGATGGGTTCAACTACCTGCTGGCGATCCGGCTGGTGCCAGCCTTCCCGTTCTGGCTGGTGAACCTGGCTGCCGCATTGAGCGGCATGCGGTTGTTGCCCTATGCCGCCGCCACGGTGATCGGAATCATGCCGACGACTTTCATCTACGCCTCGATCGGCGCCGGCCTTGGCGTGGTGTTGGCGGCGGGCGGCAAGCCTGACCTGGCGATCGTATTCTCACCGCGCATCCTCGGCCCACTGATCGCCCTGGCGATGCTCTCGCTGCTGCCGGTCGCGTGGCGCAGGTGGAAACGCTCCGATGCCTGAGTTCGACCTGGCGGTGGTCGGCGCCGGCGCCGCGGGTCTCTCGGTCACCGCGGTGGCCGCGCAGCTCGGCCTCCGCGTGGCGCTGATCGAGCGTGACCGGATGGGTGGGGACTGTCTCAATTTCGGTTGCGTGCCGAGCAAGGCGCTGCTCGTCGCGTCCCACGCCGCCGAGGCGGCTCGCGGTGCCGGCCGCTTCGGCATCCGCCTGCCCGAACCCGAAATCGACTGGGACGCTGTCCGCGCGCATTTGCATGGCGTGATCGCGGCGATCGCGCCCACGGATTCCGAGGCCAGGTTCCGTGCCCTCGGCGCCACCGTGCTGCGTGGCGAGGCACGCTTCGTGGCACCCGACACGCTTGCTGTCGACGGACGGCGGATCACCGCGCGGCGCATGGTGATCGCCGCCGGCAGCACTGCCGCCGTGCCGCCGATCCCCGGCCTGGACCAGGTCCCGTACCTGACCAACACCACATTGTTCGACCTTGCCGAGCGGCCCGATCACCTGTTGATCCTCGGCGGCGGGCCGATCGGTCTCGAGATGGCCGACGCCTTCGCCGGGTTCGGCTGCCGCGTCAGCGTGATCGAGGCAGCGACCATCGCGGGCAAGGAAGACCCCGAACTGGTGGCCGGGCTGCGTGACGCATTGTCGGCGCGCGGCGTGACGATGCTGGAAGGGGCCCGGGTGGAAGCGGTTGAGCCGGGACCGGCCCTCGTCCTGGCTGACGGGCGGAGAATCGCGGGCAGCCATCTGCTGGTCGCGGTCGGCCGGCGGCCAAACCTGCAGGCGCTCGATCTGGCAGCCGGCAATGTGCGGGCCGGACCGGCCGGCATCGCGACCGATCGCGGGCTGCGCAGCCTGACCAACCGGCGCGTCTATGCGGTCGGCGACATCGCCGACCCGCGGGGCATCGGACCGCGCGCCTTCACCCATGTCGGCTCCTATCATGCCGGCATCGTCATCCGCCGCGCCCTGTTCCGCCTGCCGGCACGGATCGACTACGCGGCGCTACCGCGGGTCACCTACACCAGACCGGAACTGGCCCAGGCCGGCATGACTGAGGCGGAGGCCCGCGCCGCCGGCCACCTTGTCGCCATCCTGCGCTGGCCGCTCTCCGACAGTGACCGCGCGGTCGCCGAGCGCGACACGGCCGGCCTGGTCAAGCTTGTCGTGGCCAGGAACCGGGTGATCGGCGCCGGGATCCTTGCACCGAATGCCGGCGAGATGATCGGCCTCTGGGCGCTGGCTATTGCGCAACGCGTGAAGCTGTCGGCTCTGGCTTCGCTGATCATCCCCTATCCGACCCGCTCCGAGGCCGCCAAGCGCGCCGCAGGCAGCTTCTTCGCGCCACGCCTGTTCGCGCCACGCACGAAGTCGCTGGTCCGGCTGCTTGCCCGGTTGCCGTGAGCAAGAGTTCCACCCACCTTCCTGCCATGACGGAATCGTGCGCCACGGTGCGGCGTGTCAGGCCGCGGCAGAGCCTCTTGGCTCGCCTGTGGCTGCTTGCCACGCTAGCGGTCCTGCTGAGCGAAATCGTGGTGTTCCTGCCCTATGTCGCCCATGAGCGGCGCACCTGGCTGATGGGCCGCGTCGAGGATGCGTCGATCGCCGTGCTCGCAGCCTCCGGCAGCCCGCTCGATGCGGCGAAGCGTGACGAACTGCTGCGTCTGGCGGGCACCGAGGCGATCCGCCTCAGCCAGCCGGATGGCACCGGCTTGATTGTGGGACGCGATACCGCTGCGACGGCGGCAGTGTTCGACCTGCGGGGGGAGGGCCTGCTCGCCGGCATCCGCCGTGCACTCGGCGCCATAGTACGAGAGGAGGATCGGCTGGTGCGCGTGGTGGCGGAAACCCCATTGAACCCGAACATCCGCGTTGAGCTGGCAGTCCACGAGCGCGCGCTGGGCAAGGCGCTGCGACAATTCGCCGGCGACTTTGCCGGGCTTTCCCTGCTGATAGCCGGCGTCACCGGCGGGCTGGTCTATCTGGCGGTGCTGGTGCTGCTGGTGCGGCCGATGCGCCGGATCACCGGCAGCATCGCGGCGTTCCGTGCCGATCCCGAGCGCACGACACCGCTCGATCCGGACGATGTCACGGTGCTGCCGAATGACGAAATCGCCATCGCCGGGCGGGAACTGGCCGCGATGCAGCACGAGCTGCGTGCCGCGCTCTGGCGCAACGCGAGGCTGGCCGCACTTGGCACGGTCGTCGCCAAGGTGAGCCACGACCTGCGTGGCATTCTGACCCCGGCGCTGCTGATCGCGGAGCGGTTGCAGCTCAACCCCGATCCGAAGGTGCGACGCGCCGGCGAGACCCTGGCGCAGGCCGTCGACCGGGCGACCGATCTGGTGCGGCGGACGCTCGACTATGCGCGGGAAGGTCCGCCGCCGGTGGCGCTTGCGCCGGTCGAACTCGCCCACCTCGTCGACGAGGCGGCAGAGACCGCGCGGCCCGCGGGCGGCGCTGTGCGTCTGGACAATGCCATCGATCCGACCGTCCTGGTGAAGGCCGATCGCAACCAGTTGTTCCGCGTCCTGGTCAACCTGTTGCGCAATGCCGCGGAAGCCGGGGCGCGCAGCGTGCGTTTATCGGTGCGCCGGATCGGACCGGTCGTGCTCGACATAGCAGATGACGGGCCAGGCCTGCCGGAGGCGGTGCGCGCCGATCTGTTCCGCCCCTTCGCCGGCAGCATGCGACGCGGCGGCACCGGGCTCGGCATGGCGATCGCACGCGACCTGATGGTGGCGCATGGCGGCGATATCGAGCTCCTGGAGACCGGAGCCGCCGGCACGACTTTCCGCCTGACATTGCCCTCGGCGGAACCAGCGACCCAGACGGCGGCGCAGCCCGGCAGCGCGCGGATTGCCCCTGCCACGCCAGCCGACGTATAGGACGCATCCGCAACGGCGGGCCGGACGGGAGGTGGATGTGTCGATTGGCGAATGGCTGGTGCTGGCCCTGGCCTGCGCGGCGGCGGTCGTGGGACTGCTGCTCGCCGCGGCGCGGGAGGGCGGCGCCACTTATGTGATCGGTCTCGGGCTGTTCGCCGCTTCTGTCGTCTATGCGTTCGTGTTCATCAAGCGGCACTTCGACCGCATCGAGCAGACGCGGCACTGATGGCGCGTTCTGCCGCCGCCTGGGATCCCGCGCAGTATCTGCGCTTTGCCAATGAGCGGCTGCGCCCGGCGCTCGATCTGCTGGCGCAGGTGCCGCTGGATGCGCCGGCTCGTGTGGTCGATCTGGGCTGCGGCCCCGGCAATGTCACCGCGATTCTGCACCAGCGCTTTCCCGAGGCGGATGTGGTCGGCGTGGACGGCTCCGCGGCGATGCTGGAGAAGGCCCGCGCCACCACGCCAGGCTGCCGGTTCGAGCAGGCGGATTTCTTTCAGTGGCAGCCGCGTGAGGCGCCCGATCTGATCTACTCGAATGCCGCGCTGCAATGGGTGGGCGAGCATCCGCTGCTGTTCCCGCGCCTGCTGTCGTTCGTGGCGCCGGGCGGCGTGCTGGCGATCCAGATGCCGACGATGCACGACACGCCGTTGCGCCGGCTGCCGTACGATGTTGCCGCGACGGGACCCTGGGCCGAGCGCCTGCGCGGCGTCGCTTCGGCGCCGGGGATCCTCTCGCCGATGGAATATTGGGACATGCTGCGGCCGCATGTTGCGGCGCTCGACATGTGGCAGACCACCTATATGCACGCGCTTGTCGGCGAGAACGCGGTGATGGAGTGGGCTTCCGGCAGCAGCCTGCGACCGTTCCTGGACAAGCTGCCGGACGAGCAGAAGGCGGCGTTCCGCCAAGCGTACGCCGATGCCGCACGGCCGCACTATCCGCGCCGCGCCGACGGCACGACGCTGCTGCCGTTCCATCGGCTGTTCATGGTGGCGCGGAAGGGGTGATACCGCCGCTCACCCTGTCAACGAAAACAGATGGTTCTGGATACGGTCGCCAGAACCATCTGTTTTCGTTGACAGGTTTCGTCGAGGAACGTCCCGTTGCCCGACTTTTCCGCCGCCGAGTTCATGTTCCGTTCATGTCTCTGGTGCATACTCGGGTGCCCGCAACCGCGCCCGAGGAGCCCGCCCCATGACAATCCCGCCCGACCTCGCCTTCCTCGAACAACTGATCGGAATCCTCGCCGGCACATGGCCCT
>JBGPND010000137.1:0-14052 GCA_041487355.1 Acetobacteraceae bacterium | reverse complement strand
CTGTGGGGCCGGCTGATCGGACTCGCCTTCCTGGCCCCGCTGGTCTGGTTCTGGGCAACCAGCCGGATCGAGCGCCGGCTGCGCGCCTGGCTCGCGCTGCTTTTCCTGCTTGGCGCCATGCAGGGCCTGGTCGGCTGGATCATGGTCGCCTCCGGCTTCCTGCCGGACAGCACCGCGGTATCGCCATATCGGCTGGTGATCCACCTCGTGCTCGCCCTTGTGCTGTATTCCGCCCTGGTTTGGACCGGCATGACCGTGCTGCAACAGGCGACTGCACGAGTCGCTGACACCGGCAAGCTGCGCGCACTGGCCGTGGCCTGTTCGGCGATGGTGGTATTGACCATCGCGACCGGCGGCTTCGTCGCCGGCACCCACGCCGGCCTCGACTACAACAGCTTCCCGCTGATGGATGGACGGCTCGTGCCAGAGGGTTATGCGCGTCTGCAGCCGCTGCTGCGCAACCTCACCGAGAACATCGCCGCGGTGCAGTTCGATCACCGGTTGCTGGCGACGGTGACCGCGCTCACCGCGGCCGCTACCGTGGCGGTCGGGCTGGCGGCGCCGCTGCCGAGGATTGCGCGCCTCACGGTGATGGCGCTTGGGGCCATGGTAGGAGTGCAATATATTCTCGGGGTGGCCACATTACTATTGGTGGTGCCGGTCTGGCTGGCGAGCGCGCACCAGGCCAACGCCGCGCTCGTGCTGACAGCCTCGCTCGTCCTGCTGCATGTGTTGCGCCCGGCTCCGGCGGCGCGGCCCCGCGTATCCGCGGCATGAACCCCGGCGTCACACCCCCGATCGTGCAGACCGAGGCGGTGCTGGATGTGCTGCCGGTCGGCGTCGCCATCATCGACGCCGACATGCGGATCGTGCTGATCAATCCAGCCTATTGCGCGTCGGTGGGGCTGCCGCCGAACAGCTTCCCGAAGGGGATGAAGCTGGAGGATGCACTGCGCGCCTCGGCGTATCGCGGCGTCTATGGGCCGGGCGATCCGGAGGCGCAGCTTGCCACCATCCTCGCCGCCGATCGCGCGCGGCCCGGGCGCCTCCGGCGGCGCAGTTTCATGGGCCACAGCTACGACCTGCTCAGCGCGCCGCTGCCGCAGGGCGGCCATGTGGTCTGCGCGGTGGAGACAACGTCCCTGCTCGCGGCGCGCGATGAAGCCGCGACCACGCTGGCGAGGGTGACTTCGGCGCTTGCCACGCTGCGGACCGGGCTGGCGGCCTTCACGCCGGATCGCATGCTGCTGTTCGGCAATCCGCGGTTCGCCGAACTGCTTGGACTGCCGGCCGAGCGTCTCCAGCCTGGCATGGATTTTGGCGATCTGCTCACGCTGCTGGCGACGCGCGATGAGTTTTCCGGCCAGGACGGGGAGGCATTCATCGCCGCCCAGCGTGACGCCGACCGCTCCCAACCCATGGCCGTTCGTCGCATTCGCGCCAATGGCCAGGTCATCGATGTCAGCTCGGACCCACTGCCCAATGGCGGCTGGACGATGGCGGTGACCGATATCAGCCCACTCGCCGGCGCCGAGGACGAGGCCCGCCGCCGGGCCGCGATCCTGCATTCGATCCTGGATGCCATCCCACACGGCGTCTGCGTCTATAGTGCGGATCGCCGGGTCACGATGTTCAACCGCGCCTACGCCGAGGTGATGGCGGGCGCGCCACTGAATGTCGGCGATCACCTCGAGACAGTGATCCGGCGTCGGGCAGAGGCAGGCGAGTATGGGCCCGGCGATCCGGACCAGGTCTTCGCGCGGCAGATGGCGTTCGATGTGTCTCGCCCGCAATCGCGCAAGCGGCGGCGGCCGAACGGCATGACGGTGGATGTACGTACCAGCCCACTGCCCAACGGTGGCTATATCAGCGTGGTGACCGACATCACGCCTCTCGCCGAGGCCGAGGCGGAGGTGTCGCGCCGCGCCGAGGAGCTGGCGGTCATGCTGTCCTGCATCCGCCACGGCGTGCTGCTCTGGGGATCGGATCACCGGCTGCTCGCGAGCAATGCAATTGCCGCCGAGCTGCTGCACCACCCGCCGGGCTTCCTGGCGCCGGGACGGACCCAGGATGAAATCATGGAGAACCTTCTGGCGCGCGGCCATTTCGGCAATGGCGAGGAGGGGCGGGCACGCGCCCGCGCGCTGGCCAATCTGGACCGGTCCGAGCCGTATCTTCAGCAAATCGTCATGCCGGACGAGCGTGTTCTCGACGTCCGTTCCGATCCGACGCCTGGCGGCGGATGGGTGACCACTTTCACCGACGTGACCGAGGCGCGAGCCGCCGAGGTCGAGCTGCGCCGTGCCAAGGAGGCGGCGGAGGCGGCGAACCAGGCGAAGTCGCGCTTCCTTGCCACGATGAGCCACGAGCTGCGCACCCCGCTGAATGCGGTGATCGGCTTTTCCGATACGCTGCTGCGCGAGGCAGCCAACCCCTCGCGTGCCCGCGTGGCCGAGTTCGCCCAGCAGATCAACGATGCCGGCCGGCAACTGCTCGGGCTGATCAACAGCATTCTCGACGTGGCGCGCATCGAGTCGGGCCGCTTCGATCTCGCCTCGGACAAGGTGGATGTCGGGCGCCTGGTGCGCCTCTGCGCGCGCCAGTCGGATGCGGCTGCTCAGGCGGCCGAGATTGCGCTGGTCATCGACGTGCCGGACGATCTGCCGCCGATCAGGGCGGACGAACGGCGGCTGCAGCAGGTGCTCAACCATCTGCTGTCGAACGCGGTGAAGTTCACCGAAGCCGGCGGCACGGTGTCGATCGGCGCCTCGCGTGACGAAAGCGGTGGTCTCGTTCTGTTCGTGCGCGATACCGGGATCGGCATCCCGGAGGAAGACCTCGATCGCGTCTTCGAACCTTTCACCCAGCTCGACAGCAGCCTGGCCCGACGTTTCCAGGGTGCCGGCCTCGGTCTCTACGTATCGCGGGCGCTCGTCGCGGGGCATGGCGGCGAGCTCGTGCTACGCAGCGCCCCCGGCCAGGGAACCACGGCGGAGATCCGGCTGCCCGCGGACCGGCTGATTGTCGATGGTCAGTAGCCGCTGCCCGGTGGTCAGTAGCCAAACCGCTGAGGGCGCACCACTCTAACTGACCACCGACCACTGCGAGGAACCTGCCATGACCCCGCTCGCCGAAACCGACAGGCTGTTCTTCGAGCGCGCGGATGCCACGCTCGATCGCGCGGCAGCGGAAGGCGCGCTCGCCTCCGCGCTGGCGCGCAGCGACGACGGGGAGATCTATCTGGAATACCGCGAGAGCGAGCAGATCAGCCTGGATGACGGCCGGATTCGCGCCGCCGGCTTCGACACCTCGCTGGGTTTCGGCCTGCGCGCCGTGGCCGGCGAGGCAACCGGCTATGCCCACGCTGGCGAGCTGTCCGAACCAGCGCTGCGCCGTGCCGCTGCCAGCGTGGCCGCGGTGGCGGAGGGTCATTCCGGCGTCGCGGCCGAACCGCCGCGGGCAACCAACGCCCGGCTCTATACCGACGCCAACCCCCTCGGCGCCACAGAATTCCCGGCCCGCACCGCACTGCTCGCCGAGATCGATGGCTATGCGCGGGGCAAGGATACGCGCGTCGTCCAGGTGATGGCCTCGCTCGGCGGCGAGTGGCAGGCGGTCCAGATCATGCGCCAGGACGGCACGCGGGTGGCCGATCTCAGGCCGCTGGTACGGCTCAACGTCACGGTGGTGGTCGAGCAGGGTGGCAGGCGCGAGACGGGAAGCTATGGCACCGGCGGCCGGTTCGCGTACGACAGGATCACCGCCCCGGCGACCTGGCGCGGCGCGGTGGACGAGGCGCTGCGCCAGGCCCTGGTCAATCTGGACAGCCGGCCGGCCCCGGCCGGGGAGATGGAGGTCGTGCTCGGTCCCGGCTGGCCGGGCATCCTGTTGCAAGAGGCGATCGGCCACGGGCTTGAAGGGGACTACACCCTCAAGTACACCTAGGCATTCGCAGGCCTGCTGCGCAGCGGTCTCGCATCGCCCCGGGTCACGGTGGTGGATGACGGCACGCTGCCCGATCGGCGCGGCAGCCTGACGGTGGACGACGAAGGCACACCGACCAGCCGGACGGTGCTGATTGAGGACGGCGTCCTGGTCGGGTTCATGCAGGACCGGCTCAATGCCAGGTTGATGGGAATGCGGGCGACCGGCAACGGCCGCCGGCAGTCCTATGCCCACGCACCGATGCCGAGGATGACGAACACCGTCATGCTCGCCGGGCCGCACAGCCCGGACGAGATGATCCGCTCGGTGCGCCGTGGCTTGTATGCGGTCAATTTCGGCGGCGGGCAGGTCGACATCACGTCGGGCAAGTTCGTCTTCTCGGCCAGCGAGGCCTATCTCATCGAGGACGGCAAGGTGACCGCACCGGTGAAGGGGGCCACCTTGATCGGCAACGGGCCGGACGCTCTGACCAAGGTCGCCATGGTGGGCAACGACATGGCGCTCGATCCGGGGATCGGCACCTGCGGCAAGAACGGTCAGGGCGTACCGGTCGGCGTGGGCCAGCCGACATTGAAGCTGACCGGTCTCACGGTCGGCGGCACGGCGGCTTGATCCGCGGAGCCCGCGCGGATAGGCGTCAAGCGAATTTCGTGATTCTCACCACAACGTCAGAGTGTGGCGTGGCAACCGTTGCGCGCTGCGATCGTTAATATCGCCGTACCGGCGCCGCTAGCGTGCAGGCGTGCAATCTTCCCTACATAAGTAATAATATTGGACTCAGGCGCCTGCGTTCAGTGAATGGATGCCGCTAACAAAAAGAGCGGTTGGCGCATAAAATTGTAGTTCGTCTCTTGAAAAGAGACAAATCACCTGAGAATCTCGGTTTGCAGCGAGGGATCGATTCTCTCCCCCGCCTCGATAGCGATTTGACGGCGAGATAACGTCAAAACAACGATAAAAAATCCTCAACGTGGAATCATCACGCCCACGTCAACAGGGGGAAGGCTGATTCCCCTCGAAATAAACTCGATACAAATCTTGAAGGAAGGGTTCCGAACGATGCTTCTCTCCATCTCTGCTTGCACCGCCGCCGTCATCGATTCCGCCAAGGTCCGTCTCGGTGGCTTCGCCCCGACTCTGGCGCCCACCGCTCACGCCGGAAAGGTCCGTCTCGGCGGCTTCGCTCCGACCCTGGCGCCCACCGCCGATGCCGGCAAGGTCCGTCTCGGTGGCTTCGCCCCGACCCTGGCGCCTACCGCTGATGCCGGCAAGGTCCGCCTCGGCGGCTTCGCCCCGACCCTGGCGCCCACCGCCGATGCCGGAAAGGTCTGCCTCGGCGGCTTCGCCCCGACCCTGGCGCCGACCGCCGACGCCGGCAAGGTCCGTCTCGGCGGCTTCGCCCCGACCCTGGCGCCCACCGCCGATGCCGGCAAGGTCCGCCTCGGTGGCTTCGCTCCGACCCTGGCGCCGACCGCCGATGCCGGCAAGGTCCGCCTCGGTGGCTTCGCTCCGACCCTGGCGCCGACCGCCGATGCCGGCAAGGTCCGCCTCGGTGGCTTCGCCCCGACCCTGGCGCCGACCGCCGATGCCGGCAAGGTCCGCCTCGGCGGCTTCGCTCCGACCCTGGCGCCCGCTCGCTGAAGCAGGAGCTTCTCGCCTGAAGACGGGCGCTCTCGGCGCCGCTAGGATACCGGACCGGGCAGCGCTTGCCCGGTCCGTTGCATTTTATGACCCTTGATCAGGACCAATGCCCGTGTCGACGACGGCCTCGTCTCGCCCAGCCCCGCAGCAGCCACCGCAGAAGAAGACGCCTCTCGTCTCCTTCCATCGCTTCATCCCGACGGCGCGCCTGCCGCAACGCGCCGACCGATCGGCCGCCGGGTCGCTGCCCACCCGCGCATTCCGCTACTGCGAACCATCGACCAGCGCGTCCGGCTACGGCTATTACATCTTCCCGCCGATCAGCTTCAGCCTGCAGTGGGACGGTCGTGACGTGATGTGGACCTGGGAGGGCGCCGGCACCTGGCTGCCTCTCAAATCCGCCCAGTTCCCCAATTTCCGCAATCTGTTCGACTCGGTGGCACCCGAGGAGATCCGCGAATACGCGCCGCCGTTCCTCGGCGCCCTGCAGGAACCGGGCCTCATCCAGATCTGGACCGGCCTGGTTGCCCGCACCGCGCCAGGCTGGAGCCTGCTGGTGCGCGCACCCGCCAATGTCCCGCGCAGCGGCACCTACGAGTTGTTCGAGGGCATCATCGAGACCGATCGCTGGTTCGGCCCGCTGATCACCAATATGCGGCTGACCAAGACCGACGTGCCGATCGACTTCCGCGCGGACTTCCCGCTGCTGCAGGTGCAGCCCCTGCCACGCCAGGCCTACGAGGACGCCACGCTCAACAACTACGAGCTGGTTCCCGACCTGAAGCAGCTCACGCCCGAGGACTGGGACGACTACTACGACACGGTGGTGCGCCCGCACATTCAGGAGGTGCGCCCGCGGGGGCAGTATGCCGCCGCGGCCCGAAAGCGCCGTGCTGCCGAGGGTGGCGACAAGCCCACGGAATGACGAATTAACGGACTGGACACGCTGTCTCGCGTATAGTTGAAGATAGGAATGGATACCGTCGCCCCCCGTAGGGCCGCGCGGAGGGCACCGGCCCTTCTCCTCGCGCTCGGCCTGCTCCTGCCAACTGCCGCGCCAGCGGTTGCCGGCGCCGTCTGCCCCAGCACACCTGCCACGGCGCCGATCGAGCTGCCGCATCTGCGTAGCGCGATCGACCACGGCATCGAGGGCGTCATCATTGCCCTTGGTTCCTCGTCGACCCAGGGTGCGATGGCATCCGATCCCGCGCATTCCTACCCGGCGGTGCTGCAGCAGGCGCTCTCGACGGGGCTGCCACAGGCGCATTTCGCAGTGATCAATCGCGGCATCGGCGGGCAGGACGCCGCGGAGGAACTGGTCAGGCTCGATGCCGATGTGCTGGCGGTGCACCCTCAGCTTGTGATCTGGCAGGTCGGTGCCAACGGCGCATTGCGCAATGTCGATCCGGTGATCTTCCGCGACCTTGTCACCGCTGGCGTGCGCCGCCTGCAGGCCGCCGGTACCGACGTGATCCTGATGGACAACCAGCAATCGCCGGCTCTGTTGGCGAAGCCCGAGGAACCGCTGTTCGACCAGACCCTCGCCCAGGTGGCGACCGAGGCGGGCGCCGCGCTGTTCTCGCGTCGCGCCCTGATGCAGGGCTGGCGCCGCGACGGCGCACCGCTCACGGAATTCATCGCCGCGGACGGATTGCACCACAACGACCACGGCTATCTCTGCGTCGCCCAGTCGCTGGCGCACTCCATCCTGGCCGGCCTCGCCCCACGCCAGAAGCTGACCGCCAGCCGTTAAATCCCGGCGGAACGATGGGTTTCGCTCTGCTCAACCCATCCTACGCCGCCACGCCGCGGTATGTACCCCGTAGGATGGGTTGAGCGCAGCGATACCCATCGCTATGGGACCACCACTCAGCCGGCGAGTTCGCGCCGGACGATGGCGGCGCCGGCGGCGAGCGCGCACAGCTTCCCGAAGGCGCGCTCGCGCGGCAGGTATTTCATCCCGCAATCGGGTGCGGGAATCAGCCGTTCCGCGTCGACATGCCGCAGTCCGCGACGGATGCGTGCGGCGACCTCCTCGGCGGTTTCCACCTCGGCACTGCCGAGGTCGAGCACGCCGAGCATGATCTGCTTGCCTGACAGCTCGGCCAGCACGCCGAGATCGATCTGCGGTTCTGCTGCCTCGATCGAAATCTGCTGCGCCGTCGTGTCGGCAAGCTGCGGCAAGAAGGCGTAGCCGCTCGGCTTGTTGTGCACGACATGCGCATAGCCGAAGCAGAGATGCACGACCGTCGGTCCCGGGATTCCCTCCAGCGCGCGGTTGATGGCGCGCACGCCGTAGCGCTCCGCCTTGTCCGGCGCCGTGCGCACCCACGGTTCGTCGAGCTGCACCACATCGACCCCGGTTGCCTTGAGATCGCGCAGTTCCTCATTGACCGCGGCGGCGTAGTCCATCGCCATCTCTTCTTCGTCCTTGTAGAACTCGTTTCTGACCTGCTGCGACAAGGTGAACGGACCGGGCAGCGTGATCTTCGTCGCACGATCGGTCTGGCGCAGCAGGAATTGGACGTCGCGCAATTCCACCGGCGCGCGGCGGCGGATCTTGCCGACCACGCGCGGCACCGGCGTGACGCGGCCCGATTGCGACCTCACCTCGCCCGGATGCTCCGCATCGATCCCCTCCAGCGCGAGAGCAAACCGGTTGGAGTAGCTTTCGCGGCGGATTTCGCCATCGGTGATGATGTCGATCCCTGCCCGCTCCATGTCGCGGATCGCCAAGATGGTCCCATCGTCCTGCGCCTGCTCGAGCAGCGGCTCCGGGATGCGCCAGATCTCGTGCGCGTGGGTGCGCGGCACACCGTGCTTTTCCAGTGCCGCGCGATTCACCAGCCAGTCGGGCTGCGGATAGCTGCCGACGACGGTGGTCGGCAGCAGATGCGTCGGATAGGCCATCCCTGATCCTCCTCGCGGCGAATGCATGTTACGCTACCAGCCCTGGCCTTGCCTGACGAGCGCAGCAACAATTTGGGGAAATGTCCGTGCTTCATGCGATGAGGCTGGTGCTCGCGTGTCTGGCGTTGCTGCTTGGCGCCTGCGCGCCGCGCGTTGCCGCAACGAGCGATGGCGCCGCGAGCCGGTTCGATGCGGCACGGCAATCGCCCCCGCTGCTGCGGGCCTTCCTGTACCGCATGCCGAAGGGTGGCGATCTGCACAACCACCTGAGTGGTGCCGCCTACGCCGAGGCGCTGATCGATGCCGGCGCCGCATCAGGCGTGTGCATCGATGCGGCGAAATCCGCCGTCGCACCGTGCGGCCGAACGACGCGCAGGATGGCCGATGCGTTGCATGATGCCGATTTCCGCCGCGCCCTGATCGATGCCTGGTCGATGCGCGGCTTCGTACCGAGCAGCGGCATCAGCGGCCACGACCACTTCTTCGCCGCCTTCGCCAAGTTCGGCGGCGCGGCGAGCATGGGCGACATGGCGGCGGATGTCGTCGACCGTGCCGGCCGCCAGCGCATGCGCTACCTGGAGCTGATGGTGACGTTCCAGGGCCGCGCGGTGACCAACATGGCGCGCAAGCTGCGCTGGACCGGCGACATGGCAAATTTCCACCAACGCCTGATGGCGGCGGGCCTTCCGACGCTGCTGGCAAGTGCGCGCTCCGACATCGACGCAGGCGAGGCGCGGATGCGAGCGTCGCTGCATTGTGGCACGCCGCAGGCCGAGGCTGGCTGCGCGGTGACGGTGCGCTGGCTGGAGCAGGTGTCGCGCACCAATCCGCCCGGCGAGGTGTTCGCCCAGACGCTGTTCGGCGCGTTGCTGAGCCAGGCCGATCGGCGCGTGGTCGGGCTGAATTTCGTGGCGCCGGAAGACGATCCGAAGGCGCTTGCCGACTACACGCTGCAGATGCGCATGCTGGACTATCTGCACGGCGTGATGCCGGAGGCGAACGTGTCGCTGCATGCCGGCGAGCTGACGCTTGGTCTCGTGGCGCCGGAGAACTTGCGGTTCCATGTGCGCCAGGCGGTGGAGCTGGGCCATGCGAAACGCATCGGCCATGGTGTGGACGTGATGTACGAGACCGATCCATTGGGCCTGCTGCGCGAGATGGCAGCGACGCGCGTGGCGGTGGAGATCAACCTGACCAGCAATGACCAGATTCTGGGCGTGCACGGTGCCGAGCACCCGTTCCCGATCTATCGCGCCGCCGGCGTGCCGACCGTTCTGTCCACCGACGATGAGGGCGTGGAGCGCATCGATCGCACGCATGAGTTGCAGCGCGCGGTGACCGAGTTCGGGCTGGACTGGCCGACCATGGTCGGTCTGGAGCGCAACACGCTGGAATACGCCTTCGTCGCCGGCGCGAGCCTATGGGCCGATCCGGTTGCCTGGCGCAAGGTGCCGCCGTGCGATGGGGCCGCTTTGCAAGCCCCGCCGCCGTCCGCGTGCGCGGCGTTGCTGCGGGCCAGCGAGAAGGCGCGGCTGCAATGGGAGCTCGAGCGCGACGTGGACGCGTTCGACCGCGGGGCGATCGAGTGAATGTTCACCGCCGCGAGAGAGCATGTGAATGAATCCATGCCTGGCTCAGTGGTGACGGTAATCCCTGGGTCCCCGCTTGCGCGGGGATGACAACCTGTTGCATCGGTCCCCCTTGTTCGTCATCCCCGCGCAAGCGGGGAGCGCGGGTGACGAGTGACACGCCGCCTGCTGTCGTCCTAGGCTTGCGGCCAAACCAGGAAACCGGAAAGCGACAGCAATGGAATTCGGCATCTTCCATGAGTTCCCGTCCCTGCCGGGACGACCCGACGCCGAGGCTTTCGCGCAATCGTTCGATCTGGTGGACGGCGCCGAACGCTGGGGCCTCGATGCGATGTGGCTCGGCGAGCTGCATTTCGACCCTGCCCGCTCGGTATTGTCGGCACCGCTTTGCATCGCGAGCGCGATCGCGGCGCGGACACAGCGGATAAAGATCGGCCTCGCCGTGCAGGTGCTGCCGCTGTGCCATCCGCTACGCCTGGCGGAAGAGGCAGCGACAGTCGATCAGATCAGCAAGGGCAGGCTGATTTTCGGTGTCGGGCGCAGCGGCGTGGCGCGCACCTACGAGGCATACGGCGTACCCTATGGCGAAAGCCGCGAGCGTTTCGCCGAGATTCTCGACATCGTGCAGAAGGCGTGGACGCAGGACAAGATATCGTACCAGGGCAAGTATCATCATTTCGAGGATGTGGCGGTGGTGCCGAAGCCGTACCAGAAACCCACCCCGCCGATCCGCGTCGCAGCCACGAGTGCCGATACGTTCGTATCCATCGGCAGACAGGGCCTGCCGATCTTCGTCGCCGTCCGCTATGAGAGCGCATCCGAGATCGCGCCGAGTATCCGCGCCTACCGCGAGGCTCTCGCTGCGTCAGGCCATGCCGATACCGGCGGGGTGTTCCTGCGCGTTCCGGCCTATATCGCGCCGACCGACGCGCAGGCACGCGCCGAGGCGGAGCCGAGCCTGATCCATTTCTATCGTCAGCAGGCGGCGCTGCTGGCGGATTCGGCGAAGCGTGCCGGCGTGGACGGCGCCGACCGCCGCGCCCAGACCGCGCGCCGGCTCGAGACGATGACCTATGAGGACGCGCTGCGCGGCACGGTGCTGATCGGCTCACCCGGGTCGGTCGCCGAACGGCTGGAGGCGCTGAAGCAGGAGCTGGGGTTGGATGGCGTGCTGATGGAGCTGAATTGCGGCGGCAAGATTCCGCATAGCAACGTGATGACCGCCTTGCGGCTGCTGTGCCAGGAGGTCATGCCGAAATTTCACTGATGCCTTGCGCTTCGGCGAACACCGTCCTGAATGTCGGATAGCCACACGGGCCAAGATGGCGGTGACCGTCTCATACCGCCGAGCGGACGTCTTGACCTGTAACCGTCTTTCCCGCGAAAGCGGGAACCCAGTGGTACCAGCACTCATTTCGGCTTGCCGCCCTGGGTTCCCGCTTTCGCGGAAATGACGACAAACGAGTCATCGCCTCAGCTCGATGGTATCAACCGCCAAAGCGGCTGCCCGCTTTGCGATATGGGACAGCCCGATAGATCGCATCGGTGGGTCGTCGCATCCTGGTCAGCAACCTGCCCACTTGCCCCGCTGTTATCCGCACCTTGAACTGCTTCGACATATGGGCAGCCAGTTGGTCATTGGATAGCTTCTCGTTCAGGAGCTGAACAAGATAATCTGCGTGTCGAGAATCAAAGATCAATGTTGGTGCCATGGCGTTCATATAAGAAGAGCCGAGTTCGTTTCCAACGAGATTGAAGCCAGCACCGCTCATTCACCGTCATGGCCGGGCGTGTCCCGGCCATCGCCACCAGCGCCGTGCCGCGACGGATGGCCGGGACAAGCCCGGCCATGACGCGGAGAAAACGTCAGCACGCCCCCAACACGTCTTTACGAGCAGGAGCCGCCTGCAGCGCTCTGTCAGTTTTCAAGCTCCTCACGCAGCATCTCCAGCGAGAGCCACTGCTCCTCGGCATCCGCCAGGCAGTCCTGCGCGACGGCCAGCGCCTTGGTCAGTTCATCGAATTGCGCCGGGTTGCGCCCATAGAGATCGGGATCGGCCAGAGCAGCATTGAGCCGCAGGAGTTCGGCCTGCAGTGCTGCGATCCGGGCTGGCAGCGCTGCCAGCATGTGTCGATCCTTGAATGTCATTCTGCGGGGAGGAGACGCGGGTTGCGGTTTGGCCGCAGACGTGCGGCGCGGCTTCATCGCGGAAAACGCCGGCGCCTTGAGCGGTCCCCGTTGCGCCAGCATGTCACTGTAACCGCCGGCATACTCGATCCAGCGCCCGTTGTTCTCGGCAGCGATCACCGCCGTCACCACACGATCGAGGAAATCGCGGTCGTGGCTCACCAACAGCACAGTCCCGGCATACTCAGCCAACTGCTCCTGCAACAGGTCCAGCGTCTCGAGATCCAGATCGTTCGTCGGCTCGTCCAGCACCAGAAAATTGGATGCTTTGGCGAAGGCACTGGCCAAAGTCAGCCTGCCGCGCTCGCCGCCGGACAACAGGCCGACCGGTGTATTGGCTTGTTCGGGGCTGAACAGGAACTCCTTCATATAGCCGATGACGTGCCGGGTTCGGCCTCCGACCTCCACCGTGTCACCGGTCCCGCCGGTGAGGGCCTGCTTCAGGGTCAGCGCGGGGTCCAGCGTTTCGCGCCGTTGATCCAGGGTGATCTGCGCCAGGTTGGTGCCGAGCCGCACCTCTCCTGCATCGGGTGCCAGCTCGCCCGTCAGCAGACTGAGCAACGTCGTCTTGCCGGCACCATTGGCGCCGACAATGCCGATCCGGTCGCCGCGCAAGATGCGGGTGGAAAAATCGCGCACGATCGGACGATTCCCATAGAACTTCGAGACCGCATCAGCGGCTACCACCAGCCGGCCGGACAGCACAGCCTCGGTCGCTGCCATCTGCACGGTGCCCGTGGCGGCGCGCCGTTCCTTCCGCTTCTTGCGCAATGCGTGCAGGTCGGCGAGCCGCTTCTGGTTGCGCTTGCGCCGTGCGGTGACGCCGTAGCGCAGCCAATCCTCTTCCATCGCGATCTTGCGGCGCAGCTTGTGGTGCTCTGTCTCTTCCTGCTCCAACACCGCATCACGCCAGGGCTCGAACGCATCGAAGCCGCGGTCGAGCGTTCGGGTGATGCCACGATCCAGCCAGACGGTGGCACGCGAAATGCGCTCCAGCAGTCGACGATCGTGGCTGATCACGACGATGCCTGAACGCATGCCGGCCAGTTCTCCCTCCAGCCATTCGATGCCGGGCAAGTCCAGATGATTCGTGGGTTCATCCAGCAGCAGGATGTCGGGCGAGGGAGCGAGCACGCGGGCCAGCGCGGCCCGCCGCGCCTCGCCTCCCGAGATTGTATCCGGAGTCTCCGCCCCGGTCAGTCCGAGCTGCTCGAGCAGGTAACGCGCGCGGTGGCGGTCCTCGCCCGCCTCACTGTCCAGTCCGGCTGCGACATAATCAAGCGTGGTGGCAAAGCCGGATAGATCCGGCTCCTGCGGCAGATAGCGGATCGTCGCACCCGGCTGAGTGAAGCGGCTTCCTGAGTCCGGCGGCATCAGACCGGCGGCGATGCGCAGCAGGGTGGACTTGCCGGAGCCGTTCCGTCCGACCAGGCAGATCCGGTCGTTCGGAGCAACCGCCAGTCCCGCACCGGACAGTAGCGGCGTGGTCCCAAAGGAGAGGGTGATGTCCTGAAGCAGGAGAAGGGGTGGTGACATGACGGTCCATATACCATGCGGCCCATCCACACTGTCATTGCGAGGAGAGCAGCGACGCGGCAATGACACTTGAGGGCTTGGCGGTTGGTCGTGCCAGCCGATTTCCTACGGCACCATCGCACCCTGCGCATTCACATACAGCGCATAGACCGAGGTGCTGGCGCACATGAACAGCCGGTCCTTCTTCCTGCCGCCGAAGCAGAGATTGGCGCAGCCCTCGGGCAGGTGGATCTTGCCGATCAG
>JBGPND010000136.1:0-14073 GCA_041487355.1 Acetobacteraceae bacterium | reverse complement strand
TCCGTCGTCGCGACCCGATGAACGGACGTAGCGAATCGGAGTTCGGGGGCGATTCCTAGCCCCTATGAGTCGAGGGTTGGGACGGATGGTATTATACCAACCGGCGTTGACATTGACCGACCTGACGTCGCTTCATCGTCATGGCCCGCGCAGGCGGGCCATCCACGATTTTCCTTGTTGCAAACAGCAAAGTCGTGGATGGCGGGCCTTCGCCCGCCATGACGGTGTGGGGTCGCCGGATGAGTCTACATCAACAGTAATTGGTATTATAGGAGGCTGGCTCGGGTCGCGCCTTGAGCTGGATCAAGGGGCGTGGTGGCGGCAGGTCAAATCGCCCGCCACAGCGGACGCGCCAGCAGCAGCACCAGCAGGCCGGTCAGGCCGCTGGCCGCTGTCGCCCATGGCGCGCCGATCGCGTCGGCCAGCACGCCGAGTGCAACGAAGCCGACCGGCCCGATCCCGATGCACACCGACAGCACACCCAGCACACGGCTGCGCATCTCCGGCGGCGCCGACAGGTAGACCAGGGTTGCCTGCATGATGCTGAACCCCGCGCCGCCGAGGCCGGTGAACAGCAGCGCCGCGCCTGCGAGCAGCGGCACCGGCACGAGCGCGAATACGATCAGCATGACCATGTAGATCGTCACGCCGCCGATATAGGCGTGGCGATAGAAACGCGGCGGACAGAACATCGCCATCAGCACCGCGCCGGCGAACGCGCCGATGCCGTCCATGCTGGCGAGGATGCCGATGCCTTCCGGGCCGAGCAGAAGCTGGTCCTGCCCGATCACCGGAACCATGCTGGTGAACGGCCAGCCGAACACATTGTAGATCACGGTGATCGTCAGCGTGCCGATCAGCCGCTTGTCCCGGCGGACCAGCGCCAGGCCTTCGGCGATGCGTGCAAGCACGGATTCGGACGACGTGGGGGGGAAACTGTTCCGATAGCGCACGCGCAGCGCCGCCACCACCGAGACAGCGTAGAGGACGACACTCAGCGCGAACACGCCCTCGATGCCGACGCCCGCGAGCAGCAGGCCGCCGACGGTGGGGCCCACCATGCGGCTGGCGTTGTTGGCGCCCACGTCGATCGACATGGCGACGCCCATGCGCGCCGCTCCCACCGCCTCGCCGATCATCACGCGGCGCACCGGATTGTCGGTGGCCCAGCCAACGCCGTTGATGAAGCTCGTCACGGCGAGGTGCCAGACCGCGAGCATGTGCAGGTGCGCCAGTGCCGCGAGCACCAGCGCGTTGACCAGCATGACAGCGACGACCAGGACGAGAGTCGTGCGGCGTTCCATCCGTTCGGCGATCGCGCCGAGGAATGCGCCGAACAGGCCCATCGGCAGCAGGCGCAGCATCGTCATCATGGCGACGATGAACGCCGATCCCGTGTGCTGGTAGACGAACACGCCGACCGCGACCGTCTCCACCCAGCGCACCGAGAACACGACGAGCCCGACGAACCAGAGCCGCCAGAAATCGGCGTTGTCGATCAGCCAGGCGTGGCCGCGCGCGGCCGGTCGGGCAACGGTCGTTTCATGCACAGGGAGGACGATCCTCGTCGGGCTGGCGGCGTCGTGCCGCTTCTGGCCGCGATCCTGCCGCTCGCGCCGCGGTGCTGCAACCGCGCATGCCGCAGCTCCGCTATTGTCGTCGTGCGGACCTTGGTGGACGATACTGCGTCGGGAGACGTGCGATGGACTGGAACCAGGAGATTGCCGAGCTGCGCCGGCTGATCGCGGATGCGCGCCGGATCGTGATCTTCACCGGGGCGGGTATCAGCACGGAATCGGGCATTCCGGATTTCCGCAGCCCCGGCGGCATCTGGACGCGGATGCGGCCGATCGATTTTTCCGAATTTCTTGCCTCCGAGGAGGCGCGGCGGGAATCCTGGCGGCGCCGGTTCGCGACCGAGGCGACGTTGCGCGGCGCCGAGCCCAATCGTGGCCATCGTGCGGTCGCGGCGTTGGTGAACCGCGGCAAGGCGTCCGCCGTGATCACCCAGAACATTGACGGGCTGCATCAGGCATCGGGTGTACCGGCGGACCGCGTGATCGAGCTGCACGGCAACACGACCTATGCGCATTGCCTCGACTGCGCGCAGCGCTACGAGCTGGAGGACATCCGCATCGAGTTCGAACGCACTGGCGATGCGCCACTCTGCGAGGCGTGCGGCGGGTTCGTCAAAACGGCAACAATTTCGTTCGGCCAGTCGATGCCGCCGGCGGCGATGATCCGGGCAGAGGAGGCGACGCTGGCGTCCGATCTGTTCATCAGCATCGGCTCCTCGCTGGTGGTGTATCCGGCCGCGGGGTTCCCCGAACTCGCCGCACGCAACGGCGCGCGCCTGGTGATTCTGAATCGCGAGCCGACCGGGCTCGATCCGCTCGCCGACCTGGTTCTGCATCGCGAGATCGGCGAGTCGCTGGGCGAGGCGGTCGGCAACAACTGATCCAACGTCATGCCCGGAATTGACCCGGGCATCTGCAACGGCACCGGTCCTGCCATATGGCGAGGACGGTTATCTTGAGGAGGCGACAGTGGCGCGCAGCATAGCCGTCGGGTTGGGCCTGATGGAGTTTCCGTTCTCCAGTACCGACGGGTTCTGGCGCTGGGTCGATCTGTGCGAGGCGGGTGGCGTCGACTCGATCTGGCAGACCGACCGGATCGTCAGCCGCCAGCCGATCCTGGAATGCATGACGGCACTGGCGGCGATTGCCGGCCGCACGCGGCGGATCAAGTTCGGCGTGAACGTGGTGTCGCTGGCGCTGCGCGATCCGGTGCTGCTGGCCAAGCAATGCGCCACGATCGACGTGTTGTCGCAGGGCCGCCTGCTGCCCGGGTTCGGCATCGGCAGCCCGCAGGGGCCGGAATGGCAGGCGCTGCATATCGATACCACGACGCGTGGCCGCAAAACGGACGAATGCCTGGAGATCATCCACCGCCTGTGGTCGGAGGAGTCGGTGGATTTCGAAGGCCGGCACTTCCGCCTGACCGGTGCGTCGATATCGCCGAAGCCGGTGCAGCCCGATCTGCCGATCTGGATCGGCGGTTCTTCCGAGGCCGCGGTGCGTCGTACTGCGCGCTACGGCACCGGCTGGCAGGCGGGCGCCGAGACGCCGGCGGATGTCGGCCGCGTGATTGGCGAGATCAAGGTGGCGCTTGCCGCGGCCGGGCGCAGCATCGATGAGGATCACTACGGCGCGGCGTTTGCGTATCGTTTCGGTCGCTGGGACGATCCGAGCGTGGCGCAGGTGATGGAGGCTTATCGCAAGCGCACCGGGCGCGATCCGCAGCGGCATTTCGTGATCGGCGATGCGGCGACGATCATCGATCGGATCAGCGATTATGTGGCGGCGGGTGCTTCGAAGTTCATCGTGCGTCCGGCGGCGCGCGGGGACGAGGAAATGCTGGAGCAGTCACGGCTGCTGATCGAACAGGTGTTGCCGCGAGTTGCACAGCGCTGGCCCAAACCGGCGAAACAGTAAGAAGATCACCACAAAGACACGAAGGCACAAAGCCAGTCTTCGTGTCTTTGTGGTGATTCTTTCTTCAGATCTGCGAATACCCCGAACCCGGGCTGTCCACACCCCGTCCTACAGCCTGCTCGATCAAGCCGAACTCCTTGAGTATCTGCTGGCTGTAGGTGACGCGGCCGTTCACTGTCACCGCCGGCTCGCTTGCCAGCAGCAGCGCCGCGCGCGCCATCATGATCGGTGGCTCGCCGCGCGGATCATCCATGCCGGAGACAAGCTTGTGGTAAACGGTGCCCGGCGTCGGCACCACGCGTGACGGCGACACGGCCGCCACGGTAATGCCGTCATACTGCGCCACCTCTTGCGCCAGCCCCTGCGTGAACCGCTCGAGCGCCGCCTTCACCGCGCCATACATCGTGCCGCCGCGCACCGTCTTGTCGGCGTACGGACCGCGCCCCGGGCCGATCGCCGCGCCCGAGCTGATATTCACGATCGCACCGGACCGGCGCGGGATCATGTCCTTCAGCACTTCCTTCGCCAGCATGAACGGTCCGTGCACATCCACCGCGAAGGCACGCACCCAGCGATTGGTCTGCATCTCGGTGATCGGCTGGAAGTAACTGAGTGCCGCGTTGTTCACCAGGATGTCGATCGGACCGTAGTCGCGCGCCGATTGCACCAGTGCGACGCAATCTTCTTCTACGGACACATCGGCGGTGACAGCCTTCGCCTCGCCGCCCTTGGCGCGGATCAGTTCAACCGTGCGCGTCAGTGAGCCCTCCAGCATGCGGTGATCGCCTTCCTTGAAGGTGCGCGCGGCGCATACCACCTTCGCACCCTCCTCGGCGAACAGTTCGGCGATCGCCTGGCCGATGCCGCGACTCGCTCCGGTGACGATAGCGACCTTGCCTTCCAGCTTGCCCACGTCTGCCTCCTATTTCCGCCCATCCAGCATGCGTCGCGCGATCACCATGCGATGTACTTCGGACGGACCCTCGTACACGCGCATGGTGCGCACCTTCTGCGCCATGAGCTGCAGCGGCAGCTCCTTGGCCACACCCATCGCACCGAAGGTCTGCATCGCGTGGTCGATGGTCTCGGTCGCCATCTCGGTGCCGTACAGCTTCACCATCGACGCCTCAGTGCGCACGTCCTTGCCGGCGTCCGACTTCGCCGCGGCGTCGTAGACCATCAGCCGGCAGGCGTGCATCTTGATCGCGGCATCGGCGATCCACCACTGGATCGCCTGCCGATCTGCCAGGCGCTGGCCGAAGGTGACGCGCTGCCTGGCGTGTTCCATCATCATGTCGAGCGCGCGTCGGGTCATGCCGATGCACCAGGCGCCCATCTGCAGCCGTCGCACCGTCAGGCGCAATTGCATCGGCGCGAAACCCTTGCCGAGCTGGCCGAGCAGTTGCGATTCCGGAATGCGGCAATCCTCGAACACCAGCTCGTAGGTGCGCTGGCCGCCCAGCATCGGGATCTCTCGCTCGATGTGGAACCCGTTGGTGCCGCGTTCGACGATGAAGGCGGTGACACCCTCGTGGCGTTTGCCTTCGCCGGTGCGCGCCATGACGATGACGAAATCGGCCTGCGGCACGCGGCTGACCCAGATCTTTCGCCCGTTGATCACCCAGTCGCCGCCGTCCTTGACGGCCCGCGTGATCATGCCGGCGGGATCGCTGCCGGCGCCTGGTTCGGAGATCGCGATCGCCGAATGCGCCTCGCCGCGCGCGTAAGGTTCCAGGTATTTCCTGCGCTGTTCGGGATTGGCGACCGCCATCAGCATGTGCAGGTTCGGGCTGTCGGGCGGGAAGGTGAAGGGCACGCAGGTGCGGCCCTGCTCCTCGTAGACGCCGATCAGCGCGACGGTAGGCAGGTTGGCGCCGCCGAATTCCTCCGGCACATCGAGACCCCACAGACCGAGTTCACGGCACTTGCCGAGCAGAGTTTCCTCTTCCTCGGTGCTGAGTGCCGACTTCTGCCCCGACAGCTCGCGCGCGAGCACCGCCTTTTCCAGCGGGATCAGTTCCCGGTCGACGAATTTCGCCACCAGGTCGTGCAGCATGCGGTGCTCTTCGGCGAGTTCGAACATGGCGTTACACTGTCTCCTGCTCGTCATGGCCGGGCTTGTCCCGGGCATCCGTATCTGCACTGTGCCGCGACGGATGGCCGGGACAAGCCCGGCCATGACGGTACAGCGGCGTTTCAGCCTTTCAACGTGATCAGCGCGTCGGCAATCGTCAGGCCCGAGCCGTCCTCGTGCAGGATCACCGGATTGAATTCCATCTCCGCGATGCGGTCGCGATACGCGACCGCTGCCTGCGAAAGATTCGCGATCAGTGTCGCCGCCGGCGCGATGTCGATCGGGTCCGCACCGCGGAATCCCTGCAGCAATGGCGCGGAATGCAGGCTGTGCAGCATGTCGGTCGCCTCCGCAACATCGACCGGTGCCGGCCGATGCACCACGTCGCCCATCAGCTCGACCATGGTGCCGCCAAGACCCACCATCATGATCGGTCCGAAGGTCGGGTCGTTCACCATGCCGATCACCAGTTCGTGGCCCTTCGGCGCCATCTTCTGCACCAGCACGCCGTCGATCCGCGCGTCCGCCTTGTAGCGTCTCGCCGATTGGATGATCTGCTCATAGGCGGCGGTCACGGAATGCTGGCTTTGGAGGCCAAGGATCACGCCGCCTGCCTCCGTCTTGTGGGGCAGATCCGGCGAGGCGATCTTCAGCGCGACGGGGAAGCCGAGAGCGATCGCGGCCTCGGCGGCTTCGGCGGCGGAGCTTGCCAGACGTTCCCGCGCGTCAGGCAGCCCGAACGGCGCCAGCAACGCCTTTGCCCGGTATTCGGTCAGCACATGCGGCAGGTCGTCCGGCAGCGGCGCAACAGCCGTGCCGTCCGCCGCGGCGGGCAGCGGCCGCGCCATCGCCTCCGCATAACCGGCAAACTTGCCCATCGCCACGCCGACATTGCGCAGGTCGCTGTGCACGAACAACCCGCAGCCGGCAGCCTTCTCGCGGCCGAACGCGCTGGGCAGCGTATAGGTCCACACCGTCATCGGCTTGCCGCAGCGCGCTGCCACGGCGCGCACGCGCTCGGTATCGAGCGACACGCGTGTCTCGCTGGTGAGCGACGTGATCAGCACGAGCATGTCCAGCTCGTCCGACCCCGCAAGCTGCTCCATCACTGTCATCATCGCGGGACCGGTGTTGGATCCCTGTGCGGTGACATCGACGGGATTTCCCGATGCGCCATAGGACGGCATCAGCGACCGCAGTGCCGCCTGCGTCTCGGTCGACAGGGTCGGCACGATCAGGCCATGCGCCGACAGCGTGTCCGCCATCCAGGCACCGCCGCCACCCGATGGCGTGATAATGCCGGTGCGCCGACCCTTGGGCAGCGGGCAGGTCAGCACCACCCCGGCGATCGCCACCGCCTCGTCGGGGTCTTCCGCCTCGATCACGCCGTAGCGCTCGAACACCGCACGGTAGGCGGTATAGGAGCCGGACAACGACGCGGTATGCGATGCCGAAGCGCGACTGCCGGCGTCGGAACGGCCGATCTTGATTGCAATGATCGGCTTGCCCAGGCGCCGCGCCTTGCCCAGCGCGGCGATGAAGGCCGGGCCGTCGCGCACCGCCTCGCAGAACAGCATGACGGCGTGGGTGTTCCTGTCCTCGACCATGTAGTCGAGAAAATCGGCCATATTCAGATCGGCCTCGTTGCCGGTGGAGATCACATAGGAAAACCCGATCCCCGCCGCCTTGCCGCGATTGAACAGCGCGAAGCCGATGCCGCCCGATTGCGCAATCACGCCGACGCGACGGTCGGATACCAGGACGCGGCCCGCGTCGTCCTGCATCTCCACGGTCGGGCTGAACGTGGTGGCGATCTTGCCGAGCGCGTTGAAATAGCCCTCGCAGTTCGGGCCGCAGGCGCGGATGCCGGTGCGCTTCGTCACCTCCACCAGCGCCGCCTGCATGTCGCCGGCCGCACCGCCTTCCTCGGCGAAACCCGAGCTGATGATCAGCGCGTTCTTCACGCCGGCCTTGGCACATTCCTCCAAAGCCGGGGCGACGCCGGCGGCGGGGATCGCCACCAACGCCAGGTCCACCGGGCCGCCGACCGCGCCGATCGACGGATAGCAAGGCAGCCCGTCGATCTCCTGGTAGCTCGGATTGATCGGCAGGATGCGGCCGGGGAATCCGTTTTCCCGCAGTTGGTGCAGCAGCCGGCCACGGATGCGATGGATGTCCGGCGAGGCGCCCAGAACCGCGATCGACTTCGGCCAGAAGAAGCTCTCCAGTGCGTGCTCCGTCATCCGCGGCTTCCTGTCGGCACGTCGCGGAACGGCACATCCTTGTCCACCCGCACGTCCTGCGGCAGGCCCAGCACGCGTTCGGCGATGATGTTGCGCATGATCTCATCGGTGCCGCCGGCGATGCGCAGCGCCGGCGAATACAGCAGTGCCTCCTCGAAGATGCCGGCGACCGGCATGTCCTCGCCCATCGTCGGTCCCGCCATGCCGATCAGGTCGAGCCCGTAGGACAGGATGTCCTGCAGCTTGTTCGCCGCCACCACCTTGATGATCGAGGATTCCGGGCCCGGTGTGCCGCCGCGCGACAGCGCCGTCATGCCGCGATACTTGGTATATTTCAGCCCCTGCGAGCGGACATAGAACTCCGCCAGCTTCTCCTGCACGCCCGCATCGTCGATCGCCAGCCCGTCCTCCAGCTCGAGCTGATTGGCCAGCGTGAACAGCTCCTGAAAATCCGGGCCAGGCGAATCGCGCATGCCGTGTCGTTCGTTCATCAGCGTGGTCAGCGCCACGCGCCAGCCACCGCCCACCGGGCCGATGCGCATCGAATCGGGGATGCGCACGTTGGTGAAGAACACCTCGTTGAAATGCGCCGAGCCGGAAAGCTGGCGGATCGGCCTGATTTCCACGCCCGGCGACTTCATGTCGAGAATGAAGAAGGTCAGGCCCGCATGCTTCGGCACGTTGGGATCGCTGCGCGCCACCAGGATGCCGAAGTCGCTGTAGTGCGCGCCGGAGTTCCAGATCTTCTGGCCGTTGATCACCCACTCGTCGCCGTCACGTTCGGCACGCGTCCGTAGCGCAGCGAGGTCGGACCCGCCGGAGGGTTCCGAGAACAACTGGCACCACACCTCGTCCGCGCGCATCGCCGGTGGCACGAAGCGGTCGCGTTGCTCCGGCGTCCCGCAGACGCAGATCGTCGGCATGGCCAGGTTGATGCCGATGCCGAAGATGCCGGACAGCACGTCGAACTGCGCTTCCTCCTGGTTGTAGATGACGTTCTGGATCTGCGTGCCGCCCCGGCCGTACCATTCCTTCGGCCAATGGATGCCGACGAAGCCTGCCTCGGCCTTCTTGCGCTGGAACGCCTTGGCCCGCTCCATCGCCCCTGGTGCGTCCTGGCCGCGGCGGTAGCCCTCCACCGCGCCTGGCTTGCGGCGTTCGGCATTGGCTGCCAGGAAGGCGCGGGCCTCGGCGCGGAATGCCGCTTCCTCCGGGGTGTCTTCGAAATCCATCTCTCCGCCCTCCTGCACTCGTTCCCGATATGGTGGGTTTCGCTACGCTCACCCACCCTACGCTGCTGCCTGTAGGGTGGGTGAGCGTAGCGAAACCCACCGATCTTCAATCCGTCGGCAGCGCGATCGTGTTGCGCGTGCGCAATTCCGCGATCAGCCGGTGCTTCCACTCCCGCGTTCCGCCAAGCGCCAGCGCGTGCAGCTTGGCGCGCCGGTAATAGAACTGGCAGTCCATCTGCCAGGTGAAGCCCATCCCGCCATGCGTTTGTATGTTCTCCTTGGACGCCAGCCAGCCGGCATCGCAGGCGGCGATCCGCGCCACCGAAGCGGCGATCGGCAGTTCGGCTGCGTCGCTGTGCAGCGCCCAGGCGCCGTAATACGCGTTGGAGCGCGCCAGTTCGACTGCGATGTAGATATCCGCCAGCTTGTGCTTGATCGCCTGGAACGAGCCGATCGGCCGGCCGAACGCATAGCGCTCGCGCGCATAATCGCGCGCCATTTCCAGGGCTGCCTGCGCGCAGCCAACCTGCTCGAAGGCCAGCATGACCGCGGCGCGATCGAGCAGGCGACGGACCGAATCCGCACCTTCGCTGCCGGGGAGCGGTTCGGCCGCAGCCTTGTCGAACACGATTCGCGCGTGCGACCGCGTAGGATCGATCGTCGTCACAGTCTCGCGCGCGACGCCCGGACTGCCGAGGTCGACGAGATGCAGCCATGACGCGTTCCCGCCATGCACCGCCACCACGGCGAAGTCGGCGACATCGCCATCCGGCACCGCGAGTTTCATGCCGCTCAGCTTGCCGTCCACCACATGAGCGGTCAGCTTGCGCGGATCGGCCGGCCCCGGCCGCTCGGCCATGGCGAATGTGCCGATCGTCTCGCCCGCGGCGAGTTTCGGCAGGTATTGCCGCTTCTGCGCATCGCTGCCGAACAGTTGGATCGCCTCGGTTGCCAGATACACCGACGAGGAGAACGGCACCGGCGCCACGGCGTGGCCAAGCTCCTCGGCCAGCACGCAGATCGCCAGATGGCCGAGCCCGGCACCACCGTACTCCTCCGGAATCGCCGCGCCGGTCCAGCCCATCTCGGCCATCGCCTGCCATAGTGCGCGGTCGTACGGCTCGGGTCCTTCCAGGATGCGGCGCGGCACGCTGGTCGGGCAGCGCTCGCTCAGGAAGCGCCGCGCCTCGTCGCGCAACTGCTTCAGTTCGTCCGGGAAGTCGAAGTTCATGCCGCCAGCCCTCCCAGGAATGCCTCGACCGCGCGGTTGAATTCGGCCGGCTGGTGCAGGTTGGCGGCATGGCCGGCGCCGTCGATCACCACTTTCGTGGCACCGGGGATTTTGCGCGCCATATAGTCGGTGGCAGCAAGGAAATTCTTGTCCTCGCTGCCGACCAGCACCAGGCTCGGCACGGCGATCGTCTCAAGCGAATGGATCACGGCATCGTCGCGCTGCGTCAGCATGCCGCGCGCCGCGCCTGCCAGCCCCGACGCATTGCGGTGCTGGCTCATCCGCACCTCGTCGCTGGTGCCGAGGGCTGCGAAGCCGCGTGCATCCAGATCATCCGCCCGCTGCCGCGCGCGCTGGTTCCACGCCGCGCGCGCGTCGGCGTTGCGGAAGCCGGGACCGGTGTCGAAGATCATCAATGCGCGTGTCATATCGGGGTGTGTCAGGTGGAAGGCGAGCGACATGTAGCCGCCGAGCGACAGCCCGCCGATCACCGCGCGCTGCACGCCACAAGCGTGAAGAATCGCCGCCATGTCCTCGACGGTGGCCGCCTCCGAATAGGCCGCGGCATCGGTCGGATAGTCGCTTTCGCCGTGGCCGCGCATGTCCCAGACAATGACGCGGTAGCGGTCCTTCAATGCTGCGATCTGCCCATCCCACATGCGGCAGGTCGCGCTGTAGCCGTGGGAGAGCAGGATGGCGGGCCCTTGCCCATGCTCCTCGTAATGGATCGCCACTCCGTCGCGATCGAGCCGCGCCATGGCCGTTTCCTCCGCCGATGACCGTCCGCCCATCATTGTCGCCTGGGCTCGCAGCCCATAAGCTGGCACGCAGCGCAACGCGGCGGAAGAGCAGGGCAGGGAACGCGACATGGCAAGCTACGAGCATATCGGCGTCACGCAATCCGGCTTGATCGCGACGATCGAGGTGCGGCGCGGGCCGAACAATTTCGTCGACACCGACATGGTGGGTGAGATCGCCGACGTGCTCGATGGCTTCGACCGGGCGTCCGATGTCCGGGCGATCGTGCTCTGTGCCGAGGGCAAGCATTTCTGCGCCGGAGCCGACTTCTCCAACCGGGGAGCGGATGGGGTGGCGCGTGGCACCAAGCGTGGGCGGCATCTATATAAGGAAGCCCAGCGGCTGTGGCGCACCGGCAAGCCGATCGTCGCCGCGGTGCATGGCGCGGCGGTGGGCGCCGGGGTGGGGCTCGCGGTCATGGCGGATTTCCGCGTCACCTGCCCGGAGGCACGGTTTTCCGTCAACTTCACGCGGCTTGGCTTCCATCCGGGCTTCGGCCTGACGGCCTCGTTGCCGCGGCTGATCGGCAACCAGCAGGCCACGCTGCTGATGTACACCGGCCGGCGCATCACCGGGGAGCAGGCGCTGGCGATCGGCCTGGCAGATTACTGTGTGCCGCAGGATCAGGTGCGGGCCAAGGCCACCGAACTCGCGACCGAGATCGCCCAATCCGCCCCGCTGGCGATCGTGGCCACGCGCGAGACGCTGCGCCGCGGACTGGCCGACGCGGTGGCGGCCGCGACCGAGCGCGAATACGAGGAGCAGGACTGGCTGCGCAACACCGAGGACTTCCGCGAAGGCGTGAAGGCCATGGCGGAGCGGAGGCTGCCGGAGTTCAAGGCGCGATAGTCAGCGCTCCACCGTCCGCCGCTCGATCTCCAGCAGGGTCTCGAGATCGATCGTCTCGTGCAGGATGTGCTGCTCGCCGCGCGTGTCGGTGCCGATCAGCGGATCCGGCTGGCCGGCCTTCATGGCCGCGTAGCACTGCCGCAGCGCCCGGTGCATCACCATCAGCGGCGTGGTCGGGTCGACGAACAGCCGATAGCCCAGGCCGGCGAGCTCGGCGACGGTCATCCCGCTGTCCGTCAGCCGGCTGCCGCTCATCATGAACATCTTCGGGCCAGCCAGCGATTCGCCGATGATGCGCGCCTCGCCGGGCTTGCCGGGGAGCACGAGCAGGATGTCGGCACCGGCCTTGCGCATGGCCTCGCCGCGCCGCAACGCCTCGTCCAGTCCGTTCTTCTGGCGGGCGGCATTGGTCCGCGCGATGATCAGGAAGTCGGGCGAGCGGCGCGCCCGCACGGCCTCCTCGACCTTCGCCACCATCAGCTCGAGCGGGATGATGTGCTCGATCCCGACATGGTGGTGGGCCCGCTTGGGCAGGAGCTGGTCCTCGATCTCGATCGCGGCGAATCCGGCTGCCTCGGCGAGCGGAATGGTGCGGCGCATATGCATCGGGTCACCCCAGCCGCAGGCGCCGTCCAGGATCAGCGGCAGGCTGCAGGCGGCGCGGATGTCGAGCGCCGCCTGCGCCATCTCGGTGACGGTGAGGTTGGCCTCGGTGAAGCAGGTGACGTATCCGAGTGAACCGCCGCCGAGGTAGAGCGCGGGAAAGCCGGCCCGTTCGGCGAGCCTGGCCATCAGCGGGTTCAGCACGAGCGGAGCGAACACGGGCTCCGGGCCGTCGAGCATGCTGCGCAGCGTTGTCTGTTCCATTTTCGTTCCCTTCCGGCCCGGACATCACGGTATCAGGCGTGTCACGTCGATGGAACGTGGCGCCTTGCGGTGGCGGACCACTTGGGCTGGCAGTCGATTCGCGGGACTGTCGTAACCCGGCGAGCCGGCGGCTGAGCGCGATGCGGATGGCCACGGCCCGGCCGTGGATGGCTGACGCCGAATTGTGCCCAATTGGGCGAGGAGATGCCACCAATCGGTAGCAGAAGTCCCGTCACTAATACCAACCGCCGTTGCTGCTGACTCTTGTCGCCGCTCCCTCGCCGTCATGGCCGGGCTTGTCCCGGCCATTAGTGGTGGCACCGTGCCACGACGGATGGCCGGGACAAGCCCGGCCACGACGGGAAGAGCGGGCGCTGACCAAGGGTCATTGATTCGGGCGGTTGGTATAAGAGCGGCACAAAATTGAGGGAGCGCAAAAAATGTCCCGTCCAGGAGGAGTGGGATCAGCGCTGTGCTGAGTTGTCCTAAGAAGTCATTGAGCTAATTAGGGAATGATCGTCGCCAATAATGTTCGCCACGCTTTGGGCGCTGGTCGCGTTTACCAAATGGCAGTTTTTTTGGGTTTTCCTCTGACTTGGAGCGGCGAGTCAATGCGCATCGCTCACGAAATGTTTTACGGCCGGCGCCGGACGTGACGGCTATACGCGCAGGGGGAGCCAATGACGGCTGGCCAATGACGGTTGGAACCGAATCTAAGAAACATCCACGCACGAGAAATAGGTTGCAAAAAACTCGCAGCCGTCCATAATTCGTCCGGTCCGGTAGCCGGGAAGACAGGGCTGGCTGGTGCGCTCAAACGGAGAACATGATGTCGGGTTCGGTAACAGTTCCGGGTACGGGCTCCTCTACAGTCACCGTTCCGCAGCCTACTTCCACCAGTTTCAACGTGGCCCAGCAGATCGCGGATGCGATTGCCGCAGCCAGCTCTGGGGGAGGGCTGTCGGTCACGGGCGCCTCCCTCGGCGGCTCCATTCCGGCTCCTCCGACCAGTGGCTCGTCCGAACTCATACTTTCATCGAGTGCCAGCGGCGGCGCGACGATCCCGTCTGGCTACAATTTCGTTATCAATGACGCAGCGGCTTCCGGCGTCACGCTGACCGGGTCGGACGCGGCCATAGTCTCGGGCACCGTTGGCGGCACGTTCTTCACCACCGGCAACTCGACGATCGCCGCTGGCGGCGGTGACAACACGATCGTGGTGACCGGCGGCAAGACCTACAATATCGGCTCCGGCGCCGGCAACGACACCCTGGTGGGCCTCGAT
>JBGPND010000135.1:0-14086 GCA_041487355.1 Acetobacteraceae bacterium | reverse complement strand
CGGGGTCACCTTCAAATGGAAGGATTACCGCGCCAAGGAGCACCAACGGACCAAGGTGATGACACTCGCCGTCGACGAGTTCATCCGCCGCTTCCTCATCCACGCGCTGCCCAGCGGGTTCCACCGCATCCGCCATTATGGCCTGTTCGCCAATGGCGGCCGGGCTGAGAACATCGCCCGAGCCCGTCAGTTGCTCAATGTTCCACAGCCGCCGCAGCGCGGCGACACCGACGCTGCAGATGACGGCGAGCCCCAACCACCCTCGTATCCCTGCCCGTGCTGCGGCGGGCGCATGATCGTCATCGAGACATTCGAGCGCGGCTGCGCACCCCGGCATCACCCAACGCAGCGGATCTGGATCGACAGCTCATGACCGCCGCCACACACGCACCACGTTCCCAGCTTGCTGACATCGACGGTTGGCTCCCAGGTCAGCCACCGCCGCGCTTGGCCCGCGATCATGGTCCCGCCATGTGTCGCGCACTCGCTCCCACTAATGTCGGGCGCAAATCGCTTCCGCATGCTGGTCTTGCCAACCAGACCGCCGCCAATCCTGGCTGCGCCGAACCTCAAGCAGCCGACTTCCCACCATGTGCGATGACCCAATCCCCATAGGCCGGCCCCGGCAGCATTGCGAACCTCCCCGCGGTTTCCTCCTCCCAGGCTTATCGGACGCCTGCCGTCCGGACGCGCCACTCGGTCCGTGTTCGGCAGGCGTCCGATAACCCTTAAGGTAGGCGACATTCAAACCGAGACGGTACCCCACGGTTGCGCCCGTGGAACCGGTGGGTGTCTAATCGCGCCATGAGCGTCATCGAACCGGGCGGCATCGACTGCGACATCCATCCGACGGTGCCGAACCTGAAGGCGCTGCTGCCCTACCTCTCCGACCACTGGCGCGACATCGTCGTGCAGCGCGGCGTGCATGAGCTGGAGTCGATCGCCTATCCGGCCAATTCGCCGCTGACCGCGCGGCCCGACTGGCGCCTCCCCGGTGGCAAGCCGGGCTCCGACCTCGACGCCCTACGTACCCAGGCGCTCACCCCGTTCGGCACCAGCCTGGCGATCTGCAACTGCCTCTACGGCGTGCAGCTCTTGTTCAGCGAGGACATGGGGGCGGGCTTCGCCCGCGCGGTGAACGACTGGATGGCGAAGGAATGGCTGGACAAGGAGCCCCGCCTGCGCGCCTCCATCGTGGTGCCGATGCAGAACCCCGAGCTGGCGGTGGAGGAGATCGAGCGCGTCGCGCCGGACAAGCGCTTCGTCCAGATCCTGCTGCTGGTGATGCACGACATGCCGCTCGGCAAGCGCCACTACTGGCCGATCTATGCGGCAGCCGAACGGCTCGGCCTGCCGGTCGGCATCCACGCCGGGTCCGCCTACCGGCACCCGGTCACGCCCCAGGGCTGGCCGACCTACTATACCGAGGACTACGCGGCCCAGGCGCCGGCGTTCCAGGCGGCGCTCTCCAGCCTGATCTGCGAGGGCGTGTTCACCAAGTTTCCGACGTTGAAGGTCGTGCTGCTGGAGTCCGGCTTTACCTGGCTGCCGGCGCATCTCTGGCGGCTGACCAAATACTGGCGCGGGTTGCGCATCGAAATACCCTGGGTGGACCGCGCGCCCATCGAGATCGTGCGCAGCAATGTCCGCCTCACCACGCAGCCCTGCGACGCGCCCCCCACCCCGGAACAGTTCCAGCGCCTGCTGGAGCACATGGGGTCCGACGAGATGCTGCTGTTCTCCACCGACTATCCGCACTGGCAGTTCGATGGCGATGCTGTCCTGCCGGAGGGGTTGCCGCGCGACCTCGTCCGCAAGATCATGATCGACAATCCGCGGGACACCTATTCCCGCCTGACGGAGACGGTCCAATGAACGTGCAGGTCACCAGCCGTCCGACGGTCCAGCCGGCCGCCACCTCGAAGCTCGCCATCGCCGACGGCGACATCCATCCGCAGCGCAACTCCTACAAGGACCTGTTCCCCTACATGGAGCAGCGTTGGGTGGAGGTGGCGAAGACCTTCGGCTCGCGCCCGCGCCAGGCCTACCAGGCAGGACCCGCGTATCCGAAGGGCCAGCCGAATGCCTCGCGCCGCGACGCCTGGCCGCCCGAGGGTGGTCGACCCGGCAGCAGCCTGCCGTTCATGCAGAAGCAGCTGCTGGACGAGAACAACATCCAGCTCGGCATCCTGAACCCGACCGGCGACAACGGCGCCAGCTTCCAGAACCGCGAGTTCGGCGCCGGGGTGTGCAGCGCCATGAACCGCTGGGTCGAGGCGGAATGGCTGATCGAGCCCCGGCTGAAGGGCTCCATCGTGGTGCCCTACGAAGATGCCGAGGCCGCGGTGAAGGAGATCGAGCGCTGGGCCGGCGATCCGCGCTTCGTGCAGGTGCTGATGGTGACCCGCATCGCCAATCCGCCCGGCCAGAAGCAGTACTGGAAGGTCTACGAGGCGGCCGCGGCGGCCGGGCTGCCGATCGGCGTGCATGCCTTCGGCTTCGGCGGCTATCCGGTCACCGGCAGCGGCTGGCCGTCGTTCTATATCGAGGACATGGTCGGCCACGCGCAGTCGGCGCAGTCCTTCCTCACCAGCCTGGTGATCGAGGGTGTGTTCGAGCGGATTCCCAACTTCAGGCTGGTGCTGATCGAGTCCGGGTTCGCATGGCTGCCGCCGCTGGCGTGGCGGCTCGACAAGCTGTGGCGCCGGCTGAAGGAGGAGACGCCGCACCTGAAGCGCGCTCCCTCGGAGTACATCCGCGAGCAGGTCTGGCTGACCACGCAGCCGATGGAGGAACCGCAGCCGCGCGAGCACGTGCTGGACGCGATCGACTGGATCGGCTGGGACCGGCTGCTGTTCGCCACTGACTATCCGCACTGGGACTACGACGATCCGACCCAGGTGCTGCCGATGCCGCTACCGGAACAGAAGCGCCGCGACTTCTTCTTCAACAACGCGATGAAGCTGTACCGGCAGGGCTGAAGCCGGCGCTCAGCGGATCAGTCTGACCTCGACTCCGACCAGGGGGCCGGCCTGCAGCCAGACGCGGTCTGCCGTCAAAGCCGGCAGCTTCTCCCGCTTGGCCAGCGCAAGGCAGGCGCGGTCGCCCAGCGACAAGCCGAATGGCCTTGTTTGAGCGAACATTGCACCTACGTGGATCGCCAGATCGTGGTCCAGTTCGTGCAGAGTCATGGAAAGAGCCGACAGGGCTCGTGCCGCCTGCTCAGCCGGCATGCCGTCCTTCACGAGACGGGTCATCGCCTCCGCGAGGTTGGCGGCCGAGATGGCGGCGCCGCTACCGAGCGCAGCCTTGACGGCGTCCTGTCCGGGTTCCTGAAAGAGAACCGCGAGAACGGCCGACGAGTCGAGAACGATGCCCATCAGCGCCGGTCTTGCGCGCGCTCCTCATACGCCTGCATTTCCTGCTCTTCGCGGGCTGCTTCGGCGCGCCGATCGGCGATGAACTGGTCGACGGTATCCCCGGATTCCTTGGTGAATCGGGCGACCATCGCCTGGACCTCGGCGAGCACAACGGCAATCGGTCGGATGCGAAGCTCGCCATTCTCCAGCGTGGAGACGACCATGCCACCCTTTTCCAGGCCCAGCGCCCTCCGCTGCTTCGCAGGAATACTGAGGCGCCCATTGGCTGCCATTTTGATCGGCTGGCTGTCGTGACCCATTGCCTGCGCTCTCTTTACAAACATGCCATCTCAACATATTTGCCATAAATTGCAAGATGGCATATTCAAAACGATGGCAATCACTGATTGACCGCTTCGGCAGCACTCCCTAGCTTCTGAGCCGAGTTCCACCATGGACAAGCCCCTCAACCCGCCCGGCATCCCCTCACGCATCGCGCTGCCGCCCGGGCTCGACGCGCGCTCCGCCGCCGTGCTCCGCGAAATCGTCGAGCAATACGTGGAGACCGGCGAGCCGGTGGGCAGCCGCACGTTGTCGCGGCGACTGCCGATGAACCTCTCGCCGGCCACCATCCGCAACGTCATGGCGGATCTGACGGATGCGGGCCTGCTGTTCGCGCCACACACCTCCGCCGGCCGGCTGCCGACCGATCAGGGCCTGCGGCTGTTCGTCGACGGTCTGCTGCATTTCGGCGAACTGGCCGAGGACGAACGCGAGGCGATCACCGCCGCGCTTGCCGCCTCGGGGCGCAGCCTGGAGGACACGCTGGCCGAGGCCAGTACGATGCTGTCCGGCCTGTCCCAGGCTGCCGGTCTGGTCCTGGCGCCGAAGTCCGAGGGTGCGGTCCGCCATATCGAGTTCGTCCCGCTTGGCCCCGGCCGCGCCCTGGTCGTCCTGGTCAATGCCGATGGGCACGTCGAGAACCGGGTGATCGAAACGCCCCCGGGCCTGCCTCCTTCGGCGCTCCAGCAGGCGAGCAACTACCTCAACGCCCGTCTCTCGGGCCGCCCGCTGGCCGAGCTGCGCCGGATCGTGGCCGAGGACATGGCCGCCAACCGGACCGAGCTGGACGAGCTCTCGGCGAAGGTGGTGGAAGCCGGTCTCGCGACCTGGACCGGCGAGGGGCGGGCCGGCAGCCTGATCGTTCGTGGCCAGGCGCGGCTGCTCACCGACGTGACCCAGATCGAGCGGCTGGCCGCCATCCAGGCGCTGTTCGAGCGGCTGGAGGCGCAGGAGACCATGCTGCGCCTGCTCGAACTGGCGGAGCAGTCGGACGGCGTGCGGATCTTCATCGGCGCCGAGAGCGGGCTGTTCGGCACTTCGGGCGTGGCCATGGTGGTGGCGCCGGCGCGCAGCGATGGCGGCCGAATCGTCGGCGCCATCGGGGTGATCGGTCCGACGCGTATCAACTACGGGCGGATCATTCCGGTGGTGGACTACACGGCGCGGGTGATCGGCCGGCTGCTGGGCTGACGCCGCGGCACATCTTCAACCAAGGCTTCATCGGCTGAAGGTATACTGGCAGAGCATCTGCGTTCGCCGCTTGTCCGCGGCATCGTATCTACCTAACTGATCGCGCCATGAGCAACGAAACCGAGAACATGAAACCTGATACCCCGGCCGATGCCACAGCGCCCACGGCCAGCGCGCCGGACGTGCCGCGGACGCCAGAGGAGGTGATGCGGGCCGCCTCCGCGCGCATCGCCGAACTGGAGGGCGAGCTGGCGGAGATGAAGGACCGCTGGATGCGGGCCGAGGCCGAGACCGCCAATGTGCGCGCCCGCGCCCATCGCGAGGTGAACGAGACGCGGCAGTATGCCGTGCAGAAATTCGCCCAGGACGTGGTCGAGGCCGCCGAGAACCTGCACCGCGGCCTCGAAAGCCTGCCGCCGCCCGCCGACGGGGAGCCGGAGATCGTTGCGCGTCTGCGCGAAGGCCTCGATGGGATCGAGCGCAACTTCCTGAATATCCTGGAGCGAAACGGCATCAAGCGGGAGGACCCGACCGGCACTCCGTTCGATCCGAATATGCATCAGTCGATGGCAGAGCAGGAGACTGTTGCCCACACGCCAGGCAGCGTGATGCACGCCTGGACGCCGGTCTGGACGCTGCATGGCAGGCTGCTCCGGCCGGCCATGGTGGTGGTGGCCAGGCCGCCGCCCGGCGAGATCGCGTCGGCCTCCAGCGGGGCGAAGCTGGATACGACCGCCTGATGCAATCGTGTCGGCCTCGCACAAGAAACCGGCGTCCGGCCCCTTGCCCGGCCGGCCACCGCCCCATACATCCGTGTCATACTTCCCGCGTGGGGACGCTCGCGGTGCTTCGGGTCGCGTGTGTCCGCTGAAAGGAGCCAAATAATGAGCAAAGTCATCGGCATCGACCTCGGCACGACGAACTCCTGCGTCGCCATCATGGAGGGCAAGGACGTTCGGGTGATCGAGAACAGCGAGGGCGCGCGCACCACGCCCAGCATGGTCGCCTTCACCGACAACGGCGAGCGTCTGGTCGGCCAGTCGGCCAAACGTCAGGCGGTCACCAACCCGTCCAACACGCTCTACGCCATCAAGCGCCTGATCGGCCGCCGCTACGAAGACCCGATGGTCGCCAAGGACAAGAGCCTGGTGCCGTACTCGATCGTGCGCGGCGACAACGGCGACGCCTGGGTCGAGGTGAAGGGCGAGAAATACTCGCCGAGCCAGATCAGCGCCTTCATCCTCGGCAAGATGAAGGAGACCGCCGAGGCGTTTCTCGGCGAGCCGGTCACCCAGGCGGTGATCACGGTTCCCGCCTACTTCAACGACAGCCAGCGCCAGGCCACCAAGGATGCCGGGCGCATCGCCGGGCTCGAAGTGCTGCGCATCATCAACGAGCCGACCGCGGCCGCACTCGCCTACGGCATGGACAAGAAGCACACCGGCACCATAGCCGTGTACGATCTCGGCGGCGGCACCTTCGACATCTCCGTGCTGGAGATCGGCGACGGCGTGTTCGAGGTGAAGTCCACCAACGGCGATACATTCCTGGGTGGTGAGGACTTCGATGCCCGCGTGATGGACTATCTGGCCGAGGAGTTCCGCAAGGAGCAGGGCATCGACCTGCGCAAGGACAAGCTCGCGCTGCAGCGGCTGAAGGAAGCCGCGGAGAAGGCGAAGATCGAGCTGTCTTCGTCGAAGGAGACCGAGATCAACCTGCCCTTCATCACCGCCGACGCCGCCGGGCCGAAGCACCTGGTGATGAAGCTGACGCGGGCGAAGCTGGAGAGCCTGGTCGACGACCTGATCTCCCGCACCCTGGAGCCGTGCCGCGCCGCATTGAAGGACGCCGGCGTGAGCGCGGGCGAGATCGGCGAGGTGATTCTGGTCGGCGGCATGACCCGCATGCCGAAGGTCATCGAGACGGTGAAGAACTTCTTCGGCAAGGAGCCGGCGCGCAACGTCAACCCCGACGAGGTGGTGGCGATCGGCGCGGCGGTGCAGGGCGCGGTGCTGAAGGGCGACGTGAAGGACGTGCTGCTGCTCGACGTCACGCCGCTGTCGCTCGGCATCGAGACGCTGGGTGGCGTGTTCACCCGGCTGATCGAGCGCAACACCACGATCCCGACCAAGAAGAGCCAGATCTTCTCCACGGCGGACGACAATCAGACCGCGGTCACCATCAAGGTCTACCAGGGTGAGCGCGAGATGGCCGCGGACAACAAGCTGCTCGGCCAGTTCGACCTGGTCGGCCTGCCGCCGGCGCCGCGCGGCGTGCCGCAGGTCGAGGTGACGTTCGACATCGACGCCAACGGCATCGTCTCGGTGCAGGCGCGCGACAAGGCGACCGGCAAGGAGCAGCAGATCCGCATCCAGGCTTCCGGCGGCCTGTCCGAACAGGACATCCAGCGCATGGTGAAGGAGGCCGAGGCCAACGCCGACGCCGACAAGCAGCGCCGCGAGTTCGTCGAGCTGAAGAACCAGGCCGACGGGCTGGCCCATCAGGTGGAGAAGAACCTGAAGGAGCATGGCGACAAGCTGCCGGCGCAGGAGAAGGGCGAGGCCGAGGCGGCGATGGCAGCGGCGCGCTCCGCCATGGAGGGCACCGACGCCGAGGCGCTGAAGCAGGCCACCGAGCGTCTCAGCCAGTCGGCGATGAAGCTCGGCGAGGCGATGTATAAGTCGCAGCAGGCCGCCGAGGCCGCCGAGGCCACGGCGCAGGCCGGAGCGGCCGGCGGTCAGCAGGGTCCCGGCGGCAAGCCCGACGAGAAAGTCGTTGACGCCGAATTCGAGGAAGTTGACGAGAAGAAGAAGAAGTCGGCCTGATTATTCCGGGCCGGCAGGCATGAGGAGTCGCGCCCGCGCTTCGTCGAAGGCGGGCGCGATTTCATTCAGCGCCAGTGAGAAGGGCTGAAATGGCCAAGCAGGACTACTATGCCACCCTCGGCGTGGCGCGGGATGCGGCGGCGGAGGACCTGAAGAAGGCCTATCGCAAGCTCGCCATGCATCACCATCCCGACCGCAATTCCGGGGACACGCAGGCCGAGGCGCGGTTCAAGGAAGTCAACGAGGCCTACGACGTCCTCAAGGACGAGCAGAAGCGGGCCGCCTACGACCGTTACGGTCATGCGGCATTCGCGCAAGGCGGCGGACCGGGCGGGTTCACCGGCGGGTTCGACTTCTCGGCCGGCGGCGGCCTGGGCGACATCTTCGACCAGATGTTCGGCGAGTTCATGGGTGGCCGTCGCGGCGGCGGCGCGCGGACCCGCGCCGGCAACGATATTCGCCAGGCAGCGGAGATCGAACTCACCGACGCGTTCGGCGGCACCAAGGTGAACCTGCGCGTGCCGACGCGGGTGGTGTGCGACGCCTGCGGCGGCTCCGGATCGGCAGACAAGGCGCGCTCGGCGGACACCTGCCCGACCTGCCAGGGCGCCGGCAAGGTTCGCGCGCAGCAGGGCTTCTTCCTGATCGAGCGCACCTGCCCGACCTGCGGCGGCCAAGGGCGGGTGATCCGCAGCCCCTGCAAGGTCTGCCAGGGTGCCGGCACGGTGCAGCGCGAGCGCACTTTGCAGGTGGCGATCCCGCCCGGTGTGGAAGACGGCACGCGCATTAGGCTTGCCGGCGAGGGCGAGGCGGGCAGCCATGGCGCGCCGCCCGGCGATCTCTACGTGCACGTCGCGTTACGGCCGCACCCGATCTTCCAGCGTGACGGCGCCAATATCCTCATGCGCGTGCCGCTGCGGATGACGCAGGCCGCGCTGGGCGGCGACGTCGAGGTGCCGGCGATCGACGGAACCAAGGCCAAAGTGAAGATTCCGCCGGGCACGCAGACCGGCGATCAGTTCCGTCTGCGCGGCAAGGGCTTCTCGGTGCTGCGCAGCACGGCGCGCGGCGACATGTATATCCAGGTGGCGGTCGAGACCCCGCAGAACCTGACGCGCCGCCAGCGGGAGTTGCTGGAGGAGTTCGAAGCGGAAGCGCAGGGCCATGGCAAAGGCAGCCCGGAAAGCGAGGGCTTCTTCTCGAAGGTGAAGGAGTTCTTCGAGGGCGGTCGGGAGTAGGGCCCGCACGACGGCCACAATCCTTGCGTCGGACGCCGGGCATCGAGAATAGCATGGCGTATGGTAGGATATCCTAGGAGGAGTCCGGATATGCAGCCGCCCGACCCGCTCATCACCATCTCGCCTGACACGCTGAGCGGCGCGCCCGTGTTCAGCGGCACTCGCGTGCCGGTCAAGACGCTATTTGACTACATCGAAGCTGGCGATCCGATTAGCGATTTCCTCGTCGACTTCCCTAACGTCAGCCGGGAACATGCGATAGCCGTGCTGGAAATGGCACAACGCGCGGCGATCGACGCGGCATATAGAGCCGCTGCTGAATAGCGCGAAGCGTCGCCGCGTCGGGCATCCCCAATGGTCCGCGCGTGTTGCTCGACAACTGCGTCCCCAGGCGCTTGGCTGCGGCGATCGAAGGTCACGTGGTTGCGAACGTGGTCGATCTTGGCTGGGCCGATTTGAAGGATGGCGAGTTACTCGACCGCATGGCCAACAGCTATGACGTGCTCATTACGGTCGACCGCAATATCCGCCATCAGCAGCGCCTACACGATCGACCCTTTTCTATCGTAGTACTTCGAGCCCGAACGAACCGCTTCGGTGACCTGCTTCCCTTGGTTCCCGCACTGCTTGACACACTGAGCCGAGTGAAGGCTGGCGAAGTGCACGAGATCGGCGCAGGCCCGGTTAAGGTGTGAAGGGCAACGCTGGACGCCATCCCGGCGTCCAGACAGGATCAATGACCGACAGCGAGGGAGAGGCCACTATGACCACGCGCATCGGCATCGCCGGCATCACCGGGCGGATGGGCCAACTGCTGATGGAGGAGGTGCGGGCTGCCGGCGCCGAGCTGGTTGGCGGTATTGGCCGCCCCGGTTCCACGAAGCCGGCTCCTCCGGGGGTGCAACTATTCGCCGATGTCGGAGCGCTCGGTGCGGCCTCCGATGTGGTTGTCGACTTCACCAACGCCGCCACTGCACAGCCGCATGCCGCAGCCCTGGCGGAGGCTGGCAAAACCTGGGTCCTCGGCACCTCGGGTCTGTCCGAAGCTGATGAAGCCGCCGTGGCGGAGGCGGCACGCCGCATCCCCGTGGTCTATGCGTCCAACTTCTCCGCCGGGGTGAACCTCGTCCTCGCGCTGGCCGAGCGGATGGGGGCCGCGCTGCCGGCCGACAGCTACGATGCCGAAATCCTCGAGATGCACCACCGCCAGAAGGTGGACGCACCCTCCGGCACCGCGATCGGCATGGGCCGTGCCGTGGCCAAGGGCCGCAGCGTGTCGCTGTCCGACGTGATGGAGAGTGGCCGGCACGGCCATACCGGTGCGCGCAAGACCGGCGCCATCGGCTTTGCCGCCCTGCGCGGCGGCCAGGTGGTGGGCGAGCACACGCTGATCTTCGCATCGGCCACCGAGCACATCGCGCTGACGCATCGCGCGTTCGACCGGCGTGCCTTCGCCACCGGCGCCGTGCGCGCCGCGCTCTGGGTCGCCGGGCGGAAACCCGGTCTCTACTCCATGATGGATGTGCTGGGGATGGCTTGAGCGACGGCGCGACGCGCTTCGCCGCTCGCTCTCCGGCCTCACTATCTGCGACACTTGACCCTTTGGGGGGTTTCCGTCACACACCGGCCGCCCGCCATCCGGTCCGGGCAGCGGCCAATTTCGGGTCCTCAACCCTCCGCGACGCGAGAGAAACCATCCATGCGCGATACGGGCGAATTCCTCTTTACCTCCGAGTCGGTCTCCGAAGGGCACCCCGACAAGGTCGCCGACCGGCTCAGCGACACGGTGCTGGACGCCTACCTCGCCGCCGACCCGTACTCCCGCGTCGCCTGCGAGACACTGGTCACCACCAACCGCGTCGTGTTCGCCGGTGAGACGCGCGGCCCGCACACCGTCACGCCCGACCTGCTCATGCACCTGGCCCGCATGGCGATCTACGACATCGGCTACGACCAGGCCGGGTTCAGTTGGGAGAAGGCGCAGATCGACTGCCACTTGCATGCGCAGTCCGCCGACATCGCGCAGGGCGTGGACGCTGGCGGCAACAAGGACGAGGGCGCCGGCGACCAGGGCATGATGTTCGGCTACGCCTGCCGCGAAACCGAGGCGCTGATGCCGGCGCCGATCCACTATGCCCACGCCATCCTGCACCGGATCCGCGACCTTCGCCGCATCCATGAAAAGTCGGTGGAAGGACTGCTGCCTGACGCGAAGAGCCAGGTGACACTGCGCTATATCGACGGCAAGCCGGTCGGAGCGGCCAGCGTCGTCGTCTCCACCCAGCATGTCGAGGAACTGGAGCAGGCCGAGATCAAGCGAATGCTCTGGCCCATCGTGAAGAGCACGCTGCCGGACGGCTGGATGTGCCCGGAGGCCGAATTCCATGTGAACCCGACAGGCAAGTTCGTCACCGGCGGTCCCGACGGCGACTGCGGCCTCACCGGGCGGAAAATCATCGTCGATACCTATGGCGGCGCGGCGCCCCATGGCGGCGGCGCATTCAGCGGCAAGGACCCGACCAAGGTCGACCGGTCCGCCGCCTATGCCTGCCGCTATCTCGCGAAGAACGTCGTGGCGGCAGGGCTCGCGGATCGCTGCACCATCCAGATCAGCTACGCGATCGGCATTTCGCGTCCGCTGTCGGTCTATGTCGATCTGCAGGGCACCGGGAAGGACGTGGAGGAGACGCGTCTCGAGAAAACGCTGCGGGACCTGATGAACCTCTCGCCGCGTGGCATTCGCGAGCATCTGCATTTGAACCGGCCGATCTATGTGCCCACCTCGGCGTACGGCCATTTCGGCCGCGAGCCGGACGAGGAGACGGGCACCTTCACGTGGGAGAAGACGGATCTGGTGCCGGGACTGAAGGCAGCCTTCGGACGCTGAAGCCGCCGCCGGACCGGCTGTATGGCAGGGGCCGCGGCCATCGGCTGCGGCCGCGGCAGCTTCGGTTGCTGGACGTCACCCTGCCGCGCCTGGCGTTCGCACCGGAGCAGGCGGCCGATCCGCTGTCAGCGTTCTCACCGAGGCCAGCCGAACTCTGGCTGGAGGTCGGGTTCGGCGGCGGCGAGCATGCGCTGGCGCAGATCGCCGCGCATCCGGAGGCAGCGCTGATCGCCTGCGAGGTGTTCGACAACGGCATCTGCTCCCTGCTGTCGCGTCTGGTGCCGGAGGGCGGCGAGGCGACGGCACCGCTGCCGGCCAATCTGCGGCTGTGGACCGACGATGCGCGGGTGCTGCTGCGGCTGCTGCCGGATGCCTGCCTCGATCGTCTGTTCCTGCTGTTCCCCGACCCCTGGCCGAAGTCGCGCCATGCCAAGCGCCGCTTCGTTCATCCGGCGTTGCTCCCGTTGCTGGGCCGCGTGATGCAGCCGGGCGCCGAGTGGCGCGTGGCGAGCGACGATCCGACGTATCAGGCCTGGGTGGCCGAGGTGATGGCCGGGCAATCGCTGTTCGAGGCGCCGTCTCCCGCTACGGAACGGCCGCTGGATTGGCCGCCCACGCGCTATGAGGCAAAGGCACTCCGCGAGGGCCGCGCGCCGCTCTACTGGACGTTCATCCGGCGCTGACCGGAGCCGCCGCCGCTGCCATGCCGCGTCGCGCCACGGCGCGGCCCCAGCGCAGTGCCGGTGCCTCGATCCGTTCGTGCAGCCACCACGCCGCGAGAACCGGCAACACCACTGCCCCGGGCAGCCACAATGCGGTGAACAGGGCCGCATCGCCCTGTACCGCCAGGGCGAGCGCCATGCACAGCAGTTTCTGCACCGGCTCGTTGACGAGGTAGACGCAATACGAGACGGCTCCCAGCCACACCAATGGGCGGGATCGCAGCGCCGCGGCCAGGAGCCCAAGCGCCCGGAAGCAAATCGTGTATCTGCCATTGCGAGCCGAAGGCGAAGCAATCTCGGGCCAGTTGCGCATTCCGATCGAGATTGCCGCGTCGCTGCGCTCCTCGCAATGACAGAGGAGCTGTGCTGCCAGACATACCGACCAGACAATCGGCGGCAACAGCTTGTCGATGCCACCTTGCATGACGCACAGCACCAGCGTGGCGGCGAGCACGGCCAGGTAGGCGCCCAACCCCTTGGTCCCTTGCCGCACGACGATCGCGCTGACGATGCCGAGCGCGAAATACTGCGCCTTGTTCGGCAGGAACGCGCGGCTGAACTGCCAGGCTTCCGGCGCCACCGCATGCCAGGTGATGGACGTCGCCGAAACCGCCAGGAACGCCCAGGCGAGCGAGCGCAACCCCAGGCGCTCGCCGATCAACAGCGCCAGCAAGTAGAACTGCCACTCGGTCGACAGGCTCCAGGCGGCGGCGAGGAAGCCCGCCCAGGCGTAGGGCAGCACGCCGTTTGGAAACAGCCCGTGCGTCATGGTCAGGTGGGCGGCGATGAACAGCTCCCAGTCATTCGGCCAGCCGCTCGACCAGATGAAGCGCGCCGGGCTGTCGGGTCCAATCCATGGCATGTGTGAGAAGCCGGTGGCTAACGGCTGCACCGCCACGGCGACGGCAAAGACCACCAGGAATACCGGGTAGATGCGCGCAATCCGTGCGATCAGGAACGGACGCGGGCGATAGCCGAAGCTGGCGAGCGACTGCACGATCACCAGCCCGCTCAGGATGAAGAACACGTCCACCCCGGCGCCGCCATGCGAGAACAGCCAGATCAGCCAGGTCGGCATCGGCGCGAACGGCACGGTGTGGCTGAGCATCACGTAGAACGCCAGCACCCCGCGCAATCCGTCCAGACAGACCAGCCGCTGCATGAAGCAACCTCCCCGGACAGCATCGCGGGTGCTGCTTAACAAGCTGCGAAAAAATTTCGCCTCGCCTGCATCCGATCAGCCCCCTCGCAACGATTGGGGACAGCGGCTGCTGATGGCCGCCCAGGAGAGGAGAGACCGAAATGCAGCGTACCGCCCTGATCGCCGCGATCCTGCTGGCTTCCGCACCGATGTTCGCGCAGACCATGTCCGACGCCTATCCGCGCGGGTTCTGGAAGGATTACGGCTGCAACTGGTTCAGCGGCAGATGAACAGAAGAAAGGCAAATTCACCGCAGAGGCGCAAAGGCGCAGAGATATGTAAACGATGCGCTTCGCGCGCAGCGCATTGTCCTTCTCTGCG
>JBGPND010000134.1:0-14171 GCA_041487355.1 Acetobacteraceae bacterium | reverse complement strand
GCGCGCCTGGATGGCTGGACGCCGGAGAAGCTGGCCGAACACTGGCTGCCGGCGGTGAAGAACAACTTCACGCCGCTGGAGCGGACGCGCGACGTGTATCCGTGGGATCCGGTCTGAACCGCACGACGGGGCCACGGCCCGTTTGCGGCATCGGCTTCGACCACCCATAGCAGCGTCGCCCCGCCATAGGCGGAGAGTGCGCTCAGCAGCTTCATCAGGTCCTGCGCCAGCGACGGCTCGCGTTGCTGATAGACGAATATCTTGGTTCGATCCTCCAGCTCCTCGATCAACTGGTGAGCGAGGAAGCGAAGCTTGCGGCACTCCAGGCGATGCAGTTGTTCCGGCGCAATGTCGCCCTCGAACAGCTCGGTATGATAGCGAAAGTCGAAGTTCACCACTTCGACCCGGTACTCGGTGCCATCCAGTGAGAGGCGCATATTGTCAGGGTCGGCAATCCCCGCGAACCGCGCGCGCAGTCCCCGCACGAGACCACCCAGTTGCAAGCCCGCAAAGCGCAACAGGCCCATCGGCTCCGCGCCGGCCAGGCGTTGCAGGAAGCCGAACTCGCAGCCGCGGCCAAGGCTTTCGAAGTGACAGACCAGCTCGGCGTTCGACCGGGTCACTCGCATATCCGCGCGCTAGACCAGATGTTCGCCTGAGATAGGGGCGACCCGTCTCACAGTATGCAGGTTTCGACGGTTGCGCTGGATGGTCCGGCGCGGAGCCTCATGCATAGGAGACGGGTCGCCCCTATCTCAGGCGAACATCTGGTCTAGTACCCGGAATCACGATTGGCTGATACGGCTGCCCTCGGAAATTGCGAATCATGGTTCGACGGCAGTCGGTACTGGCCCGCGACCCGTCTACCTGGAAACCACCCGGAACCCCCGCCTGCGGGCCTACGGCAGAAAGGAAAATTCACCGCAGAGGCGCAGAGGTCGCCGAGGAATAAGGCCATGCGTTCCGCGCGAAGCGCATTCTTTACCCTTCTCTGCGCCTCTGCGCCTCTGCGGTAAATTTTCCTTGCCCAGCGGTGCCGGGTCGTGAAACCAGTGCCAGGGATCGCAATTCGCTGATACGGAAATCCGAGGGAATTACGAATCATGGTTCAACGATAGTGGGTACTAGCGCTGCGGCGACGCGACCAATCCGTTATAGGCTGCGCGGGCTTCGGTGAAGCCGGCGGCGGCGAGGCCGTCGAGGTAGCGGTCGGCGGCCGGTCGCAGCGCCTCGCGCCATTGCGCGAAGCTCGCTGCGTCCGGAACGATGATCTCGTGCCCAGGCCCCGAGGCGCCGTCGCGCACCGGCTTGTCCCACTTGTTCCAGAGCTGGCCGAAGCGTTCCACCAGGGCCTCGTTGGACAGTTCGTCGATCGCCGCGCGGATGTCGGCGGGAAGGCTGGCGAATTTCTGCTTGTTCATCACCACGAAGAACGCCGAGGTGTAGAATGCGATGTCGGTGTGGAATTTCATGTAGTCGTTGAAGCCCGGCAGCGGGTTGCCCCAGTTGGTGACGATGCCGTCGATCTTGCCCTCCTTCACGGCCGGCATGACGTCGTTCACCTGCAGGATGGCGGGAACCGCGCCGATCGATTCCAGCGCCACGGCGACCGTCTTGCTCGGCGCGCGCAGCCGCACGCCCCGCAAATCCGCCGGGCTGGTAATCCGTTTCGCCGCCGTGTGGATGAGACCGGGATTGTGCACGAACAGCGCGAGGACCTTGTAGTTCTGGTACTCGCCGCCGAGCACGCCGTCCTTGTTGAGTTTCCACAGAGCGCGCGAGCCGCTTTGCGCGTCGTGCACGACGAACGGCAGCTCGATGATCGAGCTGCGCGGGAAGCGGTCCCCTTCGGCGCCGCGCAGCCCGAGCGCGATGTCGATCGTGCCGTCCCTGACCTGGGTCGCCTGCTTCGTCACTTCGCCGAACGGCGAGGTTCCGTTGTAGATCTCGACCTTCACCTTGCCGCCGGTCTTCGCTTCCAGCTCCCTGGCCCAGGGCTGTGCGAAATCGACCTCGAAGAAGCTGGTTGGTCCGAGGAAGTGGCTGAGCTTCAGCGTGACCGGAGGCTGCGCCGAGGAAGACGCGATGAAACTGCTTATTGCCAACAAAACGAGCCACGCGGACACGGCGAGGCGCATGTGCATTTCCTACCCTGATGGAGCCGAGCGATCGGCGTTGCCTTGACTTGCCGCAGCCAAGCCTCGGCGTCAAACTGACCGCAACGGGATACCAGGAGCCCGCACACAGTCACCATCGGGGAATGTCCGAGATCATGCCTGACTCCAGATTCGCCAGCCTCACGCCCTTGTTCGCGCCACGCTCGGTCGCCGTGCTTGGCGCCTCCAGCGATCCCACCCGCATCAGCGGCCGGCCCATCGCCTACATGAAGGCGCAGGGCTTCCAGGGCGCGCTCTATCCGGTCAATCCGAACCGCACCGAGGTGCAGGGGCTGAAGGCCTATCCCTCGGTCGCCGACCTCCCCGAAGCGCCGGACGTTGCCATCGTCGCAATCGCGGCCGAGATCGCCGAGAAGTCGGTGGTTGAGCTGGCGGAGCGCGGTGTCAAGGCGGCGGTCATGTTCACCGCCGGCTTCGCCGAAATGGACGCGGCAGGCGAGGCCGCGCAGAACCGCATGGTCGCCGTGGCGCGCAAGCACGGCATGCGCATCCTTGGTCCCAATTGCCTCGGCGTGTTCGACGCCCGCACGGCCTACTACGCGACCTTCTCCTCGTCATTCGATTCCGGCTGGCCGGTGCCAGGGCGCATCGGCATCGCGTCGCAATCGGGCGCCTACGGCACGCATCTCTACACCTTGGCGCGCAACCGCGGCATCGGCGCCTCGCTCTGCATCATGACCGGCAACGAGGCCGACGTGACCGTGGGCGAGTGCATCGGCTGGCTGGCCGAGAATCCGGAAGTCGATGTGATCGCCGTCTACGCCGAGGGCATCCGCGAGGCGCCTGACCTGATCGCCGCCTTCCAGGCGGCGCGCGCGGCGAAGAAGCCGATCATCATGCAGAAGGTCGGCCGCAGCGAGCTCGGCACCAAGGCGGCGAAGTCGCACACCGCCTCGATCGCCGGCGACGATGCGGTGACTGAGGCGGTGATGGCGGAGTTCGGCGTGGTGCGCGCGCGCAATTCCGAGGAGATGCTGGACATCGCGCATACCGCCACGCGGCGCATCTATCCGGCGCGCAACACGCTCGGTGTCATCACCGTCTCCGGCGGCGCCGGCGTGCTGATGAGCGACGTGGCGGAGAGCGTCGGTCTGCCGATGCCGGAGATGCCGGTGGAGACGCAGAAGCAGCTCCGCGCGCTGGTGCCGTTCTGCGCACCGCGCAATCCGGTGGATGCGACGGCGCAGGTCAGCAACGACGTCACGCTGATCAACAAATTCACCGACGCCATGATCGGCGAAGGTGGCTACGCGTCGGTGCTCGGCTTCTTCAGCATGACGGCGTCCTCGCGCCGCTGGCCGCTGATCCGCGAGCAGCTCAACCTGGTGAAGGCGAAATACCCGGACCGGCTCTATGTGTTGTCGGTGATCACGCCGCAGGAACGGCGCGAGGAGCTGGAAGCCGACGGCTGGTGCGTGCATGAGGACCCGACGCGCGCTGTCACGGCGATCGCCGCGATGGGGCGCTTCGGCGAGGCCTTCGCCGCGGCCGATCCCGCCCCGCCGCCGAGCGTGCCGCGGGTCGCGCTGCCCGCCGCCACGCCGAGCGAGGCGGAAGCGAAGCGATTGCTGGCGCAGGCCGGCATCGCGTCCGCCCCGGAGCAGGCATGCGCCGATGCGGACTCCGCCGTGGCCGCGGCAGCGCGTTTCGGCTTCCCGGTGGTGATGAAGATCCTGTCGCCCGACATCCTGCACAAGTCGGAGATCGGCGGCGTGCTGCTGAACGTGGGGGATGCCGCGGCGGTGCGCGACGGCTTCGCCATCTTGCTCGAGCGCGCGAAGCGAGCCGCCCCCGCTGCGCGCATCGAGGGCGTGCTGGTTGCGAAGCAGATGCAGGGCGGCGTCGAGTGCATCCTGGGCATCCACCGTGACCCGGTGTTCGGACCGGTCGCGATGTTCGGCCTCGGCGGAATCTTCGTTGAGGTGATGAAGGACGTGGTGTTCCGCCGCTGCCCGTTCGGCGTGGACGTGGCCGAGGCGATGATCCGCTCGATCAAAGGCGTCCCGCTGCTGTTGGGCGCGCGCGGCCGCAAGTCGGCGGACATCCACGCACTCGCGGAGATGCTGGCGCGGCTGTCGGTGTTCGCCCATCAGGCCGGGCCGCGCCTGCAATCGATCGACCTCAATCCGGTGTTCGCCATGCCCGAAGGCGAAGGCGCCTTCGCCGCGGATGCGGTGATCGAGGTGGGCGACTGAATCCTGTGTTTACCGTCATGGCCGTCCCCGGACTTGATCCGGGGACGGCCATGACGGCTGAGCAAAATGGGGAATTTCCGGTCCGTCTGTGGGCCGTGATATGCTCCGGCCCCATGGGAAGCCTCTACGATCAGGACCTGGTCCGTTGGAGCGAAGAGCAGGCGCGCCTGCTGCGCGCGGCGGCCGACGCTGGCTGGACTGCGCCCATCGACTGGGAGCATGTGGCGGAGGAGATCGAGAGTTTGGGCAAGACCGAACGCCGCGCCCTCGCCAGTCATATCGTAGTCGTGATCGAGCATCTCCTGAAGCTGCAAGCTTCGCCAGCGCTTGAGCCCGCGCGTGGATGGCGGGACACGATCCGGCGCGCGCGGGATGACATCGAGCGCCTGCTGGCAGACAGCCCCAGCCTGCGACGTGAGATCGCCGGGATGATCACGAAGGAAACTCCCCGGGCACGTGCGCTCGTGTGCGCCAATTTTCACGACTACGGCGAGCAACCGCTGATCGACGTCGCTGCGGTTGCCTACACCGAAGCGCAAGTGCTTGGAGATTGGCTGCCAGATAACTCCTAACGGAAACGGTCAGGGACCACGACGCATGATTGACAAAATCGTCCAGGACATGGCGGACGCCATGGCCGGCATCAAGGACGGCTCCACCGTGCTGGTCGGCGGCTTCGGCGCCGTCGGCCAGCCGAACGCCCTGATCGACGGCCTGATCCATCAGGGTGCCACCGACCTCACCGTCGCCTGCAACAATGCGGGCGTCGGCCATGTCGGCCTCGCCCGCCTGATGGAACTCGGCCGGGTGCGCAAGATCATCTGCTCCTTCCCGCGTTCGTCGGACCCGGTGGTGTTCGAGACCCTGTACCGTGCCGGCAAGATCGAGCTGGAGATCGTCCCCCAGGGCACGCTCGCCGAGCGCATGCGCGCGGCGGGCGCCGGCGTGCCGGCCTTCTTCACTGCCACCGGCGTCGGCACCAAGATGGGCATGGGCAAGGAACTTCGGGAATTCGACGGCCGCACCTACGTGATGGAGCGCGCGCTGCCCGGCGATGTCGCGCTGGTGGAGGCGTGGGAGGCGGACCGCTGGGGCAACCTGACGTTCAAGGAGTCAGGCCGCAACTTCAACCCAGTGATCGCGATGGCCGGCAAGCTGACCATCGTGCAGACCCAGCACATCCGCGAGCTCGGCGAGATCAACCCGGACCACGTGGTCACGCCCGGCATCTTCGTGGACCGCGTGCTGCATGTACCCTACGGTGATCCCACCGGTTTCTGACAGGAGGCAGCGATGCCCGATACCGCCGTCGCCGACATCAAGCCGCTGAACCGCGCCCAGATGGCCGCCCGTGTGGCGCGCGACATCCCGGAGGGCTGGTATGTCAATCTCGGGATCGGTATCCCGACAGCGGTCGCCGACCATGTGCCGCTTGAGCGCGAGGTGATCTTCCATTCCGAGAATGGCGTGCTGGGCATGGGGCCCGCGCCGCCGAAGGACCAGATCGATCCCTGGCTGATCAATGCCGGCAAGCAGTATGTCACGCTGCGCAACGGCGGCAGCTTCTGCCATCACGCCGACAGCTTCTCCATGATCCGCGGCGGGCATCTCGATCTTTGCGTGCTTGGCGCGTTCCAGGTGGCGGAGAGCGGCGACATCGCCAACTGGGCAACTTCGGAAAACGACACCGCGCCCGCGGTCGGCGGCGCGATGGACCTCGCCGCCGGCGCCAAGCGGCTCTGGGTGCTGATGGAGCACACCACCAAGGACGGCACGTCGAAACTGGTGCACCGCTGCTCCTATCCGCTCACCGCGGTCGGCGCGGTGAAGCGGGTCTACACCAACCTCGCGGTGATCGACGTGACCGAGCGTGGCTTCGTGGTGCTCGACATGGCGCCCGGCCTGACCTTCGAGGCGCTGCAGGCACGGACGGACGCGAAGCTGCATCGTGGTGACCAGTGACCGGTTCCCTTATCGTCATGACCGGGCTTGACCCGGCCATCTGCGTGGCGCGGCAGATGGCCGGGTCAAGCCCGGCCATGACGGTACTTGCCACGGAGTGAGCGACATGATGGATCCGCTCGAACACCTGCAGATGCTGAAGGACAGCGCGGCAGGGATTGCGCCGCGCAAGGGCGACCTGAAGCGGATCCGCGCACTCCGCTTCACCGAACCCGGGTTCGATCGCAGCACCTGGCGCGAGATGTGCGAGATGGGATGGCTGGGGCTGCGCATTCCGGAGGACGCCGGCGGTTCGGGCCTCGGCTCGCGGGAATTCTGTGGCCTGGCCGAGGAACTCGGCGCGGGGCTGGTGCCGGAGCCGCTGATCCCGGCCGCGATGGCGGCCCAGCTCCTGCCGCCCGATCACCTCGCGACGGTGCTTGCCGGCGAGCGCATCATCCTGCCGGCCTGGCAGGAGAAGCCGAACAGCATCGAACTGGTCGGCGAGACGGTGCTGCGGAACGGCAAGCTCACCGGACGCAAGATGTTCATCCCGATGGCCGCCGGCGCCGATGCCTTCCTGGTCACCGTGCCGGGCGGCCTCGCACTGGTGGAGCGTGACGCGCCTGGCGTGTCGCTGGAAATCCAGCAGACCCAGGATGGCGGAAACTTCGGCACGCTGATCCTCGACGGAGCGCCGGCCGAGGCGATCGAAGGCAATGCGTCGGAGGCGCTGGAACACACCATCATGGCCAGCTCGGCCTATCTGTTCGGCCTGATGGACCGCGCCTTCACGATCACGCTCGACTACATGAAGACGCGCGAGCAGTTCGGTCACAAGATCGGCAGCTTTCAGGCGCTGCAGCACCGCGCCGTCGACATGCAGATCCAGATCTCGCTGACCCGCGCGACGGTTGGCTCGGCCGCCTACGCGCTGGATAACGCGCCCACGACGGCGCAGCGCCAGGCTGCGGTGTCGCGTGCCAAGGTGCGTGCGTCGGATGCGGCGATGGTGGTGACGCGCACCTGCATCCAGTTGCACGGCGGCATCGGCTACACCGACGCCTACGATATCGGGCTCTTTCTGCGCAAGGCGATGGTGCTGTCACCACTTTGCGGCCCGCCCTCGGTGCATCGCGCCCGCTTCCGCGTCGTCGCACCGGTGGAGCGGGACGATGAATGACAGCTCCGCCACGGCGCCGATGCTGACGGAGGGGCGTGACGGCACCACCATCGTCCTCACACTGAACTATCCGCAGCGGCGCAACGCGCTGGCCATGAAGCTGCGCGAGGCGCTGATCGCCGCGTTCGAACGCATCGAGGCGGATCGCGGCATCCGCGCCGTCGTGCTCACCGGCGCCGGCGGCACGTTCTGCGCCGGTGGCGACATCACCGCGATGAACGTGAAGACTCTTGCCGACGGGCTGGAGCGCTTCCGCATCACGCATCGCCTGGTGCGGCTGATGATCCGCTGCGGCAAGCCGATCGTCGCCGCTGTCGAGGGCTATGCCGTCGGGGCCGGCCTGTCGCTCGCGCTGTGCTGCGACACGATCGTTGCGGCGGAGGATGCGCGTTTCGGCGCCGGGTTCGGCCGCATCGGCCTGATCGCCGACCTTGCGCTGAACCACACGCTGCCGGCGCGCGTCGGCATGGGGCGCGCCCGCCAGGTGCTGTTGTACGGCGAGCAGATGGATGCGGCCACAGCCGAGCGCATCGATCTGGTCGATCATGTCGTGCCGAAGGGTGGGGCGCTGGACTTCGCCTTGCAGCGCGCCAGCGCCTTTGCCGATGCCGCACCGCTGCCTGTCGCACTGACCAAGGGTCTGCTCGCCGAGGGGCTTGACCAGGCCCTTGAGCGCGAGCGCGAGTTGCAAAGCATGCTGTTCCTGACAGCGGACCATGCCGAGGGACGCGATGCGTTCCTGGCCAAGCGCCGGCCCGTATTCAAGGGGGCATGAAAATGGCGGATTTCGCTGCGCTCATCCGCCCTACAATCGATGCGTAGGGCGGGTGAGCCGGAGCCGTAACCCGCCGCTCAGCTCCGCTTGAAGTGCAGGAAGGCGTTCTGGCCGATGTGATAGCCGGGCGGCTGGCCGCCGAACGGCGGAAACGGCACGCTGCCGAGGCAGCCGGTGAAGATGCTGTCGTGGATCAGGCAGCTCCGCCGTATCGTCGGCCACACGGTCTCCGACAGCACATCCTGGTCGACGTGGTTGTTCTCCACGCGCCAGGCGGTATAGGCCTGAAACAGTTGTTCGGTTGGCGGCAGGATGTTGCCGACCCCGCCCCACATTCCGGCGAGCAGCAGGTCGGTGTGGCTGTACCAGTCGCGCATGGCGTGAAAGTAGTAGCGGGACTGCAGCCAGGCATCCACCGCGACCCGCTCCTTCACCGACAGGAGCGAATCCGCATCGCGAATCAGAAACCGGCGGACGGTCGGATCGGCGATCACGTCGAACCGCCAGAGCAGCTTGCGGTGTTCGGGCACGTTGGGCGGCAGTGTCTTGCGCACGAACTGTACGCCGTGTCCGGCAAGCTGGCTGAGATAGTCATCAGGCACTGACGCATCGTGATAAAGCCGCAGCGTCCAGCCTGGAAAGATATGCGGTTGGATACGCGCGTTCTCCAGCAATGGCACGAGGTAGCGGTGATCCGAACCCCACAGGCAATACGCGATGATGTTCTCCGTTGGGTTCAACGGATTGAACGCCGCTGGCAGGCCTTGCGGGATTTCGGCCAGCGGTGCGCGGGCGCCGAAGAAGCGGTCTTTCGCTTCCATCGCCGCCCGGCCCTCCGCAATGGCCTGATCAGGTCGGCCGATCTGCGCATAGGCGTCGCACAGGCAGTCATGTACATTCGGGCTGTCCGAGCCAAGCTCCACGGCGCGGAGGCATTCGGTGATCGCGCCAGCCGTGTCGCCGGACCCCAGGAGGAACACGCCAAGATTCTCGTGCAGCGGCGCATTGTCGGGAAAACGCTCCGTGCCCTCGCGCAGCGCCGCGATGCCGTCGATCAATCGCCTGCGGCCGTACATCATCAGGCCGAAGAACAGGAAATCGTCTGGCATGAGCGCGTCGGCGGAGCGTGCCTGGGCAATCACGTCCTGCTGCAGGGTGATCGATGCATCGAGCGCACCGCGCGCATAGGCTTGGCGCACGGTCTCACGCAGCTCTTCCAGATTCTCAATCGTCGCTGTCGGCATCATCACTCTCAAGACAGGTCCATGCCGGGCCATTGGCGTCGCAATTGTTGCTCCGAATCGGTCAACAGTCACCAGCGGAGAGGCTTCCGAGGGCCGAGCCATCTTGCGCTTTCGCCTGCCGAGCCCAGAATCCGTGTCGATTCAGCCGGGGAGGAAACCGATGAAACGACGTCAAATGCTGGCTGCGGCGGGTGCCGCGGTGCTGGCTTCCACTGGACTGCCGCGCCCTTCCATCGCCCAGGCGGCGGCAAGGACACTGAAGTTCATCCCGGAAGGCAACCTGCAGAACCCCGATCCGATCTGGTCCACCACGACGGTGGCCCGCAACTTCGGCTACATGATCTGGGACACTCTCTATGGCTGGGACGGCAGCCTCGCTCCGAAGCCGCAGATGTGCGAGGGCCACGAGATCACCGATGGCGGCCTGACCTGGCGGTTCCGCCTGCGCGAGGGCCTGAAATTCCACGACGGCGCGCCGGTCCGCGCCGCCGACTGCGTCGCCTCGATCCAGCGGTGGATGAAGCGCGATGGCTTTGCCCAGCGCATCGAGGCCTCGCTCAACGAACTGAGTGCCGCCGATGATCGCAGTTTCATCTTCCGGTTGAAGAAGCCGTTCCCGTTGCTCGCCCACGGGCTCGGCAAGCCAACGGCAAATGTCTGCTTCATCATGCCAGAGCGGCTCGCGAAGACCGATCCCTACAAGCAGATCGACGAATACATCGGCTCCGGTCCCTACGTGTTCAATCGCAGCGAATGGTCGCCGGGTGCGCTGGCGACGTTCAGGCGGTTCGACGGCTACGTGCCGCGGCAGGAGGCGCCGAGCTTCGTCGCCGGCGGGAAGCAGGCGAATTTCGAGCGGATCGAATGGAACATCATCACCGACGCCGCGACTTCTTCCGCCGCCATCCAGTCGGGCGAGGAGGAATGGTGGCAGACGCCGACTGTCGATCTGCTGCCGCTGCTGCGCAAGGCGCGCGGTGTGGTGGTCGAGCGGCTCGACGAGTTCGGCGTCGTCGGTGTGATGCGCTTCAACATGCTGCATCCGCCGTTCGACAACGTGAAGCTGCGCCGCGCGCTGCTGCCGGCGATCAACCAAGCCGACTTCATGAATGCCGCGATGGGCGGCGATCCGGAACTCACGCGCATCGGCGTTGGCGTGTTCACGCCTGGCTCGCCGCTCGCCAACACCGCGGGGCTGGAGACATTGACCGGCCCGCGCGATATTGCATTGGCGAAGAAGCTGGTGGCCGAGAGCGGCTACCAGGGCGAGAAGATCGTGTTCATCACGCCGACCGACTATCCGGTGTTGAACGCGGAATGCCTGGTCGGCGCCGACCTGCTCGGCAAGCTCGGGATCAACGTCGATCTGCAGGGCATGGACTGGGGCACGATGATCCAGCGCCGCAACAACAAGGACACCATCGACAAGGGTGGCTGGAGCGCGTTCTGCACCGGCTGGGAGGGGCTCAATCTGGTCGATCCCGGTGCCCATTACCCGATCGCCGGCACAGGCGAGAAGGGCTGGTTTGGCTGGTTCACCAGCCCGAAGATGGAGGAGCTGCGCACCGCCTGGTTCGACGCGCCCGATCTCGCCACGCAGAAGAAGGTGGCGGAGCAGATCCAGCTCGATGTCTGGGAGGAAGCGCCCTACTATCCCCTCGGGCAGTGGCTGCAGCCGATCGCGCACCGCACGACCATCGAAGGCATCGTCAAGTCGCCGTTCCCGCTGTTCTGGGGCGTGAGGAAGACGGCCTAGCCTTGCTGCCGGGACACCGGCTGATTACACATCGGCTGAATCAAGAGGGAGACTCACAACATGCTGTTTCTGGCAGCCCTTCTGGCCTCCGCTCTCGCCTTCGTCGCGCCGGCCTTCGCGCAGCCGAAGACGGCGCTGAACGTGGGCATCGCCGCGCAGGATATCGGCCAGCTTGATCCGCACTTTGCGGTCTCCACCATCGACCGCGTCATCGCGGCATGGATGTTCAACGGCCTGGTGCGGTTTCCACCTGGCAGCATCGACCCTGCCAGGCTGGAGCCCGACCTCGCGGAGAAATGGGAAAGCTCTCCCGACGGCCGCACCTGGACCTTCCACCTGCGCCACGGCGTGCAGTTCCATGGCGGGTTCGGCGAGCTGACCGCGGACGATATCGTGTTTAGCCTGAAGAAGGCGGGTGACGCGAAGACATCCGCATTTTCCTCGGAACTGCGGCCGTTCCAGACGATCGAGGTGGTCGATCCGTACACCGTCCGCCTGGTGCTGAAGGACAACGTCCCGAGCGTGCTCGGCATCCTCACCAGCTATGCGCAGGGCTTCATCGTCTCGAAGAAGGCGGTCGAGCAGCGCGGCGACGACTTCAAGCGCAATCCGATCGGCACCGGGCCTTTCGCTTTCGCCTCGGTCACGCCGAACCAGTCGCTCGAGCTGGTCGCGCATGACGGCTATTTCCGCGGTGCGCCGAAGATCAAGAAGATCAGCTACCGCTTCATCCCATCCGATGCATCGCGTGACCTCGCGTTCCAGAACGGCGAACTCGATCTCAACTACGGGCGCGCCGACCAGGCCTGGGTGAACCGCACCAAAGGGTTGCCGCACACCATCGTCGACGTGTTCGAACCGGCCGAGGAGGGCGAACTTCATCTCAACATGACGGTGAAGCCGCTCGACGATATCCGCGTGCGGCAGGCGATCGCCTATGCGATCAACCGGCCGGAGCTGGTGCGCTGGCGCGGCGCCGACGTGAGCCGCGAGGCACAGGGCGTGGTGCCGCGCGGCTATCTCGGCTTCACCGCCGACAATGGCCTGGTTGCGAACAATGTGGAGAAGGCCAAGGCGCTGCTGAAGGAGGCAGGCTATCCGGACGGCGTGACGATCAAGATGATCCAGTCGCAGCTTCCGGAAATGCTGACCGCGGCGCAGGTGTTCCAGGCGCAGCTCAAGCGGGCGGGCATCAATCTCGACATGCAGGTGGTGGAGCATGCCACCTACCATCAGCAGATCCGCCAGGACCTCAGCTCCATCGTCTACTATTCGGCCGCGCGTTTCCCGGTGGCGGACGTGTATCTCACGCAGTTCTTCCACTCGCGCAGCATCGTGAAGACACCGACCGCGGTGACCAACTTCAGCCACTGCAATGTCGCCGATGCGGAGATCGACGGCGCCCGGGTGGAGACGGACAAGGCGAAGCAGCTCGCTCTCTGGGCCGAGGCGCAGAAGAAGATCGTGGCCGCCCTCTGCGCGGTGCCGATGTTCGAGACACTGCTGGTGTTCGCGCGTCACGACGATCTCGACTATGGTTACAAGCTGGAGGGTTCGCTGTCGCTTGGCCCGCTGATCACCGAGGCGACGCACTTTAAGTGACGTTGGCTCGCCAACGTCATGCCGGGCCCACGGGTCGGGCCGACGGCCCGCCCGAGGACAGGCTTCGGCCCGGCATCCACGGCTTGCGATGCTGGTGCAAAGTAAGACGTGGATGGCCGGCACAAGGCCGGCCATGACGGTGTACATCATCCGCCGGCTGCTCGCGGCGATACCGACGCTGCTGGCGGTGCTGACCCTGGTGTTCCTGATCGTCCGCGTCGTGCCGGGCGATCCCGCGATCGTCATACTCGGCGACCGGGCGACGCCGGAAGGTATCACCGCCCTGCACGCGAAGCTTGGGCTCGACAAGCCGATCTGGCAGCAATACGTCGACTTCCTGGCGCAGTCGCTGTCCGGCGATTTTGGTCGCTCGATGGTGACCGGACGACCGATCCTCACCGACGTCGGCGCCGTGCTGCCGCACACCATCGATCTGACGCTCGCCTCGCTGCTCGTGGGCAGCATCATCGGAGTGCCGGTCGGCATCTGGGCGGCGCTGCACCGCAACCGCTTCATCGACTATGCCGCGCGGCTGCTGTCACTGATCGGCCTGTCATTCCCGGTGTTCGTTTCCGGCATCTTCATCCTGATGGTCTTCGCGCTGCACTGGCGGCTGTTTCCGGTGATCGGCAACGCGCGCCTGGATGATCCGATCGATCGGCTCGACAAGCTGGTGCTGCCGGCGTCGACGCTCGGGCTGGTCATGGCCGCCTACATCACCCGTGTGACGCGCAGCGCAATGTTGTCCGTGATGGGCGAAGACTACATCCGCACCGCGCGCGCCAAGGGCGTCCCGTGGCGCCGCGTGGTGTGGCGTCATGGCTTGCGCAACGCGGCGATGCCGGTGGTGACCGTGGTCGGCCTTTATATCGGCATCCTGATCGGCAACTCCGTTCTCACCGAGATCGTGTTCAACCGGCCGGGCCTGGGCAAGATCATCGTCGGCGCGCTGAACCAGCGCGACTATACGATGTTGCAGGGGCTGATGGTGATCTACTGCTTCCTGATCGTGGTGGTGAACCTGATCACCGATCTCACCTACGGCATCATCGATCCGCGAGTGAAGCAGTGAGCGGGGCGCTGAACCAGAATCAGAAACAGACTCCCCCTCCCCTTGCGGGAGGGGGCCGGGGGGACGGGGCCCAGCCCAACGGCCCCCCCCCCCCACCCCCCACCCCCCACCGGGGGGGGGGTGTTTGAAAATAACCCCGCCCACACGAAAAAAACACCAAAACCCCCACCGCTAAAACTGGCGTTCATTGGCTCCCGGTGCTGGCCGGCGCCATTCTTGCGCCCAG